>JAFSHA010000070.1 GCA_017440565.1 Eggerthellaceae bacterium | reverse complement strand
GTTGAGGACGGTGTCCATCATGCCCGGCATGGACATGGGGGCACCCGAGCGAACGGAAACAAGCAGCGGATCCTCGGAGTCGCCGATCTTCTTGCCCATGCGTTCCTCGAGGTCGGCACGGTAAGCGGCAATCTCATCGAGCGCGCCCTCGGGCCAGGTGTTGCCCGCATTGGAGTACTCCATGCAGGTCTGGCAGGTAATGGTAAATCCAGGAGGCACGGGAAGGCCGATATTGGCCATCTCGGCGAGGTTCGCGCCCTTGCCGCCCAGGACGTACTTCATGTCCTTGTTGCCCTCGGTGGCGTTAACGCCCTCTGCGTTCTTACCGAATGCGTACACGCGCTTGACTTGTTCGGTCACCTTGTTCTCCTTAGTGCAGGCACTTCCGTGCTTCTCTCTTACGCTTGCACCCAGCAAGACGCCGAGATGCAAAACTCGAATACGGCCCGCGCACTCGGCGAAGATGCTCGCACGGCACACGAAACCAGCAAGGAAAATCCTTGTAACGAGGTAATCTTAGCCTATGTGGCACGCGCAGACGAGGGAAGAGCGCAAGCGTTACATCAAAACTTCCCGAGCGGCGCAAACTGGAAAGCACGGAAAGCCGCAGGGAGGCACGAAGCGCCCCCTTGCGGCCAACCACAACGACTAAAACCGATACGTCACCACCTGGGGCTGGCCGGGGTTTTCAGGGTCGGGCTGCTCGACGCGCACGAAAGCGAGCTCAACTTCGACGAAACCAGCCTCCTTGGCAGCATAGGCATAGCTTTGCGCCTGCAGAAGGTGCTTCTCATACAACTCCTCGGGTGTTTCGGCGGGAGAGCCACCCGTCTTATAATCGACGATGAACGCCCTACCGCCACTTCCAGCCATGTCGTCTGAGCAGAACAGGTCGATGGCGCCCTCGAAATGCGTTAAACCCTCACCCGCAGGCAAGGCATCAGCGGCGCCTATGCAGCCTTCCAGCCAAACCGGACCCTCGGCGGCCACGCAGAAGGGCAGCTCGGGAATCACGTGCGCATACAGGCGAGCGCGCGTACGCACCTCGCTTGCAAGCCAAAGCTCAAGCGCAGCGGCCAGACGCGCCTCATCCCCCAAACCGAACAGGCGAGCCGTACGCCCGATTGCCGCGCGAGCAACCTCCTCCCCCGCCAATGCGTCAAGCTGCGCCAAGCGGTGAAAGGCAATGCCAAAATCGGTTGCCTTGTCGGCGTCGACAGGCAGGCGAACCCCCTCGTCCGCTTGGCGACGCATGGGCACCGCCTTCTCCATCGCACTTATGGACGTATACGAAAAGAGGCCGCAGGCCCGGTCTTCGACCACCTTCAAGTCTCGCTCAACGGGCTCGGAGAGCAGAGGATAGGCCACCTTCCTTCCCTCCTCGGCTGCCTTCAATGGGAAATCCTCTTGCTCGGAGCTCTCGGGATCCTGCTCAAGCCGCACGCATGCGTCGGCGTCGATGCGCGTGAAGGCAAGCGGCCACAACCGCGTGCTTACCCGACCCCCAGGTTCGCTGCGATAACCGTCTTCGTACTCGATGATGCAGTCGCCTTCGGGCAGGCCGGAGACGCCAAACAAAGCCGACGCCACGTCTTCTTGAACGGGCTCGAGGGCAAGACTGTCTTTGCCCACCCTCGCGGTGCAGGCGACCATCATGGCCTCGCTTGCCCGCGTGGCGGCAACGTAGAACAGGCGGCGCTTCTCATGAAGGGCCTCCTCGAAGCGGTACGCCATCAGGGCCGCCTTCAGCTCGGCCGCCGAAGGGCGCGTGCGCAAGACGCCGACACGGCTTTCGCCGTCGGTTCCACGCGAAAGCTCGAAAGCGAAGGCCTCCCCCATCTCGTCGGCCGAATCAAGCATGCGCTTGAGGAAATGATGGGCGGCGGGAACCGTTGACGCAACCTCGCTTTCAGAGGGCATGAGCGACGCCCACGCCCGACCGTCGGCAACCATCATCTCGAGGCGTTCGCCCTTCTCGGCAACCGAGTAGCAGTCCGCAACGGCCACGATGGGAAACTCGAGCCCCTTCGACGAGTGCACCGTCATGATGCGCACAGAATCGGAAGCGTCGCCCGCCAGGGCCCCTAACTTCTCCTTCTCGGCGGAAAGCCCCTCGAATTTACGCGCGACGAGCGCCATGTCAAAGCCCGCTTGCTCCTCAATGCCCTCGATGATGCGCACGGCCTTGAGAACGTTTGCCACCTGCGCCTGCCCGTCGGCCCCTTCGTGGCTTTTGCGCGAAAGGTAGCCGGAATCGACGAGCAAGCCCCGCAGCACGCGTGAAGGCGCCGCCTTTCCAAGGCTTCGCCATGCACGCACAAGCACCTGGCGCGCAAACTCAAGACGAGGCGATGCCCCCTCGATTTCCTTTTCAGAAACAAGCTTCTCGTACAACTCGCAGCGTTTGGGCACATCCGCCTCATGGCCCTCGGAAGGCCAGCGCGTCGCCAGCAGCAAAAGATCATCGGCGGAAAGGGAGAGGATCTCGCTTGAAAGCAGCGCGTATGCGGCCTCGGTGTCACGCGGATTGGCTAAAGCCCGCAAAGCACGCGCCACCAGCTTTACCTCGGGCGCGGCGTAAAAGCCCGACCCTCCGGCAACCACGCAGGAAAACCCCGCGTCGCGCAGGGCCTGCGCGTATACGTCGGCATGCGTGGTGGCGCCCAAGAGCACCACCATCTCGCCCGGGCCGTGCCCAGCCTCGCGCAGCTCGGAAAACCAGCGTGCTACGCCCTCGGCCTCGCAGCGCTTCGCCGCCGCCTTCCCGGCGCCCTTCTGACTGTACGTGGTGAACTGGACGCTTATGCGGGGGCCGGCCCCCTTGAAGTGTTTTCCCTTCCTGCGCACCGCGTCTTCGTCGCGACCCGGCTCGAGATCGAGGAACTTCTCGACGAAGAAGCCCGGGCGGGCGCACACGCGGCGAACGAAGGCCAACACATCGGCATGACTGCGGAAGTTCTTGCTTAGCTCGAGGCATTTCGCCCCCACCTCGGCCGAAGCCATGTCGCGCTTGTGCTTCATGTACACGTTCACATCGGCGCCCAAGAAGCGGTAGATGCTTTGCTGGGAGTCCCCCACGGTGCACAGGTTGGGCTTCGCCTGCCCGCAAATGCGCTCGATCATGTCGATCTGCAGTTGGTTGGTGTCCTGGAATTCGTCCACCATGATCAGCTTGAAGCGCTCGCGGTACTGCTTGGCGATCGAGGGATGCTCGTCGAGGGCGCGCAGGGCCAGGCGCAGCATGTCTCCCATGTCGATGGCCCGCTCCTGTGCCTTGAGTCGCGCGTACTCGGCGTCGACCAGGTACGCGAGCTCCTTGAGCTGCACGGCGAAGGCGCCCCCGCGCGCCAGGTTGAGTTCGAGGAAGGCCTCGTCGAGGGCGGTGAGCATGACGCGGATGGCCTCCTTGGCCTTCTTCCCGCTTAGGTTGGGGCGCTCGGCCAGGCAGAGGACGCGCTCGAGGTCCTCCCACGCCGCCTGCGAGCGCTTCCCCTTCGCCACGGCGTCGCCCTCGAGGAAGTCGCACATGAGGCCGGCGGTGTACTCCAACGCCGCGCGCTGCGCATCGGTGGGTTGGCACACTAGGGCGTCCTCGCAGGCATCGAGGATCTTGGAGGCCATCACGACGGGAGAGGCAGGAGAAGCAGGCAGGAACTCGATGGCGTCCAGCCCGCCTGAAAGCGACGACGCCTGCGTGAGAAGGCAGTTCACCAACGTCGAAACCGACTTGGTCGAACCAGCTGCCCCGTATTCCGCGAACAGCGCATCGAAGCGCCCGCCTTCCTCGTCGCAGCGCGCGAGCACCGTCGAGATGGCACCAGTTCGAAGCTCGGACTCCCGATCGGCGTCGAGCATGCGAAAGCCAGGGTCAAGGCCCAGCTCAAGAGCATGCTCGCGCAGGATGCGCCCGCACATGCCGTGAATGGTCGATATCCACGCCGAGTCGACGCGCAAAGCCTGATCGACCATGCCCTCAGAACGAAGGGCGCTGCGCACGCGGCTTTTAATCTCGGAGGCAGCCTTGTCGGTAAACGTGATGGCCAGTATCTCGTCGATGCTGCCAACCGCAGGACCGCTCTCGGGAGAGAGAGCGTAGGCTATGCGCTGCTGCAAGGTAAATGTTTTACCCGATCCGGCTCCCGCGCACAACAGAAGCGGGCCGTTTACATGGGCGATGCTCTCACGCTGAGCATCGGTAAGCCTCATGGCATCGAGATTCACGCAAGCCTCCTCTCGCAAAGCATGGACGGGCAGTACGAGCATACGTCCCTGCCGTAGGGGTTCGGGCGAATGTCGCCGACGACAAGGCCCACTAGGCGCCGCTCGAGAACGCGCTCGGCTTCATCGAGGAACTCGTCGAAGCTGGAAACGCGCCCAAACGGTACCGCTGCGCGCGATGCATTGATGCCGGGAATGCACTCAGGCCCCAACACGTGCGCGTCATACGCACCGCGCACCTCGCCAGTCAACGGGTTCACGTACAGCGCGCCCACCACCTTTTTGATAGCCGGCCCACCATCCAAGTCAAAACCCACGCCGTCACGCGCCACCTTCGCATACACGAGCGCCTGCATCTTGCGCGGCAGGGGCAGGCCCTCGCTGAAATCAGACTCTTTCTCATGGGCGTCAAACTCTTTGGAAAGCGACGTTTTGTAGTCGATGACGACGGCGTTGCCCTTCGCGTCAACGTCGATGCGGTCGATGGTGCCGTTGAGGCGATGGCCCGCGTACGGACAGGTTTGCGCAACGCCGAAGTTAAGCTCGAAGTACGACGGCGCAAACCCCGGCAGAAACGCAGGCTCGGAGGCAACGTAAGCCGCCAGCTTGCGCTTGATGACCGCCAGGCGCTCCTCTTCCCAACGCGATGCGAAAACGTAGCGTCGGCCCGGTTCTTTCTCGAACTGACGGTCAAGCCTTTCATCGAAAACCTGATCGAGCAGGGCACACGCATCCCTGACGTTTTCGGCAGTCACCCGAGCGTGACCGCCTTCTTTGAGGCGTAGGTAAAACGCCTCCAGCACGTCGTGCACGAACGTCCCGCGCTCGAGCCCCCCGAAACCCTCGTCGGGGGTGTCAAGCGACAAACGCCGCTGGGCGAACCAACGATGCGGACACTCCAGGTAGCTTTCGATAGCGGAGGGGGAAAGGTCGAGCCCCGGCTGTTTGGCTCGCTCAAGGCTGCGAGGCAAGACGATAAGCTGGGAAGATGCCTCCGAAACGACCCCCGAAGGCGGCAGTTCGTCAACAAAGGCCGTCTTTTGCCCTTTTCCACCAACGGCCGCACGCACGAAGTCGGCCTCGGAAAGCCGTACGACGAAGGGCATGAGGTCACGCGTCACGGCGTAGGGCTCGACAAGCTCCTCGGGCTGCAAGCTGCCGCCCACGTCTTCAAGGGCTCGATAGCAGTCAACGACCTCCTCGAACAGCGTGGCAGGGTACTGGGGCTCTGCGTCACCGGCGTGCAGGGCGCGTTCGAGAACCAACGTCTCGCAAACGGCGGAGGCGGTATCGTAGAACGTACGGCGCACCCGCGCAAGCGCATCCGATTCGCAGGGTATGCCAAGCTTGGCCAAAAGCGTGCGTAACGCGCTTTCTTCGGCGCGCACCGGGCGCTCGCTCGAATTCATCTCGCACACCACCAAGGCAGCACAGCTTACAGGCTCAAGGCGCGCCGCGCCCTCAAGCGACATGACTTCCACGCAAGCGCAGCCCGAAGCCCCCTCGGCCTTTAGCGCGACCCCCGCCGATAATCCCTCGATCAAGTCAAGCAGAAGGCGTGCGCCCACTTTGCGCCCCTGCGCCTCAAGCGCCAACTCGCGCGCCTTAGCCAAAACAGAGAGCTGCAGAGCAAGATATGCCTTGGGCAGATGCGTGCGCGACGAGACGAACTTCGTAAGCGAAACCAAGGCCTCGGGAACGTTTCCCGCACGTATGGCCCCAACCATCGGCGCCAAGCCCTTCGGAAGGTCTTGCGCAAGCGATGACGCAAGCTCCTCCGAGGTCAGAAGCCTGTTCCCGCGCCACTTCCCGGCAAGGGAGAAAGCACGGCCCGGTTTCATCCCCACCAACGGATTAAGGACAAGGTCGGCCGCGGCACGCACGTTCGCCGGCGCACCTTCCCAAAGGCCCACGGCATCGGCCATCTGAAGGAGCAGGCGCCCCGCATCGACTTGAGCGAACGGAACCGGCCCCTCATAGCGAAAGCCCATCTGAGCAAGCGAGCCCTCATGCACAAGGTCGACGAAAAGCCCGTAAGGGTGTGTCGACGCCAGCACGACACGCTGACCCGAATACTGCTCGCACAAGCCTTCCGCCAGTTCAACCAACATGCGAGGCTCAGCACCTTTGCCAGACGGAAAGGCGAAGCGGAGGGCTCCCGTTGCGCTAACGGGAGCTTCGTGGTCGGGATGGTACAGAGCGGCAAGCAAGCTTCCCAATTCGGGGGAGCGCGGCTTGCCCCCAAAGCACACAACCCGGCGCTCATTCGAGAACAGACGCGCATCGGCTTTCTCGAAAGCGATCGCCTGATGCGGGGTAAGCTCACCCGAATCGAAGCCAAGGGCCAGCACGTCATACGTTTCCCATGCTGCAACCGGAAGAAGGCAAACGGCATCGCAGCGTTCGACCAGGCAACCTGTTTCAAGACTTTCGCCGTAAGCGCGGGCGAGCTCGATGAGGGCAAGTTCGTTAACGGAAAGCCCTTCCCCGCTTGCGGTGCGCACTTGTGGCAGGGCTTGCGCGACGACGTCGGCAAGAAGGCGAGCCATGCCCCCACTCGACATGAGGACGGACGAATCCTGCAAAAGCTCGGCGCAGCGGGCAAGCCTTTCGGCAGAGGCGACCACGCTGCGACCATCGCCAAACAGCTCCCACAAGTCATCCAGCCAGCTAGCATAGGACCCGACGCCCACGCCAAATGCCGCGCCCCTGCGGGAAAGCGCTTTCTGGGCAGGCGCGACGTCATCGAACGCCGGCACCACTACCAAGGGTCTGCGCCCCTGCTCAAGAGAGCGCACGCAAGCCGAGGCGGCAGCATCATACGCCGCATCGACGCTGCTAACATCTATCCAAGTAAGGGCCACAAAACCACCTCGCGCTTCACAGGTAACGTGCTTGAGTCATTGTAGCCCATGTGCAAAACCCCACGCGTACCACGCAGGGGACACTCTCGCACATTGGGCTAAAGATAATCCGTATTATTCGTTCGCCTTTTCGCAACGCGCGGGCCTGCCGCCCATGCATGCATCCAACGTGGTACTATGGCCTTTTCTGCCCACAAGGCACCTAGCCGCGAAAGGAGGAGGCCATGCTCGACGAAAGCCAACTTGCCTACCTATGTCCGCCGCGCACCCTCCAGCGCGGCATGCAGATCGCCGATAATCCGAAAAATTTCCTCACGAAGCAATGCCATTATGGCAGTCGCTGGACCGAGGTTTCGGCATTCGTCGCCTCGAGCAACGGCTGGCAGGACCGCTATCGCACGCGCGTGCTCGTCGACGAGGACAATGGCGTCGTCATAGACTATTCGTGCACCTGCCCCGCATCTCTCAAGTACGACGGGATATGCAAGCACGGCGTGGCGCTGGCGCTCACCTTCTCCCGCACGCCGCACTCGTTCTTCAACTACCGAGAGCACCGCACGCCCGAGACGTCAACCAGCATCAAAGAATTCATGCAGCGCATCGAACGCACCGCGAAAGAGGGCGCGCACGGCGCCATCCGCCTCGAGCCCACCATCTGCTACGGCTTCGAGGAATGGTCGGCTCACTTCAAGGTGGCGGGGCCGAAGGGCTCCTACGTGATGAAAAGCATCGGCGAGTTCGTCGAGCAGCTGAGAGGCGGGCAGTTCGTCACCTACGGAAAGAAGCTTGCGTTCACGCACGTCCTCGACGCCTTCGACGCCACCTCGCGCGAAATCGCGCGCTTTCTCGACCGCGCCGTCGCCAGCCGCGAACAGAACGACAGCTTCACCGGCCATTACTCGTCTTATCACCTGCCGTACGCGCGCCTCTCGCACGCCGGCAGCGCGGTCGGACGCAAGATCAACCTCACCGAAGCCGAAGCCGTCATGCTCTTCGACATCCTGGGAGCCCAGACGGTTGACTTCGAGGGCGCCGATCCCAGCGTACCCGCCCGCGCCAACCTGCGCATCGTCGAGGGCGACCCTCCCATAGGCCTTTCCCTCGTGCGCGCCGAGGACGACGGCTACCTTATCGAGCGCGCCGACGACATAGTCTTTGCCGCCGACGGGCAGCGCATGTACGTCATGTACGGAGGCAAGCTGCACCGCTGCACGCCCGCTTTCGCCGGCAGCGCCGATTTCCTGCGCAGCGTCTTGCGCTCAAACGAAGATCGCCTCTACATTGCCGCCGCCGACTTGCCCCAGTTCTGCGCCACGCTTCTTCCCGTGCTCGAGGGGCAGATGCGGGTCAGCGCCCCCGAGCACCTCGACCGCTTCCGCCCCGTCGAGTGCAAGCTGGCCTTCTATTTCGATCGAAACGACCAAGCCATAGAACTGATCGCGAAGGCTCGCTACGGCTCGGCCGAGGCGATTCTCAGCATGCCGCCCAGCTACGTCCCCGCCGCAAATGAGGGTAACGCCCCCTCCGCACAGCGCGACGAAGCCGCCGAAGAGGGCGCACTCGCGCTTATTCGCGAGCACTTCTACGAAGACTCGACCATCTCCATCCACGACGACGAAGCCGTCGCGCGCCTTTTGTTCGGCGGCGTGGCAGCCTTCCAGGCCGTAGGGGAAGTGCTCACCACGCCAGCCTTCGACCGCCTGCTCACCACCGCCAAACCGCGTACCACCATCGGCCTGTCCATCGTGGGAAACCTCATCAACCTCGACATCTCCTCCGAAGATGTCGACATGGCCGAGGTCACCGCGATGCTTGCCAGCTACCGCAAACGCAAGAAGTTCCACCGCCTGAGAAGCGGGGCTTTCGTGAACTTCGAGGAATACAGCCTCGCCCAGCTTGACCAGTTGGCCGAAGACCTGGGGCTTTCCGCCAAAGAGCTGACAAGCGGGCACATCGAGCTGCCCACCTACCGGGCCTTCTACCTCGACCAAGAACTTGGCGACGCGCGGCGCGACGGCTCGTTCGTGCGCTACGTCAATCAGTTCCGCGAAATAGACCAAAGCTCCTACCGCGTTCCCGAAAGCCTTGAGGGCGTGCTACGTCCCTACCAAGTCGAAGGGTTCCGCTGGCTTTCGGCGCTTACCGACTTAGGGTTTGGCGGCATCTTGGCCGATGAGATGGGTCTGGGCAAATCGGTCCAGCTCATCAGCCTTCTGGCCGCACGTCACACCGCGCCCGGCAAAGACGGCGAAAGCGCGCTGCCCTCACTCATCGTGTGCCCCGCCTCGCTCGTATACAACTGGTTGGCCGAATTCGAACGCTTCGCCCCGCAGCTTTCCGTGCGCGCCGTCGTCGGCCCCAAACGCGAGCGTGCCCTCATTCGCTCGGAGGAAGGCGTCGACGTGTTCGTCACCTCCTATGACCTCGCGCGCATCGACGTGAAGGAGTTCGAGCGTCAAAGCTATCTGTTCTGCGTACTGGACGAAGCGCAGTACATCAAAAACCACGCCACTCTCACCACGCGCGCCATCAAGCGCATCCCCGCGCGCCACCGCTTCGCCCTCACCGGCACCCCCATCGAAAACCGCCTCTCAGAGCTTTGGAGCATCTTCGACTTCCTCATGCCGGGGCTTCTGGGCAGCTACGCGCGCTTCCGCGAGCGATACGAGGCCTCCGTCATTGGCGGTGACGAAGCAACCAGCCGGCGCCTGCAGTCACTGGTGGGCCCCTTCGTATTGCGCCGCCTGAAGGACGACGTGCTGCCCGACCTGCCGGAAAAGCTCGAAAGCTCCGTATACGTGCCTCTCGTCGGCGAGCAGCGCAAGCTTTACGCCGCGCATGAGCAGCGCCTGCGAACCGAGCTGGCCGAGCAGAAGAAGCGAAGCCAGAAGGGCCGCCGCGGCATGGCGGCGCCCAAGGATACCCTCAACAAGGTGGAGGTGCTTGCCGAGCTCACGAAGCTGCGGCAGATCTGCTGCGACCCGGCGCTTCTGTACGAAAACTACCGAGGGCCCGCCGCCAAGATGGACGCCATCATGGAGCTGGTGACCCAGGCAATGGAGGCAGGGCGCAAGGCGCTTGTGTTCTCGCAGTTCACCAGCTACCTCGACCGCATCGCCGAGGCGCTTGACCAGCGGGGCGTGAGCTACTTCACCATCACCGGCGCCACCCCCAAGCAAAAGCGGCTCGATCTGGTAAACGCCTTCAACGCCGACGACACGCCGGTGTTCCTCGTCTCGCTCAAGGCGGGCGGAACGGGCCTCAACCTCATCGGCGCCTCGGTTGTCATCCACGCCGACCCGTGGTGGAACGCAGCCGCGCAGAACCAAGCCACCGATCGCGCGCACCGCATCGGGCAAGAGCGCGACGTCTCCGTCTACCGCGTCATAGCCAAGGGCAGCATAGAAGAGCGCATCCTGCACCTGCAGCAGGCCAAAACCGATCTGGCCGACCAGATCATCGGCGCCTCGGGCAGCACCAGCCTCGCCTCGCTCACCCGCGAGGACCTCATCGACCTTCTAGGCGACTAGGCCCAGCCTGACGCCACGCCCGAAAGCACCGTCCTCATAAAGAAGGCCCGCAGCTGTTGCCACGGGCCCTCAAGAATCAGCACGTCAAAGCGGTGACGCTAGCCTAAGCCGAACCACACCTTGATGATGGGCATCCAACCCATGACCAGGATGACGATGACCAGCGCCGGGACGCCAAAGCGCATCC
>JAFSHA010000069.1 GCA_017440565.1 Eggerthellaceae bacterium | reverse complement strand
CTCATGTGCGCAGAGCTCTGCAACAACGAGAACCGCTTCGAGGGCATGAAATACGGCTACCACACACAGAAGTACACGACTATCGGCGAGCTTTACACCAAGTCTCGCACAGAAGCTTTCGGCATCCTCACCAAGACCGCCGTCCTCTACGGCTCCGAGGTGCTTGCTGCAGACAACTACGATCGCTGCTACGACAAGGCTCTTCGGATCCGCCGCCTCATTTCCGAGGCATTTGCGAAGGAGTTTGCGAATGAAGGCGCGGGGCAAACTGCGGTTCTCCTCCCCGCTTGCGCCAAGCGTTCGTACAGCCTCGCCGACGTGGAGACGAACCCATATCTCGCGTTCGAGGAAAACCGTTTCACCGCTCCTGCTGCAATCACCGGTTTGCCGGCCCTTGCTGCAGGCGGCGTGCAATTGGTAGGCCCGGCGTTCTCTGATGCCGCCCTGTTGCGCATGGCCAACACCCTTTCGCCTGCCAACTGCGCTGGAAAGGAGGCCTAACCATGACCGCTTACGAAACTGTCATCGGCCTTGAGGTTCACGTCGAGCTGGCCACCAAGTCCAAAATCTTCTGCTCGTGTACGAACGGCAGCGACGCCGAGCCCAACACCCACGTGTGCCCCGCTTGCTGCGGCATGCCCGGCATGCTTCCCGTCGCAAATCGTCAGGTCATCAACTTGGGCATGACGGCGGGAATGATGCTCAACTGCCACATCAACCGCACGACCACGTTTGACAAGAAGAGCTACTACTACCCCGACCTGCCCGCGTCCTATCAGACCACCCAGTGGTTTGCGCCCATCGCCGTGAATGGGTACGTGACCATCCAGACTGAAGATGGCCCCAAAGACATCCGCGTCAAGCAAATCCATATGGAAGAAGACGCCGGCAAGCTGGTCCATGACAACTGGTCATACACCTCGCTGGTGGACTTCAACCGCACCAGCGTGCCGCTGATCGAAATCGTGAGCCAACCGGACCTGCGCAGCGCCGACGAGGTCGTGGCATACCTCGAGCGCCTGCGCAGCTTGCTGCGGTTCGCAAAGGTGTCGGGTGCCCGCATGGAAAAGGGCACGATGCGCGCCGATGTGAACCTGTCGGTGCGGCCGGCGGGCAGCACCGAGCTGGGCGTGCGCACGGAAATGAAGAACATGGCCTCGATTGCCGCCATCAGGCGAGCCATCGAGTACGAGACAGCACGCCACATCGACGCCATCGAAAACGGCACCGAGGAGCTGGTACAGGAAACCCGTGGATGGAATGACGACGCTGGAAAGTCCTTCGCCATGCGAAACAAGGAAACGGCTGGAGACTACCGGTACTTCCCGGACCCCAACATCATGCCCATCGTCATCGACGACGAGTGGTACGACAACATTCACGCGAGTTTGCCGGAGTTCCCCGAGGTGAAGAGGGAGCACTACGTGGAGAGCGTTGGCCTCTCCGACTACGACGCCGACATGCTCACCCAGAGCCGCGCATTCTGTGATTGCTTCGAAGGGGCCATGGCCGCCGGCGCTGCCCCCAAGGAAGCCGCCAACTGGATCATCACCAACTGCGCAGGCGTCCTCAACAAACGAGGCATGACTTCGGATGAGCTGCCTGTGCCAGGCAGCGCGCTGGGACAGCTCATCGGCTTGGTGGGCGACGGCAAAGTGAGCAACGCAAACGGTAAGCGCCTGCTTGAAACCTTGTTCGATCTTGATGCGCAAGGCGAAAGCATTCCCGAGGATATGGCCGCCTTCGCCGAGGCAGAAGGACTTCTGAACTCGTCGGACACCGGAGCCTTGGAAGCTGTAGTTGCCGCCGTCATCGCTGCGGACCCGGAGACGGCGCAGGCGTATCGAGATGGTCGCGAAAAGGCCCTGAACCCCCTGTTTGGCGCCTGCATGAAACAGCTCAAGGGCAAGTGCGACACCCAAGTCCTTCGCAACCTCTTGATTGAAGAATTGAAAAAATAGCACCCTGGGATGACGGGGAGTAAGACAGTTGTCCCACTTAGCGTGATGAGACAACGGCCTTCGTCCCCGTTGTTTCATCACGCTTCAGCGAGCACGTTTAAAAGGGAGTAAGAATGGCAGACTGGAAAAACCTCGATCAGTTGGATTCATATCGGGAGCTCGTGGCCGATTCCACGCGCGTAGACTTGCGCGCGGTTTTGGCAGGCGAGGAAGGCGCGCAACGGGTGCGGGATTACTCCATACCCATGGCATGCGGACTTTCGTACAACTATGGCGCCAAACAGGTGAACGATGAGCTTTTGAAGAAGCTGGCAAGCCTGGCGACCGAAGCGCAACTGGCTGATAAGTTCGCCGAGCTGTACAACGGCGCCATGGTCAACACCGGCGAAAAGCGCCTGGTTTTGCATCACCTGACCCGAGGACAACTGGGCGATGCCGTTGTGGCGGATGGAGTCGACAAGCGCGCGTTCTACGTTGAGCAGCAGGAGCGGATCGCCGACTTCGCGCGAAAAGTGCATGACGGTGAGATAGCCAACGCAGCTGGCGAGGCTTTCACGACCGTCGTGCAGATCGGCATCGGCGGAAGCGATTTGGGCCCAAGGGCT
>JAFSHA010000068.1 GCA_017440565.1 Eggerthellaceae bacterium | reverse complement strand
CGCGAGGGCGCCGTCACCATCTCCACCAACATGGCCGGCCGCGGCACCGACATCCTGCTCGGCGGCAACAGGAGGATGCTCAAGGAGGACCACCTCGCGAGCCTCGTGAGGTGGAACAACGGCGAGACCTTCGACTGGATGGAGGAGAGCGCCGAGGATCACGCGCGCTACGTCACCGACAGGGAGGGCTACTCCACGCGCGTGCTGGGCGGCCTCTTCGTCATCGGCGCCGCCCGCTTCGAGGCGAGGCGCATCGACAACCAGCTGCGCGGGCGCGCCGGCCGCCAGGGAGACCCCGGCGAGACGAGGTTCTACCTGAGCCTCGAGGACGAGCTGCTCGTCGCTTTCGGCGGGGACCGCCTCAAGGCCGTATCCGACATGATGGAGAAGCGCGGGCTGGGCGACGACGCGCCCATCGAGGACGTGGCGGTGTCCAAGGTCATCACCGCCGCGCAGAAAGAGATGGAGTCGGCGCACTTCAACCAGCGCAAGTTCCTGCTCGACTTCGACGACGTCATGAACCGCCAGAGGCTATCGATTTACAAGGAGCGCAACGCGATCCTCGAAGGCGAGAAGGACGTGACTGCTCTCCTGCGCGAGGTGGCGCGTGACAACGCCTACTCCGCCGTGGCACTCTGCTGCCCGGCGTCCGACCCGAGCGACGACTGGAACATGAGGGCCCTCGAGGGCTGGTGGTTCTCGATGGCGGGGACGAGCCCTCTCGAGCTCCCGGGCCCCGGCGGCGAGCCCTTCTCAATCCGCGACGTGGAGCACGGCGAGGACCCGGACGCGCTGGCAGCCGAACTCGCCGACGCGCTCGAGCGCGCGCTGGCCGCGAAGCGGGACGCCTTGGGCGAGGACGCCTTCGAGGGGATCGCCCGACGCTCCCTGCTGGAAGTCCTCGACCGCAAGTGGGTGCTCCACCAGCAGGACATGGACCGCCTTCGCCAGGGCATCATGCTGCGCGCGGTGGGCCGCCGCGAGCCCCTGCTCGAGTTCAAGGAGGAGAGCTACGGGGCCTTCGGCGAGCTCGTGGCCTCCGTCTACGAGGACTGGCTGGGCATCCTCCTGCACCTGGCGACTCCCAAGGCCGATGCTGATGAGAAACCCGCGGCCGCGATCTCCTTCGGCGCCCCCGCTGAGGTGACCGCTAATCAAGGCGACTCCGAAACCCCCGCCGACTTCAGCCCCATTACCGACAACCCGCTGGGGTAGGGGAGTGCCTTGCGGGATACGAACTAACTCCAACTTCACCAAGAAAGGCTCTTCGAACAGGTTGAACGACCGAATTCGAGAGCCTTTGCGTTTGAAAGTGCTGCTGCGCTATCTGAAATACCTCGGGTAGGTCACCTCTAGCTTCAGTTCTTCCTGAATCCCCTCAAGGCTCAGCTTGGCAATGCTTGCAAGTCCTCGGTAGAACGGGTGGTTCGCTGCCTCCTCAAGCTGACCCAGGAAGTGGGAAGACCACGTAAGCAGGTGTTCCCTCAAATACTCGTCCAGCAGCTCGGGCTTTTCCTTGCTGATCCATGCCATAAGCTCGAGCATAAGGCCAATGTGATCCTCGGGCGTGGCCTCGTCGCCCAGACGCTCGATACCGTGCTGGCGCATCCAGAAGCGCAGCGCCAGCGTGCTTTCTCCGAAAATAACGCATTCGCTGTCGGTGTACACGGAACCCCACGGAGGGCAGGGCTTCGTCCCGGGCCCTACGAACAGCCTGCGGTATTCTCGAACGAGTTCATCGTCGATGCCGCCCTGCGCGCCCTCTTTGAGGGCGGAAAGTGCGCCGTAAGCAGCGTTGTTATCGCAGAACGGCCACTCCTCGGCTGCCGCCGGCAACTCAAGGCTTCCCATTGCGGCAATCAGCGCGTCAACGGCGCCCCTTGAGGGGTCGTTGAGAAACAGCGGAGCTAGCGTGTGCCCCACGAACGCTACGTTTTCATTTACCTGCATGACGCTCATGTCCTTCCTCTCTTGCTACGCCAGTGCCTTCGGGTCGAAGGAATTGACGAGATCTATGAGTTCCCCCTTACGGTGAATTCCCAGCTTTGAATAAATGCGCTTCATATGCGTTTTCACGGTGTTTTCGGATACACCAAACGTCTTCGCCATTGCCGGCGCCGTGCTTCCGCGTGCCAGCGCCTCCACGATCTCCGTCTCACGTTCCGACAGTTTGAAATGCGCTCTCAAAAGCGCGCATTGCTTGGCTATCTTATCGCTGTAGTCTGCTGCTTGAGGTTCTGCGTCAATCGACAAAGCCGAGGAAGCTTTGGTGGCACTTGGGCGCGATCGATGTGTGCTCGCGGCGGTCGCAAACAGCTCGATTCGATCAACATGCACGTGTCCGGGCGAAAACGCCGTTCTGAAACCTCCCTGTTCCAGGAAGAACATGATGGCGAGCATATACAGCGAAAGAATAGTGGTTGAGAAGTAGGGGTCAAGGCCGAACACGGAAGTGCCACCGACGATCTTGCCTCCGATAAAGCCCAGGTCATGGAATAAATAGACAATTCCGGCGACGAAGCCGTAAATGAAAACAGGGTTGATGCTGCGATCGCGCGACGCTTGAGCGCACTGCATCATGACTATGGCCAGCGAACAGCCGTAGAGAGCGTAAAGACCTGCGGCGAGAACCGACGCGTACGGTGCCTTCAATATGGGCATCAAGACGAACGCGGTGATCGAAATGGGGAAGAACAGCCTGGACAGAAGCGATAGGTTGACTTGGAGGGGCTTTGACCTCCAGACGATAAGCAACGCACCCGAACAGACAAAGAGCGCAGCCATGGATACGGCGTTGACAACGTTGCCCACCTCGGGCGTGTCGAGCGCGAGAGAACGCACGATGCCGCACGAAAAGGCAAGCGAGCCAACCGAAAGCGCGCTGCGCCAATAGTCCTTGATGGCCGTACGGTAAACCTGCGGATGATTGCTCGGACGGTCAAGAAACATAGGCTGGTCGAGGTCGACCTCGCGCGAGGTAAGCACCGAGCATAGTGAAAACAGCGGCATGAACACAAACGGAATGAGCAGCGACGTAACCGCCAAGGGGACAAGGTACAACGCGAAGTAGATCACGGGAGCCAGCAGGGTGGCAACTATAAGGTCAAGGTTGCCTTCCGTCGCCTTCTTCGCCGCGAAGAGCCGCTGCCATACCATGAAGAAGCCGGCCGTGCCAATTCCTACGAGCGCGCCGCCGATGAACACGAGGGCTATCGCTATGTCTTCGGCGTACAGAGCGCCAATGAGGCATATCCAGCCAAACGCGTACGGCAAGGCGTTCATCCTCACGAAGAACAGCCTCGCCATCTTGGGAAGCCGGTATGCTCCCACCGCGCTCGCGAAGTAGGTGAGCGCGAAGGCGAACGACTGAGCCATGAAGAAGGTGTTCAGAACCGCGGGCGTTTGAAACTCAACGGGCAGGAACGGGAAGAATCCGCCCCAGGTGACAGATGCGTTCGTTGCGAGAAAGAGGGCATAGCCCAAACACGCTATGACACGCAGCTTTCGAGTGCGCATGAACGTCGCAAATCTGTTCGCCAGCTCTTTCATTTGCGAAGTTTGCCCCTTCCCGTAATCACTGGCTTCAACAATAGCACCTTCTCTGTTTTTGCCTGCGTATGGTAATCGAAAAACCTTGTCAGAGCCTTAAGTCACACGAAACGTGTGACATGTCGCCCAAGGGCATGGGAATATCCTTTTAAGTGCGCAAACAGCGCTATTCTTGCGTTGTCTGCGTCGTTCCAATGAGGGAAAGAGGAGGAAACATGAGCAAATCTGTGTCTCGCCGAACCTTCGTCAAGGGTTCGGCACTGGCCGGACTTGGTGCCGCTGCCGTGGGCAGCGGAGCGCTGTTCGGATGCAGTTCCGAGGGTGGCACGGACACCCCCGCGCCTGCTGAGGAGAAGGTGTGCTGGGGTCACTGCGATGTCAACTGCGAGACTCGTTGCGCCCTGCAGTTCCACGTTGTCGACGACGAGGTCGTTTGGGTCGAGTCCGACAACACCGGCTCTGACGTCTACGGCGACCATCAGCTTCGCGCATGCCAGCGCGGTCGTTCCATCCGCCGCTGGATCAATCACCCCGATCGCCTGAGCTACCCCATGAAGCGCGTTGGCAAGCGCGGTTCCGGTGAGTTCGAGCAGATTACGTGGGAAGAGGCCATCGACACCATCGTCGAGAACTACAAGCGCATTCTCGATCAGTACGGCCCGGCCGCAATTTACTCTCAGTATGCTTCCGGCGTTAACTCCGGCAACATCGGCGGCTTCCTGTCCAGGTTCCTGAACCTGAACGGTGGACGTCTGAACCGCTATGGCTCTTACAGCTCGGCGCAGATCTCCAACGCGCTGCCTTGGCTCTACGGCACTCGTGCCGCCAACGGCAACTCCGACATCATCAACTCCAAGCTGGTCGTCATGTTCGGCGAGAACAGCTGCGAGACCAAGCAGGCTGGCGCTGGCCCCACCTATCATCTGATGCATGCTCTGGAGAACGGCGAGGCGAAGTGCATCATCATCGACCCGCGCTATTCTGACTCCGTTGCTTCTCGCGCCGATCAGTGGATCCCCATCCGTCCCGGAACCGACGCCGCGCTCGTTGACGCTCTTGCGTACGTCCTGATCACCGAGGACCTGGTCGATCACGACTTCCTCGCGAAGTACTGCATCGGCTACGACGACGAGCAGATGCCCGAGGAGCTTAAGGGCCAGGGCAAGTCCTATTGCGACTACATTCTGGGTACCGGCTACGACATGACCCCGAAGACCCCCGAGTGGGCTTCCCCGATCACCGGCATCGCCACGCAGGTCATCATCGACCTCGCCCGCGAGATCGGCACCGCCAAGCCGTGCGCCATCTACCAGGGCAAGGGCCCGCAGCGCCACCACAACGGCGAGCAGACCGCCCGCGCCATCTGCATGCTGCCCGTCCTCACCGGCAACGTCGGCATCAACGGCGGCAACACCGGCTCCGACCTCGACGGCTACTACATGCCCGCATGGTTCGGCGTGCCTTCCGAGGATAATGGCGTTGCAGCTTCCATTTCCTGCTTCACCTGGACCGACGCCATCGAGCGTGGCGCCGAGATGACCCGCACCAAGGACGGCGTCCGTGGCGTTGAGAAGCTCGAAGTGCCCATCAAGTTCATCTGGAACTACGCTGGCAACACCATGACCAACCAGCATGGCGATATCAACCATGCTCACGAGGTCCTCTCCGACGAGTCTCTGTGCGAGTTTATCGTTCTGTGGGATACCTTCATGACCGACTCCGCCAAGTATGCCGACATCCTGCTTCCCGACCTCATGCCGGTCGAGCAGCCCAACATCATCCAGAGCGAGTACGCCGGCAACATGGCCTACTACATCATCGGCGACGCGGTCACTTCCCCGAAGTTCGAGCGCCGCACGCTGTACTCCGTCCTGACCGACATCGCCGACAAGATGGGTCAGAAGGAAGCCTTCACCGAGGGTCGCGACGAGATGGCTTGGCTGCAGTACATTTACGAGACTCAGGCTCTGCCGGATGATCCCGACGCCCCCACGTTCGAGGAGATCATGGCCAAGGGCTTCTACAAGAAGAACTGCCCCGAGGGCGAGCATGTTGCCCTGAAGGCCTTCCGCGATGACCCCGAGGCCAACCCGCTGAACACTCCGTCTGGCAAGATCGAGATCTACTCTCAGGCTCTCATGGACACCGTTGCCGACTGGGAGCTCGCCGAGGGCGACCTCATTCACCCGCTGCCGGTGTACTGCCCCGAGGTCGAGGGCTACGCCGACCCGCTGGCCGAGACCTACCCGCTCCAGCTCATCGGCTACCACACCAAGGCTCGCACTCACTCCTCCTATGGCTGCATCGAGGTCCTCAAGCAGGCCAACCCGCAGGAGCTGTGGATGAACCCCATCGACGCCGAGGCTCGCGGCCTCGCCGATGGTGACAAGGTCAAGGTGTACAACGATCGCGGCACCGTTGAGATCGTCGCGAAGGTTACCCCGAGGATCCTCCCCGGCGTCGTCGCCATGGGCCAGGGCGCTTGGCATGACGCCGACATGTTCGGTGACAAGGTGGACAAGGGTGGCTGCATCAACACGCTGACTACCCATCGCCCGTCTCCGTATGCGAAGGCTAACCCGCAGCATACGAATCTGGTCGAGGTCAAGCTGGCCTAACGCCAACAAGGAGGAGTGAACAATGACCCAGTACGGTTTCTATTTCAACGGCCCGAGGTGCACGGGTTGCAAGACCTGCTCTATGGCCTGCAAAGACAAGAACGACCTGCCTCCCGAGATCGGCTTCCGCAACGTGTACGAGTACACGGGCGGTACGTGGAGCAACGAGGGCGGTCTGTGGAAGAACGATGTGTTCTCCTACTACGTCTCCCTTTCCTGCAACCACTGCGCATCTCCGGTTTGCATGGAGGTTTGCCCGCAGGGCGCTATTTCCAAGAGCGAAGAGACCGGCGCTATGTCGGTTGATCCCGAGAAGTGCATCCACTGCGAGTCCTGCCTCAAGGCTTGCCCCTACGACGTGCCCCGTTACGACGAGGCCATCGACGCCATGGTGAGGTGCGATATGTGCGCCGACCTTATCGCCCAGGGTAAGCAGCCCGTTTGCGTCGAGGCATGCCCGCTGCGCGCGCTCGAGTTCGGCGACATCGAAGAGCTCAAGGCCAAGTATGGCGACGTCTCCGCCATCGCGCCTATGCCCGAGCCCACCACTGAGCCGAGCATCGTGATCACCGCCCCGATCAACGGCAAGCCTGCGGGCGACACCGCTGGCATCGTGGCGAACGAGCGCGAGATTTCGTAGCCATTCGAATCGAAACGGTGGCAGACGCATGATGCGTTTGCCACCACTGCGTGCGACAGCCGATGAGCCTTGAGTCGAAAGACAAGGGGGAGACGGTTGTCGCACGTTTTCTTTATGGATACACTCGTGATGGTCGATTGCTGAGAGGAGGCGTTATGGCGCAGAAGGGCTTTTCCTTCAACGGAGCTCGCTGCACGGGCTGCAAGGCCTGTATGCTGGCATGTAAGGATTACCATGACCTTTCGCCCGATGTTTCCTTCCGGCAGGTATACGAGTATGCGGGTGGCAAGTGGACGGCGGCCGAAGACGGCACGTTCGTTCAGAACTGCTTTGCCTACTACGTATCGGTAGCTTGCAACCACTGCAGCAATCCCGCCTGCATACGGGTTTGTCCGACTGGCGCCATGCACAAGGACGACAACGGCTTGGTGAGCGTCGACCATGCCCGCTGCATCGGCTGCGGATACTGCGAGTTTTCCTGTCCCTACAACGCCCCTACGGTGGATAGGGTGGCTGGCCATAGTGTTAAGTGCGACGGCTGCTCTTCGCGCGTTGCCGAAGGCCTTCGTCCGATTTGCGTTGAGGCGTGTCCTCTGAGGGCGCTTGGGTTTGGCGACGCGGGCAACTTGAAGAGCCGCGCGAATGCGTGCCTGTCCATACCGCCTTTGCCGGATCCCGAACTCACCAGCCCGAATTTGGTAATCGTGAAGCCCAAGTGGTATGACGATCGCGCGGACGACATCAACCAACTTGGTGCTCTTGCGAACATTCGAGAGATAAACTAGGGGGTGCCTGTGGGAAGCTTCGCAACGGCTCTGGAGGAACTGACCCTTGTCGTGTTCACCACTTTGGCCCCTGCTGGCGTGTGCGCATGCGTTATCGTTGCGGTTGCCGCGATGTGGGGGACTGCCGATGACGCGGAACGCGCAAGGTTGCAGCACATGTGCTCCATTCCGCTGTTTCTTTCGATGGTCGGCCTCGTGATGTCCTCCACTCATCTTGGAACGCCCACCAATGCGTTGTACGTGGTGGATGGAATCGGTCGCTCTCCTCTGTCTAACGAGGTTGCGGCATGCGTGTTGTTCATGGGCTCGAGTGGCATGTTCTGGCTTTATTCGTTTGCCCTTGCGCCTCGAGCGCCTCTTCAGAAAGCATGGACCATCGCCAATGCCGTTTTGGGCGTGGTTTGCGTTGTGAGTATCGCGCTGGCGTACAATTCTCCAACCATCCTCACGTGGAGCACGCCCTTCACGCCTTTGAGCGTGTGCTTGGAGGCTATGGCTGGCGGTCCGTTGCTTGCTCTGCTGGTGTTCAGGGCTTCGACGGTGCGCTTTTCCGACGTAGTCGAAAGGCGCTTGATAACGGCTGGCTTCGCTTGCTTCGTTGCCAGCGTCGTGCTGCTGGTTGCGCAGTACGCTCATCTTCATACCCTTGCGAGCGGGGTGGTATCTGCCGTTGCGCTGGTGCCTGGGTATCCGGCTGTTCTGCTGGCATATGTCGTTGGGGGAGCGGTTGCCTATGGGCTTACGGTTCGCCACGTGGCATCGGGCCTGTTCCCGAAGCTGCCGTCTTTCTTGAGCGGTGCCGAAGGTCTTGGCTCGAAGCTTGCTTGGTCTATCGTCGCGAATGCGCTGTTCATGGTTGTGCTATTTGCAGTGCGCTTCTGCTTCTACATGATGCATCTGACGTACGGCATTGGGTTTTAGCGACTGAGCTAACTGCAGCGTGGGCGTAGCCGAATAAACGAAGGCGAGGCGTCATTGCGCCCCGCCTGTTTCTGCGTTCTATGAGTTCACGAAGGCCTCTATGCTCTTGCTGAAGTATCCCTCGGGGATGTTCTTCCGAACGAAATCAAGGAATTCCCTTGCGTCATCGCTTTGCCGATGCTCGGTCGACCACGTTAGGCTAACTGGATACCACATGGGATCCGTCTTTACCTTGAATCGAATGATGCTGGGCTCATCGCGATAGCGCTCGGCGATGCAATCGGGGATGACCGCCCAGCCAAGCCCCGCCTTCACTCCCTCCACCATCGCTTCGTGCGTGTCGAAGCATCCAACCATGTTGTGATCTCGGAGTGAGATGCCGTAACGCTCTCGAAAATGGCGGTTGCCCACCATGTGTCGGCCAGAATCCCACTCGTATATGATCATCGGCCATCTCAAGAGCGTTTCGACAGGCAGGGGGTATACGGTTTTGTTGTAAGGAGCTTTGTTGGGAGCGATGAATGTAAGCTTCTTGTAACCTAGGATTTCATTTTGGATACCTGGCTCAATAGGCTGATTCTCCAACATAGCGAAGTCGAGTTCTCCTTCGCGGAGCTTCTCGACAAGCTGAGGCTCGTAGCCCGCATCAAGGTGGACGCGGGAATCGGGGCGAATCAAGTTGTATTCGGCAACGAGCTTGGGCAGTAGGGTGACTCCGTCAGCGAAGCTCATGCCAACTTTAAGTGTGCTGTCAAAATGCTCGTCGATGGCGGCTAGATGCGCCGCTAAGCTTCGCTCTAAACCGGATACGTTATTTGCAAATTGAACAACGAGCCTTCCCGCAGGGGTGGGCGTGACGCCCGTGGAGGTTCGGTTGAAAAGCTTTGTGCCGAACTTGCTTTCAATGTTCGCGATTTTCTGCGAAAGGCCTGGTCTCGACATATACAGCTGCTCCGCGGCTTGCGACATGCTCTTAGCCTCAGACAGGACGATGAGCACTTCGATGTCGTCGAGAATCATTCT
>JAFSHA010000067.1 GCA_017440565.1 Eggerthellaceae bacterium | reverse complement strand
GGGCGGCTACGAGGCGCTCGCGCTCGCGGCTGGCGGCGTGGCCATCCCCGAGCGCACGCTCGAGGCGCTCGCCGAGGCGAGGGGAGCCGCGCCCGAGGCCATGTGCCTCAACGCCGCCTGTCACGCCAACGCCGACGGCTCCGCCATGACGAGGTCCGACCTCGCGGCGCTCACCGCCGACGAGTACGGCGCTCGCAACCCGCACGTCGACCAGCACGGCAACGCCGAGTGCTCGGACTGCCACAAGGCTCATCGCCAGTCGGTGAATTACTGCTCGGGCTGCCACGCCGACGCGCTCGTGCCCGACGGGTGGCTTTCCTCGGCCGAGGCCAAGAAGCTCGAGGAGGCCTCCTTCGGATCTGTCGGGGAATGACGCCCGACCTGCTTTTCCGACGAAGCCGCCGGCATGCTTGCCAAGTATCTACGAATGCGGGCTTCCGCGAACACGCATGCGAAGTCTCCTCCCAACGGGCTTCCCGCTTCGGGCCCGCAATGCACGCTTGCTATGTGCCGAAGAGCGCTGTTTCCACGGGTCCCTTTTCTGCCTTGGTACTGGCAAGGGCCATTCAATTTGAGAATGGGGCATGACGATAACGAAAAACCAATGCAAGGCCTGTGCGTCTAAGATGGTTTCGAGGGAGGACCACCGGTCGATGCCGATCGCGCGTTTGACCCTCCGACCAGATAAGCAGAGGAAAGGATCCAGCATGTGTTTTAGACCCGCAGCCATGAACGCAGGCCCCATCGAATGTCCGAAATGTGGCGCGAAGGTGGACCCGCCCGCCAGCAAGTGCCCCTCATGCGGCGCAACCGCCGCCCCCTCCATGCCAGACATCCCCGGCGCCCCGAAGGCTCCCGGTGCCCCGAGCAAGTAACGCCCATTCCGATTCGGGCGCAGGCGGGCATCCTTTCAATCCCTCCCTCCAAAAGCGGCGGGGCTCTCTCCTGCCTGAACCTCCCGTCCGCCCGCTTTGCCCGAAACATCCTCCTCAAGACGAGAAGGCCCTCGGCTCTACCGAAAGGGAGCCGGGGCCTTCTCGTCTTTGCGGGACGGAGCCGTCCCGTCGGCGATCCACTGCGGAACAGGATAGTCAGAAAGCGAAAAGCCGCGTCATCGGTTCGCTCTGTAGAATCGCCTCGCGAGGACAACGAGGGCTCTCCGCGTTATTCCGAGAGTGAGGAATCCCGTGGCCGAAAACAGCGGATACCGCGAGCTCGCGCACTCGGAGCCGTACGCGCATAAGGAGGACGGCCTGACCGTCACCCGAAGCAAGGCGTGGGTCGCGCTTGGCCTCCTGCGGAAGGCGTTGCGCGAGAACGGGAGCTCATTCCTGACCCCCGCTCGTCTTCGGGCCATTCCTTTTTGTTATGAGGTCGCTCACTTCGGAATTTCACTTCCTTTCGCACGGCTCGAATAATGAGGGGCAGGAGAGAAGCGAAAGCTGAGGAGGGTTCGCGTGACCTGCTATCCCTGCAACCTGTGCAACAAGTGCGGAAAGCATGATGACTTGCGGGTAATGGGCACCACGTGCCCTTCATGCGGTACCAGGTTCGAGCGGGGAACGCCGGCGTGTCGAAAATGCGGGTGTGCCCTTCCTCTGCCCCCAGGAACGCCTGTCAAGCACGGCGCTGCCGACCCGGCGAACAACGGGTGCCGTTATTCAGCGGAATCGCTTCTCGAGCGAAGGCAGTTGCGCGGGATCGCGTGTCCTGCGGAATGCGAGCAAGAGGAAGGAGAGAGATGACGGCTGAGAATATCGGTCAGAACGCCTCCTTGGGCATGTCGGGCGGAAGCAGGGTAGTTCCCATGCAGGCTGATCCCGCGGCATCGGGGAGAGTCGACACGTGGCAGGAGGGCGAGTTCACGGTCGTGCGCGGCAACGCGCGCACTGCGCCGGGCTGCCACGACAACTGCGGCATCCTGATGTACATCGACAAGGACGGAAAGCTTGACCATGTCGAAGGCGACCCCGAGGATCCCTACAACCAGGGCCGCCTGTGTTTGAGGTGCCTGACGCTGCCCGACGTGGTGTACCACGAGGACAGGCAGCTCCACCCCATGAAGCGCGACCGCGCCGACCGCGGGAAGGACAAATGGGAGCGCATCACCTGGGAGGAAGCTTACGAGATAATCGAGCGTGAGATCCGCGCCGTTCAGGAGAAGTACGGCTCGCACGCCATTCAGGTGTTCTGCGGCACGGGTCGCGACATCGTGGGATACCATCCCATGCTCGCGAACATCCTCGACACCCCCAACCAGGGCATGGGCTTCCTCTCCGGGCAAGGTTGCTACGTCCCGCGCATGTTCTGCACGACCATGAAGATGGGCAGCCTTTACACCGGCGACTACTCCCAGAACTGGATCGACCGCTACGACAACCCCAACTGGGTGCGTCCGGACTACGTGCTCGTGTGGGGCAACAATCCCGTGGTGGCCAACTCGGACGGAACGCTCGGGCATTGGATCGTCGAGTGCATGAAACGCGGCACCAAGCTCATCACCATCGACCCGAAACTCACCTGGTGCGCGGCGCATTCCGAATACTGGTTGCAGGTTCGCCCCGGCACTGACAGCGCGCTGGCGCTCGCGCTCGGCCACGTGATCGTGAAGGAAGACCTCTACGACCACGAGTTCGTGGAGTGCTGGACGTACGGCTTCGACCAGTATGCGGAGAACGTCGAGGAGTGGACGCCGGCGCGTGTGGCGGGAATCTGCGACATCGACGAGGATCTCATCTGGGCGGCGGCGTGCGCCATCGGCAACGCCGACGGCTGGGCCCTCCAGTGGGGCGTGGCGCTCGACCACACCGCGGAGGGCTTCTACTCTGGCGCCTCCTGCTACGATCTGGTTGCCCTGACGGGCCAGTTCGACAAGCCGGGCGGAATGGTGTGCGGCATGCCGGCGTTCGGCCTGCCTGTCACGTGGATCGGCAGCGACACCGACTGGATTCCCACGAAGCGCGACGATCATCCGCATATCCACGGGGATTACCCCGCGCTCAAGATGATCGGCATGCCGAGCCCCGACGCCACCCTCGATGCGCTCTGCGGCGAGTACGACTACCCGGTGAAAGCCTGCATCCTGCAGACGAACAACTGCCTGTCGAACATGGGCGCCCAGCCCGAGCGCATAGCCGAGGGCCTCATGAACGACGACTTCAACCTGGTGATCGACCTCTGGATGACGCCCACGGCCATGGCGTGCGCGGACGTGTTCCTTCCTGTGACCACTTTCCCCGAGCGCTTCGGCCTCACCGGCCACCAGCCCTACCGCACCGGCGCCATCAACAAGGCCATCGAGCGAGTGGGTGAGTGCCGAAGCGATCCGCAGATCGTCACCGAGCTCGGCCGCATCTTCAAGGGCGAAGACGTGTTCCCGTGGGGCGAGGGCGACGCGTGGGACGAGGAGGGCTTCTACGGCTATCTGCTGCGCAACACCGGCTTCACTTGGGATGACCTGAAGGCCCGCACCTGGGCGTACCCCGAGATGAAGTACTACCGTTACAAGACCGGAGAGATCCGCGACGACGGGCAGCCCGGCTTCAACACCCCGTCCGGCCGCTACGAGTTCTACAGCCTGATCCTCGCGCAGATGGGCATGAGGCCCCTCGCGTTCTACGAGGAGCCGCCTGAGAGCCCGGTGAGCCGCCCTGACCTTGCGGAAGAATACCCGCTCGTCCTTACCACGGGCGCCCGCCAGTGGGGCTTCTTCCACTCCGAGGGCAGGCAGATACCGCATCTGCGCGCCATCCACCCCGAGCCCGAGGTAACCATCAACCCCGCGGACGCGGCCAGGTACGGCATCTCCGACGGCGATTGGGTACGCATCGAGAACCAGTACGGAAGCTGTGTGCAGAAGGCGAAACTTGACATCCGCCTGAAGCAGGGTGTCGTCTCGGCCGATCACGGCTGGTGGTTCCCGGAGCGCGGCCGCGAGGACGGCTTCTTCGGCACCTTCGAGTCGAACATCAACAACTGCGTGCCCATGCGCCCCGGCTCCACGGGCTTGGGCAACTCCTACAAGTCCGTGCTCTGCAAGATCTACAAAGTCGAGAGGTAGGAGGTCGGAAGATGAAGAACGCGATCCTTGTCAACTACGAGTACTGCACCGGCTGCCACACCTGCGAGGTCGCCTGCCAGAAGCACCTGGGACTGGAGCCGGGCAAGTATGGCATCAAGCTCACGCAGATCGGCCCGGACCAGATATCCGAACGCAAATGGCAGTACGAGTTCGTGCCCGTGCCCACCGACCGCTGCAACCTCTGCGCGGAACGCGCCGAGGCGGGAAAGCTGCCCATGTGCGTCCAGCACTGCCAGGCGGGCTGCATGGAGCTTGGCCCCGTAGCCGAGTTGGCGGCAAAGATGGGCGACGGCGGGAAGTACGCGCTGTTCGCATAGGAGACGAGGCGGCCCGATCGGGCTGCGATGAGCCCGGGTCCACCGCGGGACGCCTCTCTTGGAGGGGGAGGCGTCCCGCCGACAACGCCCGGGCGTATGGAAAGGGGATATCATGACAACTGCAATCGAGAAGCCTACGGGTATCAAGGGCTGGGGCGTCGCGAACGACCAGCTCACCATGACGCAGCGATGGGTGTCGCTCGTCTCGATGATGATCACCGGCGTTGCCGTCGTATTCATCGTCATGAAGTGGAACCCGATTCTGGCCATCGTCGGAGCCGAATACGGCATGGACATGTCTTCCATCGGTAATATTTCGGGACTCGCCCTGTTTATGGGGTGCATCGTGTGCTTCCCGGCGGTTTGGATCATGCGCAACATCGGCGTGAAGTTCACGCTGGCTTTGTCGATCGTCATCACGCTTGCCGGCTCCATCATGAGCCTGTGCGTGGACACCGCGGGACTCTTCCTGGCCGCGCGTGTCATCGAGGGTGCGGGTATGGGCATGCTCGCCGCAGCCGGCCCTAACATCATTCCGCGTCTGTTCCCGCTGCAGAAGATGGGTCTTGCGATGGGCGTGTGGTCGCAGTGGACCGTCACCGGCCTCCTTGCCGCCATCTTCGTGGGCTCTCGCCTGTACGCATCCACGGGTGACACCGCGACCGTCACCTATCTCGGCATCGGCCTGCTCGTCGCGGCGTTAATCGTCCACTGCGTCGCCTTCAGGCTGTGCGCCGTCGACGAGAACGTGCTCAACGCCCAGGCCGCTCAGGCCCAGCAGAAGACCGCCATCAGCCGCAACTACGTGCGCGCCGGCATCATCTGCGCCTTCTGCTTCTTCGGCTACTGCTGGATCTTCGGCCTCTGCCAGGGATTCTACCCCACCTTCCTGCAGTCCCTCGGCATGGGTGTCGTCGAGTCCAACAACCCCGCCACCATCGCGCAGATCATCGTGGTTCTCGTGGGCGTCAGCCTGGGCGTCCTCCTCGAGAAGGTGCCGCTGCGCAAGGTTTGCTCCGCGGGCGGCCTGATCCTCTTCGGCGGCATGGTCATCCTGTCCTTCAATGACTTCGGCAACGCTTCCATCAACGCCTGGCTCTACACCTTCGGCATCGGCCTGCTCGCCGGCGTGGTCCCCGTTGCCATCCGCATGTACGTGCCGTTCCTGGTCACCGATCCCAAGAAGATGGACTACGTCCTCGGCATCATGGCGTTCGTCACCAACCTCACCTTCTTCGGCAACGGCCTGTTTGGCGCGCTCATCGCGCAGGTAGGCTTCTTCAACGCGGCGCTGCTGTTCCTCGGCATTCCGCTGGTCATCTGCACGGTGCTCATCCTCGTGTTCGTGAAGAGCGACCGCAAGATCCTCAAGGAAGAAGCCTCTGAATAGAACTGCCCTTTTCGAATCGTTTTCGAAAAGGGAAAACCCTACATGCTCATCGAGGGGCTGCCGAGGACGGCGGCCCCTCCTTATCGACAGGAGTTCTTATGCCCTACGACGGCCCGATAGGCTTTGCGAGAATCACCAGCTTGATCATGAACGTGTTTGTCGGAGTCGTTCTCGGCCTCGTGTTCATGGTTTTGACGTACGATCCGTCAAGCGCCTCTGCGGGGAGCTTGGCGAGGGGGTTTCTTCAGTCCCTTGTGATGAGCGTTCCGGTCGGCTACGCGATAAGCGACTTCGTACCCTCGATGAGGATCGCGAACTCGGTCGCAGACGCCCTCAGGCTGAAAAGGGGCCTCTTACGGCATTGCGTGACATGCTGCATTTTCGGAACCGCGAACGTCACGTTGATCTTCAGCTCCTGCATGACGATCATGCTCCTGAAGGATGCGGGCGTCATGGGCGTTGCCAACGCTATCGCTGCGATGTGGGCTCCCGCGGTTGCATCGGGCGTGGTCGCGATCATCCTGCTGCTCCCAGTTGCCCAAGGGGTCGCGTCGCGCGTAAGCGGCTTCAGCCCCGAGCCCTGAGCTGCGCAACCGCCGGGTTACTGCTGCCTGGCGCCCGCTGCCTTGAGGAGCGAGCTCGAGAGGTCGAGGATCGCCTGCGATTCGCGCTCCTTGCGCCAAAGCGCCCCGATATGGAACTGCGAGCCCGGCGCGTCCGCTATGGGGATGTAGGCAAACTGCTCTCCGAACCTGTTCCTGAGGTGCTCGAATCCGATCTGCACGTAGTCTCCCGTTCCTATGACGAGCCCGATGCTCTCGAGGTCGCACGTAATGCGGTGCAGCTCGATTCCGTCGAGAACGGGTTCGAGGATCTGCGCGATTCGCTCTGAGTCTCGCTTCATGAACTGGGGTGCCTGGAACGCCATGCGCTGTCCAGCGAGATCGGATATTGAGATGCTCTCCCGCGCCGCAAGGGGGTGGTCCTTGCGGGCGAGCAGGACGATCCTGTCGGGGAAGATCGGCGTCCATCCGTAGCGCTCCGAAAGGGCGAAGTCGGCGTTGAACGAGGACGTTATCCCGACGTCGATCCTCCCGACGTCAATCGCCTCGGGGATCTCGTCGATCTCGAGGGCTACGAGATTCAGTTCGACATCGGGCCTTGCTTCGGCGAAGAGGTTAATGGCTCGAGCGAGAAGCGGCCTGCTCGCGCCTGCGAGATATCCCAGGGTGATGGATTGCTGGCCCCCCTCGCTGATGGCCTTGACGCGGGCTACGGCAAGGTCGTATCTCTGCACGATGCCGGCAGCATCCTCGACGAAGGCCTCGCCTTCTTTCGTGAGGGCGACGCCGTGTTGGTCTCTCAGGAACAGGACGGCGCCAAGGTCTCGCTCCAGCTGCGAGATGTGCTTGGAGAGAACCGGTTGGGTGATGAAGAACTCGCGTGCCGTCTGGGTGAAGCTGAGCGTCTGGGCCAGGTGGAGGCATTCCCTGAGATGCTGAACCCTCATCGCAACCCCCCTGTAGCGTGCACGGCCCTAGGTTGTTGGCAAGTGTCGCGGTTCCCGACGGCGGACGCAAGAGCTTGGACAAACGCCTTCAGCGCGGGGGTCTCTGCTTCAGCCTTCCAAAGAGCTCCGACTTCGATCCTGGTGTCCACAGCCTCCTTGATGGGAATGTAGGAGTAACCCTCGTCTAAGAAGTTCGCGAAGTGGGCGAGGGCGATGGCAACGTATTTCCCCGTTTCCATGAAGGCCAAGCTGCTTTCGAGGTCGAGCGCTCCGCGATGAAGGCGCGCCGTGCTTCTGATGGGTTCGAGTACTGCGGTGATACGCTCGTCATTGGTCATGAAGGAAGGCGCTGTGAGGAGGATGTTCTCACCTGCGGCATCCGTAATGCTCACGCTCATCTCGTCTGCGAGCCTGTGCGATTCCGGCACGAGTAATGCGAGGTGATCGGGATAGAGACCTCTCCAACGGTACGTCGAGAGATCGGGCGGCTCGTTGCTAAACGAGGTGGTGATGCCGAGATCGATGCGATCGGACGAGATGGCGTCGAGGATCTCGTCGATTTCCAGGGAGATGAACTTCAGCGAGACGTCGGGATGTTCCTGGGAAAAATCCATTACCGCAGGCGGGAGCATTTTTTTACTTGCGCCTGCCAGGTACCCGATGGTGAGGGAGGTGTTTATCCCTGCCTGAACTTGCCTCAGATGATCGAGCGCTGCGTCATGCTCTGCGACGACGCCCTCGGCTTCGCGTGCGAACGTTTCGCCGGCTTTTGTGAAGCTGAGGCCCTGCTGGCTGCGTACGAGAAGCTTCGTCCCTAGCTCCCTTTCCAAATTTGAGACGTGCTTGGAGAGCACCGGCTGAGTAATGGAGAACTCGCGTGCCGTCTGCGTGAAGCTGAGCGTCTGGGATAGGCGCACGTATTCCTTCATATGCTCGATCTTCATGGATGCCCCTGCCTGATACGCGAAATGGGTTCACAGAGTATTCTATCTTGCCGACGACTTCCCTTGCTGAACGAGATGAAGCATCGTTTATAAAAGCCTCATTAACCTGTTCCAGTTGCTTGGTGCCCTGGCCCTGACCTCAGGCCCTCAGGCCCTGATGTTCCATCCTGTTCCATCCTGCCTTGATGTTCCATCCTTAATTGAATTTCGGGTTGCGCGATTTTTGCATCGAGTCTTTCCAAAACCGTCCTCTTGTTTGCATCCACTTTTCAACGAGTTTCTTCTTCGAAGCCGTTCGGTTGGAGCTTTCAAAGGGGCGTGCAAATGGGCAAGGGCAAGGCATACGAGAAGATCGACGATTACCTCGATTCCATAACGATATCCAAAGGAACGAGGGGCACGTACAGATCCCAGCTGAGAGCCTTCGTCCGTTGGTGCGGCGAGAACGGGTTCCACACCATCGCCACCGGTGCTGCCATGTACGAGCATCATATTAAAAGGGAGTATGAGGGCAAAAGCTCCGGCAGGAGCATATTGTACACGGTTCGTGGCTTTGCGATGGGTTGGTCGCGGTGACGCCGCTTCGCTGCGCGAGGATCTCAATCTCAAGCAACCTAGAAAATGGAAGACGCCGAACGTTATAAACGCCGACGTCTTCGTGGGTCATGCAGCTTGCGTTGTCCACTACAGTCGGTCCATGACCTCGAGCACGGTATCGCAGGCTTCGAACGATATCCCTTCGGCATAGCTGAACTTGCGGGTGTATTTGCCCCACTGAGCCCGCATCGTCTCATCTGCCCGGATCTCGCCTACAATGCTTCGGTACTCGGCCAGGGTGTAGAGGCTGCCGCGCTTAGTGGCCGTATGCTCGAACGCGTCGTGCAGAACGGTGAAATCGCATCGGTCTCCCTGCAATCGAATTATCACGTGGATGTCGTAGTAATCCCTCGGCCGCGTGTTCGCGGTTCCCCTCGAGAGGATGGTCTCGAGCTTCTCCGCAAGCACGGTCTCGATGTTGTAGGCCATCACCTGGATGCTGCGGTCCTCGAACAGAAGCGGGTAGGAATAGCGAATCGCCTCAGGCGTGATCTTGTCTCCCGTTGTCATGTCCACCGTGAGCGGGACGCTCAGCGGCGGATAGTTCGCCTTCAAGCTGGCCCTCAAGCCCGGGTAGTCGTCTTGTTCGCGGATATCCTCGATTCGAAGCAGCTCGAACCCGATGCCATCGCCGGCGTCAATCGCGCAAATTCGCTCGAAGACGGAGCGCGCGCTCTCGTGCGAGAGGGCGAAGCCTTTCACGGTGGTGTCCAAGTCCATCGTGGTTCGCTTGTCGGATCCGATGAGCGAGGCGATCAATACGCCGCCCTTGATGATGATCTGGTCTCGGTATTCGGAAAGGGATATCCGCTCCAGCAGCCTTTCCAGCATGTAGTTTTGCAGCATGAGCTGTGCGGATACGCCGCTTTCCTTCGCCCTGTTCTTTACCAGAGCCTTCAGCTGCATGGCGTTTCTCGTCCTCATCATAGCAAGACCCCCATGTACGTTTTGATTTTACGCTCTGATCCCATTTCCTTTGCGTATCTGAGCAGCTTGTTGACGTTCTTATCCTTGGACGCCGCATAAGCTTTCATGGCCGGGTTTACCAGCTGAACGTCAAGGGATCCGTCTCCGCGGACGATATCGCAGAGCGTGCGCTCGATGTCGTAGGCGAAAACCTCGTTTCCGTACGGCGTCTCTACGGCGCACAGCCCCAAGCCGTGATGCCTTTCGATGGACTTCTTGACGACGATCCCTTCCGCTTGAGCGCTTTTGGCGTTGTAGCCGTGGGGGAATGTCATGGTGAATTCGGCTGGCGTCCTGTCCGTCAACCCGTGAAGGAATAGCGCCGTCTCGTGTGAGAAGACGCCTCTTTTGAAACGATGCTGCAGGATGAGGAGCTCGTCCTCCCAAGCATCGGGCAGCATGTACAAGCCGCGCTCCGCCTTCAGCAAAAACCCGTCCTCGACGGCTTTGGTCAGGCACCGCCTCGGGATGCCAGCTTCGGTGACCTCGGCTGAGGTGACGAAGCCGTTGCGGGCGGCGGCCATTCTCAGGATGGATGCTATATAGTCCATGGCACTGCGCCTCCTTCGTACTTTTATGCTTATAATAATACATAAATGAAGCATAGAAGTACATTGAAGCGACTTAACGGAATTTCGGCAGAATGGTCTCACCATGAAATCATGGTCGCTTACGTTGTGTGTCCATGCATCACATCGAGATCCAATAGTGGGATTCTAGCAGCGCCAGCAAGAGGATCGTGCGTTTGGCCATGCTGGTCCTCGTCTTCTTCCGGCGCTTCTTCTTGCGTGCCTTACGTCGTTTCTCCTTGATGGCCAGGCGCCTGCGCTGGGACTTCCGCGCTTGCTTGATGTGGGCTTTCTTCTTCTTGTCGGGCGGGTCGGTGGTTTTCTCGAGGCTCTCGATGATGGTTTGCAGCTGCTCGGTGGTGAAGATCTCGTTGCGCAGCCTGAGGCGCTTCTCAACGGCGGAGCGCAGGGCGCCCGTTCCCTGAATGATGCTGAAGTTCTCGTCTCCCTTGGGAACCTTGAGCTTGGCGGTCGTCGAGGTGAACACGATGATGTTGTGGGGGCGTTTGCTGACGGGCAGCTTGAGGTAGCGGGCGAGCGCCCTCTATGCCGGTAAGGGCCGCGGCCACCTCGTCTTCGCCCGCCTTCCCGATGGCTTCGTTCTTCTTCAATCATATCGACTCCTCTCAAATAATG
>JAFSHA010000066.1 GCA_017440565.1 Eggerthellaceae bacterium | reverse complement strand
GTACGCGGGTCTTACGTAAACTCGACGCTCAGCGCGCGTCAGCAGGCCATAGTGTTTGAGCGAGCCCTGGCGGGTGAATACGACATCATGTATGTGGCGCCCGAGCGCCTCGATACCCCTTCTTTCGCTGAGTTCGCTTGCCGTGTGCCCTTGAGCTTGGTTGCCGTCGACGAGGCTCATTGCGTTTCTCAGTGGGGGCAGGATTTCCGCCCCTCGTATCTGCGCATCGGCGCTTTTCTTGTCTCGCTTCCCGCGCGGCCGCCTGTCATTGCCCTTACGGCGACAGCTACCTCGCGTGTTCGCGAGGACATTGCGCGATTGCTTGGGCTCGTTGACCCTATGGTGCTGGTGACGGGCTTCGACCGCCCCAACTTGCGCTATTCGGTTGAGCGCCTCGAGCCTAAGCGCAAGTTCGCCCGCATCGTAAGCTATTTGCGCGATCATCCGGGCGATTCGGGCATCGTATACTGCTCGACGCGCAAGGACGTCGAGAAGCTCCACGAACAGCTTGCGCTCGAGGGCGTTTCCGTAACACGCTACCATGCGGGGCTCACCACGGCCGAACGTGTCGAAAACCAGCGGGCGTTCATCACCGATAACGTATCGGTCATGGTTGCCACTAACGCCTTCGGCATGGGAATCGACAAATCCAACGTGCGTTTCGTCATTCACTACAACATGCCTGGTTCGCTTGAGGCGTACTATCAAGAGGCCGGGCGCGCCGGGCGCGATGGCCTTCCCGCCGACTGCCTGCTTTTGTGGTGTGATGGAGATATTGGAACCAGCCGCTTCTTCATTGAGCAGGAGGTGGAAAACGAGGCCCTTACTCCAGAGGAGGTTGAGGTGGTTCGCGCTTCGCGCAGGAGGCTTCTCGAGCGCATGGTGGGCTACGGCTACACCACCGAGTGCCTTCGCGCTTACACGCTGAACTATTTCGGGGAAGCGGCTCCTTCGGAATGCGGCTTCTGCTCGAACTGCACGGGCTCGTTTAAGACCGTCGACGTAACACAGGAGGCGCGTGCGGTTATGCGTTGCGTGCATGAGCTAAGGGGACGTTTCGGGAAGGGGGTCGTTTGCGACGTCCTCAGGGGCGCCAATACCGAAAGGGTTGCCTCCTTCGGCCTTTCGTCATGCAAGACCTTCGGCTGCGTCGATGCCTCGCAAGCACTGTTGAAGGAGGTCATCGAGCTTTTGGCGGTGGGGGAGTACCTGGTGGTAAGCGAGGGTAAGTTCCCGCTTGTCGGATTGGGGCCACGTGCTCGCGAGGCCGCTGAAGACGGCTTTTCGCTCATCATGAAGCAAGACGTGCGCATCAATCCGCGGAAGAACGCGAAGGCAACGCGCTCCTCGGGCGCTTTCGGGCATTCGGGTTCACGTGATGAAGGGCTGCTTGATGCGAGCGCGAACGAGCTTTTCGAGCGCCTTCGCGTTCTGCGCAAGCGTATCGCCGACGAAGCTTCCGTACCTCCTTACGTGGTGTTTTCCGATGCCTCGCTACGTGACATGTGCGCGAAGCTGCCGGCGAACGAGGAGGAGTTCCTTGAGGTGTCGGGTGTGGGCGCCACCAAGCTTGAGCGCTACGGTAAGGCGTTCCTCGCCGAAATAAACAGATAGACTTGCATGGATGGGCGAATTCGGCTCGCTTCGTTCGTAAACCGGGAAGGCAATTGCCATGAACCTTTCGAAATCGCGCTACACGCGCGGGGTGCAGTGCCCCAAGATGCTGTGGATGGAGGCTCACAGGCCTGAGTGCTTCGACGCGTCCGTTCTCAACCAAGCCGTTCTCGACACGGGAAATCTCGTGGGCGACCTTGCCATGGGCCGTTTTGGAAGCTTCATCGAGATTCCTTTCATCGAGCACGGCTTCTCGGAGATGGCGCGTTTAACGCGAGAGCATCTTGATGCGGGGGTGCCCGTCATCTGCGAGGCCACCTTCGAGTTCGAGGGCAACCTCTGCATGGTCGATATCCTGCTCGTCGAGGGCGACGGCGTGAGCATTGTGGAGGTGAAATCCTCCACCAGCGTGCACGACATCTACCTCCATGATGCCGCTTTCCAAACCTGGGTGCTTACCCAGTGCGGCCTGAACGTGAAGAGCGTGAGCGTCATGCACCTGAATCGTTCTTACGAACGCGAGGGCGAACTTGACCTCGGCGCTCTATTTACTCGCGTTGACGTGACGGACGTAGTTATGGACATGCAGGATGAGGTCGAATTGCGCATAGCGAAGCTGAAGGACGTCGCTGATGCCGAAGATGAACCTGCCTGCGAAATAGGCCCTCATTGCGGTCATCCTTACGAGTGCGGTTACCGATCGTGGTGTTGGAGGAATTTGCCTTCGCCCAATGTCTTCGACCTTGGAGGCGTGGGCATCAAGCGCGGTTTCGTTTCGTATTACAACAAGGGTATTGTCACCTTCGAGGATGCCCTTGCCAAGGAGGCGAAACTCAACGCCCGCCAGCAGCTTCAGGTCGTATGTGCCCTGAGATACGACATGGAGGAATACGATGCCATCGTCGACAAACAGGCGGTGGGGGAGTTCTTGAGCACGCTTTCCTACCCGCTGTACTTCCTTGACTTCGAGACCATTCAGCCTGCTATCCCCCCGTTTGACGGCGTCCATCCCTTCGATCAAATTCCCACGCAGTATTCCCTGCACTGCATCGAATATGAGGGCGGACCTCTTACCCATCGCGAGTTTTTGGCAAAGGAGGGCACCGATCCAAGGCGTGACCTTGCCGAGGCCCTTGCGCGTGATATTCCGCCAAAAGCCTGCGTCCTTGCATACAATATGAGCTTCGAGAGAAGCCAGGTCATGGCGCTTGCCGTGCGTTTCCCCGACTTAGCCGATCGCTTGCGCCCCATACACGCGTGCATGCGTGACCTCATGGTTCCATTCCGCGACGGCGCCTATTACGTGCCGGCGATGAACGGCTCCTATTCCATCAAGGCGGTGCTTCCGGCCCTCTTCCCCCATGACCCCGAGCTTGACTACCATGCGCTCGAGGGCATCCACAACGGCAGCGAGGCCATGAACGCATTTCTCGGGTTGGAGATGCGCTCCGCCGAGGAAATAGAGCGCACGCGCAACCAGCTTCTTGCCTATTGCAAACTCGATACGCTCGCTATGGTTCGCATTTGGGAAAAGCTTGTTTGCGCCGTCGCGTAGTGAGCGTTTCGTGTCAGAAGAGAATCGCATAGTTCATACGGGTATACTTTCTCCTATGGATACCGAACGTGAAATAGCCCCCGAAAGCCAATCTGAGAAGATCGCGCGCATTAAGCGCGAGCTGGAGAGCGTGCCGGCTCTTCCGGGCGTTTATTTGTGGAAAGACGCGCATGGGCAGGTTATCTATGTTGGCAAGGCGAAGCAGCTTCGCGCGCGCATGCGCCAGTACGTCGGATTCCAGGACGAGCGCGCTAAGATCCCGCTTCTGGTCGAGCAGATCCACTCATTTGATTACCTCGTAGTCGAAAACGAGCACGAATCGCTCGTGTTGGAAAAGAACCTCATCAAAGAGCACAGCCCCTTTTTCAACGCGGATTTCAAGGACGACAAGAGTTATCCGTTCATCGCGCTGACGAAAGGCGATGCGTTTCCCGCCATCAAGTACACGCGCGAGAAGCATCGCGCCGACACCAAGTACTTCGGACCTTATACCGATAGCCGTGCCGCCCGCGCCATGATCGACATCGCGCGACGCGTTGTTCCCCTGTGCGCCCATTCCTGCGCCGATTGGCGCAACCTCACGCGTCGTATCGAGCGCGCCGAAGCGCAGGGCGAAGTTGACATGTCGCTGTTCTTGGGCGCGGAAGGGTCGATCAAACCCTGCTTCGACGCTCATGTTGGCCTCGGCCCGGGGGCGTGCTGCGGGCAGATAACGCCGGAGGAGTATGCGGGCAACGTCAGGCGTATCGAGCGCTTCCTTGCCGGCCATCACGCCGAATTCATAGATGAGCTGAAAGAGGAGATGTCCGAAGCCGCAGCCGAACTTGACTTCGAGCGCGCTGGGCGCATCAAGGGCCGCATAGAGGTCATAAACTCCCTCGAGCAGAAGCAGCACGCCGTATCCAGTCGCAACCTCAACGCAGATGTCGTCGGCTTTTTCCGTGAGGAAACGGTCGCGGGCGCTCATGTTTTGGTGGTTCGCGAGGGCCGTATCATCAACTCCAACGAATTCACCTTGAACCACGGAACCGACGTTCCCGATGAGGACCTGGCCCGCAACTTCCTCATGCGCTACTACGATGCAACCACGTCCATCCCGCACGAGGTCATCGTGCGCGAGGCCCCTGAGGATTCCGAGGTTATGGCGCATTGGCTCACCGAGAAACTGGCGAGCTCTCATGGCGCGAAGGTTCGCTTCACCGCTCCACGCAAAGGCGAGAAACACGAGCTTCTCTGCATGGCCGAGACGAATGCGCGCCATACGCTCATGCGTTACAAAGTGCGGACGAACTATGATGACAAGCGCATCAACGACGCTCTTCTGCAGCTCGAAAGCGCGCTTGCGCTTGACGCGCCCCCCATGCGCATTGAATGCTTCGATATTTCGACCATTCACGGAAGCTATACGGTTGCCTCCATGGTGGTGTTTACGGGAGGCAAGCCCGACAAGAACCAATACCGCCGTTTCAAGATAAAGACCCCGCTTGACGAAGCGAATGATTTCCTCTCCATGCAGGAGGTGATGCGTCGGCGTTATGCCCCCGAGCGCATGGCCGACGAACGCTTCGGAAGCAAGCCCGATCTTATCATTCTCGACGGCGGCAAGCCCCAGTTGAGCGCCGCTCTTGCCATGTTCGAGGAACTCGGCATCGACGATATCGCCATTTGCGGTTTGGCCAAGCGAGACGAAGAGCTTTTCGTTCCCTGGCAGGACACGGGTCCTGTCGTGCTTCCTGGAGGCTCGGCTTCGCTCTATC
>JAFSHA010000065.1 GCA_017440565.1 Eggerthellaceae bacterium | reverse complement strand
ATTGAAAGCCGAACCTCAAGCGGCAGGAAAACCAACGCCGAGGCCGGGCTCAAGCACAAAGGCCAACCCTGGGCGCCACGTCCCGACCCGTCGACCTCCGCCAATAGAAAAAGCCCGCCCCAGCGCGGGGCGGGCCGAGACGATCTTAGTGATGGAACAGGCGCATGCCAGTGAACGCCATGGCGATGCCGTACTTGTTGGCGGTCTCGATGACGTTGTCGTCACGGATGGAGCCACCGGGCTCGGCAATGTACTGAACGCCAGACTTGCGCGCGCGCTCGACGTTATCGCCAAACGGGAAGAACGCGTCGGAACCCACCGTAACGCCTTCCATCTTGGCAATCCACGCCTTCTTCTCCTCGAGGGTCAGCGGCTCGGGCTTCACCGCGAAGATCTGCTGCCACTCGCCCTCACGCAGCACGTCTTCCCACTCGTCAGAGGTGTACACGTCGATGGCGTTGTCGCGATTCGGGCGACGAATGCCCTCCACAAACTGCAGGCCCAGCACCTTCGGATGCTGGCGCATCCACCAGTTGTCAGCCTTGTTGCCCGCCAGGCGCGTGCAGTGAATGCGGCTCTGCTGACCGGCGCCCACGCCGATGGTCTGGCCGTCCTTCACGTAGCACACGGAGTTGGACTGCGTGTACTTCAGCGTAAGCAGCGAGATGATCATGTCGATCTTAGCGGTCTCGGGAATCTCCTTGTTCTCGGTGACCACGTTCTCGAGCAGCTCCTCGCTGATCTTGAAGTTGTTGCGACCCTGCTCGAAGGTGATGCCGTACACGTCCTTCAGCTCGGCTTCCGCGGGCACATACTCAGGGTCGATCTGCACAACATTGAACGAACCCTTGCGCTTGGTCTTGAGAATCTCGAGCGCCTCGTCAGTGTAGCCGGGCGCGATGACGCCGTCGGAAACCTCGGCCTGCAGATAGCGCGCCACGTCGGCGTCGCACACGTCGGAAAGAGCCGCCCAGTCGCCGTACGAGCACAGGCGGTCGGCGCCACGCGCGCGAATGTAAGCGCACGCGATGGGGCTCAATTCGCCCTCCTGCTCGACGAAGTAGATCTGGCGCTCGACATCCGTCAGCGGCTTGCCTACGGCAGCACCCGCCGGGGAGACGTGCTTGAACGACGCCGCAGCCGGAAGGCCCGTGGCCTCCTTAAGCTCCTTGACCAGCTGATAGGAGTTGAAGGCGTCGAGGAAGTTGATGAAGCCAGGCTTGCCGTTGAGCACCTGAATGGGCAGGTCAGAGCCGTCCTTCATGAAAATACGCGAGGGCTTCTGGTTCGGGTTGCAACCGTACTTGAGTTCCAGTTCGTTCATGATCTTATCCCCTTAGTCGCCAAGGTTCTTGTTGTACAGCTTCACGTCGCCCGCCACGTTGGCATACAGCGACACCTTGTTGTCGGCGTTGAGCGCCGCCCACACGGCATCGGGCTCGGGCATGGTCACCGGAATGGGCTCGCCGGCGAAAGTGGGCAGCGGGTTGCCGTCGCCCTGATAGGTGCTGATGAAGTAGCCCATGCCCTCATCGCAGCCTTCGTAGGCGAAAAACTCGCGCAGGCAGCGGCCGGAAGGCTGATGCTTCAGGATGGAGATCTCAAACGAGCCATCGGCGTTGATGATGGCGGAAATGCGGGGCGTGAAGTTGGGGGCGTCGGGCTCGAACTCGCGCTTCATGCAGCCTGCGCGGAAGCTGCCCTCCTCGACGATGGTGTCGGTCTGGTCGCCGTTGGTGACCACGAGGGCGTCGCCCATGGTGCGCACGGGATGATAGATGATCAGGCTCGGATCATCGAGCAGCGCCGGGTCATGCGCCTCGGTGCGGATGCCGTCCTCGGTCGCCACGAACACGCGGTTGCGGCTGTTGGTGCTGCGGCCCATGATCCAGTAGTACACGCAGTCGCGGCCCACCACGATGCCGCGCCCGGGATACGGGTTATTCTCCAGCAGTTCGATAAGGTCTTGCATGGGTTTCCTTTCCCTTTCATTGCCGCTTCGCTCGCACAGCCCGCCCAAAGCAAAAAGGCAAGCCCTCAACTCGCGTTGAACGGCTTGCCCAGACGGTCGGCATAATATGCCGCGCTGCTCCCCCGTGGTTACCCACGCACTCCCGTCAGTCACAACGCGGTTCTTTGCAAGACGAAGAATACCACGCCCATAACGCCATGAGGAGAAGCCGTCAACCTCGACGGCACGCAAAAGGGGTCAGAGGACGGGGAAACCACCGGACAGGCCGAAGGGCACAGAAGCGAGCGTAATGGAGAAGCTTGAGGCCATCAAGCGGATTCAATCCCGTCGGCAAATCGAAAGATGCGCCCCTTCTCGATGAACGGGGTTATGCAACTCCCATGCAAAACAGCCCATGAAACAGAAAAGGTCAGGCGAAATGCCTGACCTGAAAATTCTGGTCGGGTTGACAGGATTTGAACCTGCGGCCTCTGCGTCCCGAACGCAGCGCTCTACCAAACTGAGCCACAACCCGAAGGCTGCCTTTCGACAGCGAAGGATATGTTACCACAACGGCGGGAAATGCCAAGGGAAAACTTTGGCATTTTTCGCGCTTTCACCCGCGATACCGGGGGGCTTCCGCCACACGCGCAGTACGCGGCGCGCGGCACCCCGCACCCCGAGCGCTACCCCTGCGGAAGAATGCGCACCGTGCGCTCTTCGGTCACCACCACACGGCGCTCAGCCAGAAGTCGGAGCACGCGCGGGTACAGCTCGTGCTCGACAGAGTGGATCTTCGCCTCAAGGCTCTCGAGGGTGTCATCCTCGGCAATGCGCACGGGCTCCTGCGCGATGATGGGGCCCTTGTCGTACTCCTCGTTCGCGAAGTGAACCGTCACGCCTGTCACCTTCACGCCCGCAGCAAACGCATCGGAAATGCCGTGCGCGCCCTTGAACGAAGGCAGCAACGCCGGATGCAGGTTAACCACGCGATCGGGAAAGGCGCGAAGCATCACAGGCGTGACCATGCGCATGTAACCCGCCATGACCACGTATTCCGCACCCGCCGCCTGCATCTCCTCGACGATGAGCGCATCAGCCGCCTCGCGGTCGGCGTACACCTCGCGATTAAGCGCGCGCACGGGAATGCCCGCAGCCTTCGCACGCTCGATGCCGTACGCATCGGGGCGCGAGGAGATGACCTTCACAATCTCGACGGGCAGGCCCTCGGCAACCTGGTCGATGATAGCCTGCAGGTTGGTGCCGCCTCCGGAAAGCAGCACACCGATCTTGAGCTTTTCCATACGTTCCCTTCGAACACAAATGCGGCGGAGCAGCCGAGGCCGCCCGTCGCATGCAATACCGGCCGCTTTATCACTACACCGTGACAAACGACCTGTCCCTTTGTCACGCTCTAGAACCCGTAGAGGCTGCCCACGTTCGCGTACTGGACCTCGCCCTCGCCGGCGACGATGCGGCCGACGCGATACGTGGTCTCGCCCGCAGCGGCCAGCGCGGCCTCAACGGCCTCTACCTGCGCGGGATCAACGATAAGCACGACGCCCAAGCCCATGTTGAAGGTCTTGAGAGCCTCGGTCTCGTCAAGGTTGGCAGCGTCGCACACGTACTTGACAACGGGCGGCACCGGCCACGAACCCAGGTCGACCTCGGCATTCACGACCTTCGGCAGTGCGCGGTTCAGGTTCTCGGAAATGCCGCCGCCGGTGATGTGCGCAAGGGCACGCACCGCGCCCGGCACCGCATCCATGACCGCGCGAACCGGCTTCACGTAGATGCGCGTGGGGGTGAGCAGCGCGTCCACCACACTCTGGCCGCCGAGCTCCTCGCGCGCGGCGAAGCGCTCCTCGTCGGACTTGCCCTCGACGCACACCTTGCGCGCCAGCGAGTAACCGTTGGAGTGCAGGCCGCTCGAAGCCAGGCCCACCAGCACGTCGCCTTCGCGCACGCTTTCGGGGTCGAGCATCTTGGGACGGTCGACAATGCCCACGCAGAAGCCGGACAGGTCGTAGTCGTCGGGGTCCATGACGCCGGGGTGCTCGGCCATCTCGCCGCCGATAAGCGCACAGCCAGCCTGCTTGCAGCCCTCGCCGATGCCCGCAACAATCTCGGCCACGTTCTCGGCCTTCAACTTGCCGATGGCCACGTAATCGAGGAAGAACAGCGGCTCGGCACCCGTTGCCAGGATGTCGTTGGCGCACATGGCCACAAGATCGATGCCCACCGTGCCGTGCTTGCCGGTAAGCTGGGCCAGCTTAAGCTTGGTGCCCACGCCGTCGGTGCCGGAAACGAGCAGCGGATCTTCCATGTCCTTAGCCGCAGCGATGGAGAACAGGCCGCCGAAACCGCCGATGTCGCCCACCACCTCGGGACGGTAGGTGCTGTGCACGACGCCCTTGATGGCATCGACCGCACGCGCGCCCTCGGCCGTGTCAACGCCGGCCTGGGCGTAGGTCATGGTTGTATTGGCAGTGCTTCCGTTTACGCACTCAGTCATGTTCGCTCCTCGCGTTTGGGTGGCTCTCCCGCCGAAAAAAGACGGTTTGGCTATAGTTTACCCGATATGCGTCATGGCAAGACGAATGCGGAAAAGAATCGCGGCAATAGCATGGCGAAGGGCAGCGGAACAGGGAGCGCGGCACTGGGGCGCGCTACTCCCCCACGCGGTCGGTTACGGCATCGCCAACGCCCACGACGTCGCCGTGATCGACCAACGAGGCGCCGGTGAGGTAGGTTCCGTCCGCAAACGAATAGTAGTCGACAACCTCGAAGTACGGAATGTAACGGTACGAATTGTCGGAGCTGTCGCAGGTGATGAAAGCGAATACGTGATCGATGTCCTCAGGTGCCGAGGCTGCTGGATCGGGCGTCACCAACGACTGCGCGACCTTTTCCGAAACGTATTCGTCAAGGCCGATGTCCGATCCGAGGTTCGGGATGATGACCGTCGTATCAGTGCCCGGCGTGCGAATGATGCCGAAAGAGCTCAGCATGTAGTTTCCTTCGGGCGTAAGCAGGTACGCGATTCGATGAGCGTTGAACTCGGCTTCATCCTTAAGATCCTGCAGGCAGGCGAACATCATGCCGTTCGACATATGGTGGCCGTAAATGAAGTTGACGTCGTCGGAGAAGTCGGCTGAATTCACGCCCGACAGCATGATGGCGCCGTATTCCGCGCCGAAGCCACCCGCAGTCTCGCCTTCGAAATTATGCGTAAGGTAATAGGAGTCATCGCCAGCACGATGCACGACGGGGTAGTTGATGGGCGTGCCCGGCATGTACACCCAACCCACGACGTCGGGGTTTATGGCCGCAAGCGCATCCCAATCCACTTTGAAGTCGGCAAGCTGCGTGGCTTCCGAAACCTCAACCGTCTCCTCGAGGCGTTCGTAGGTTTGCTGCCCCTGCCAGTAGCTTACGCCCAGATACGCCAAGGCCCCCGCCGAGACAAGGAACACCAGAAGCGCAATGACGAGTACGGCCGTCCAAGGCCCCTTGCGATGCGGGGGCTTTCCTTGGGAAGGACGGGTTGTGCGAGAAGCGGCGGCAGGCGCCGCGCCGTTTCGAAAGGCCGCTTGCCCAGACGGCGCAGCCGGCCTATAGGCGCCCGCGCTCGCACGCCGAGCACCCTGCGCAGAAGAAGGCGCAGACACGGGCCGCACGCGGGAAGCACCACCCGATGTCGGGCGGCTATTCGCATTGCGCGGCTGGCGGTCCATGGAAGCGTCTTCCGCTAGCGCTTCATCTCGTCAATGAAGCCCTTCGCAATGAAGGCCACGATAATGATGACGATGAGGGCAACGGTGATCCAGACGGCCTCGGGGGGTATGGTCATTCCGAAAAAGGGCATGTGCGTGATTCCTTAACTTCATATGCTGGCAGCAAATCCTATGTTTCTCAACCCGTCATATTAACGCGACCGCCCCCATCTCGCAAGCAACAAGCCGCTCACGGAAGACGCCGCCGGTCCGCGCACATCGCACGCAACGCAAATCACGTTGCTCAAGCCCACCTGGTGCAAGCCTGCGCACCGCGAACCCGCGCGATGCGGTCAGCGCCGCACGACGAAGACTCGCACAGCGCAAAGCTCCCCAAAACTCGTGGCCAAAAAGAAAGCAGATCTACAAACCCTACGCCACCACGGCGCCGACCACCTCGGCGATTGCCTGGGCGTGCTGATTCGCTGCGGCTTCGTCAAGCGCCTCAACCATCACGCGCACCACCGGCTCGGTGCCGGAGGGACGCAGAAGCACGCGGCCCGTATCGCCCAGAGCCGCTTCCGCAGCCGCGACGGCCTCGGCCACGGCAGCACTCTCCGCCACCGCCTGCTTGTCGGCCACGCGCACGTTAATGAGCGTCTGAGGGAACTTCTTCATAACCTGAACGGCCTCGGCAACGGGCTTTCCGCTGCGACGCACCGCCGCGAGGAACTGGCAAGCCGTCATGAGACCGTCGCCCGTGGAGTTGTGCTCGAGCAGGATCATATGACCCGACTGCTCGCCGCCAATCGCATAGCCATGCTCGCGCATGGCCTCAAGCACGTAGCGGTCGCCCACCTTCGTCTGCACGACCTCGATGCCGGCATCGCGCATGGCGTGGACGAAGCCCAGGTTGCACATAACCGTAGTGACCGCGGTGTTGCCCGCCAGCACGCCGCGCTCCTTCATGTCGAGGGCGCATACGGCTTCCACCATGTCGCCGTCAATCTCGATGCCGCCCGGCGCCATGAGCATCACGCGGTCGGCGTCGCCGTCGTGGGCTATGCCGACATCGGCGCCGCATTCCTCCATGAGCTCGCGCAGCGGGCCCAAGTTGGTGGAACCGCAGGCCACGTTGATGTCGGTGCCGTCGTAGTCGTCATTGATGACGGTAACCTCAGCGCCCAGACGACGCAGCGCGATGGCGCTCGTGTGCGAAGAAGCGCCGTGACCCGCGTCAAGCGCCACGTGCAGGCCCGAGAAGTCGATTCCCTGGGAGCGCACGCTGGCAACCGCATGCTCGATGTAGATCTCGGCCGCATCCTCGACCTCGATGGCCATGCCCACTTCGGGACCCTGCGGCATCGCCGCATCCGGGATGTCCTCGCCAAGATCCTCAGCGTTCGTCGCAGACACCACACCTTCCAAACCGCCCGCGCGAACGAAGCGCTCGATGCGATCCTCAACCTCGTCGGGCAGCTTGAAGCCCTGCGCATCGAAGAGCTTGATGCCGTTGTACTCAGGCGGGTTGTGCGATGCGGAAATAACCACGCCGCCCGCCGCGGAAAGCTCGCCCACCAGAAGGGCTACGCCCGGCGTGGGAATAACGCCGGCCAGCAGCGCTGTACCACCCGCGCTCATGATGCCCGCACATACGGAAGCCTCGAGCATGTCGCCCGAAAGGCGCGTGTCCTTGCCCACCACGATGCTCTTACCCAAAAAGACCACCGCGGCCTGTCCAAGACGATAAGCCAGTTCGCAAGTCAAATCGACATTGGCGACACCGCGCACGCCATCGGTTCCAAACAGTCGGGCCATCTTCGGGCTCCTTTCGTCGTGGGGTCAATGCATCAACAAACTCAGTTCGCCGACTCATCGACTCATCATGATACGCATCGTTGGTTTCGCAAACGTGACGGCGCGCCTACCTTCTGCGCACGAATTCATCATGGAGGCGAACCGCACCCTCAGGGCGCTCGGCCTCGGTCATGCGGTTGTTGAGTTCGGCCGCGAACTCGTCAAGGGAGATCCCGAAGCGCTCAAGGACCACCAGCAGGTGATACACCACGTCAGCTGCCTCGTAGCGCAGATGGTCAACCGCCTGGCCGTATTCCGCCGGAAGCCGCACGGCAACCTGGCCCTCGGGCTCAACTGAGCCAGCGGCAGCCTCGAAACCCATGGTGGCCGCCAACGCCGACGTGGCCCAGGACTCCACGTCCTTTGCCGCCAGCGCGACCTCGCCCGACTCTTCCATGACCTTCTTCAACACGCCGTCGACGCTGCCGGTCAGAAGCCGGTAGGTATAGCTCGACTCATCGGCGTCGCGACGCGCGGCGATGGTGGCCGCCAATGCCTCAAGCGTCGCGCCTATCTGCGATGCGGGCGCAACCTCGCCCTCGGGAATATAAGTTTTCTGGGACATGCCGCTCCTTAAGACCGCTACGTTTACCGGCGATTCATTGCACTCCAACAGTATAGCGCGACGCAAGACGCCAGCTGCCAAGTCCCTCGACAGCGATTCGTTTCGAAACGCGAACGCAGCAACTAGCCGAAAGGTGGCCGAAGGTCAACGCGCCACACCCGCCTTCCACGCCAAATCCCGCCCCGAGCGCCCAGCAAACACCGCAGCTCGCTCACCTCGTCATTAAGCCGTAACCCGCGCGACGGCACCCTTCGCCTACAATAAACGAGCAAACAGCCCGATTAGCAGGAGGCCGTCATGTTCCGCCCCATGAGACGAACGAAGCAGCAACTCGAACTCGAGGAATGCGCCCGCATCCTCAAAAGCAGCACCTCCGGAGTCTTGGCAACAGCAGGGGCTGAAGGCTACCCGTACGCCGTTCCCCTCAGCTACGTCTACCTTCCCGAAGGCGCATCGCCACATGGCGCCATGCCCCTCGGCAGCATCATCTTCCACTGCTCCCCGCGCGGCCACAAAATCGAGGCCCTTGAGGCTAATCCGAAAGCCTCCTTCTGCGTGATCAGCCAGGATGTGCCCATCCCCGAGGAATTCGCCACGCACTATGCCAGCGTCATCGCGTTCGGCACCGTTCGATTCGTCGACGATCCCTCCGAAAAGCGCCAGCTTTTAACCGCTCTCGGCGCAAAGTACAGTCCCGGCCTCGACAACGAGGCCCAAGAGGAAATAGACCACTTCCTGAAAGCCACCTGCGTAGCCTCCCTCGACATCGAGCATCTCTCAGGCAAGCAAGCAAGAGCCCTCGCCGAGCACTAACCTCGCCCCGAACACGGGCCCCGTTAAACCAAGATCAACATGGGTGACTTAGCCCGCTGCGGAAGCGCGGGTCGAATACGGGGTTTTGGCGGAAGGCCCAAGCCCCTATCAGGCGTACGTCAATTCCGGCTCAGACAGAGGCAACGCAAGTCCTTAGTCAAAACATAGGGGTTTGTCACGATTTTTCATCGACGCAGGGGAATAATATCCAAAATGAGGGGTTTGTCACGGTTGGAGGCGCCTCGTCGCCCCTTTAACGATCGCGGAAGCACCTAGTCGATAGTCAACCCCGTGCACCTCCTCCTCCATCGAACGTATTTCCGCAGGTCAGAAGGAATCCGATAGAATCACGACATTCGACCCACTCTAGGATGGCTCGAGAAACCCCATCCAAACCGTGACAAACCCCGCCGTTTTGGATATTTTTCCTCCAACTCAGCGGTTTTTCGTGACAAACCCCCTTGTTTTGACTGGATGAGGCAAATCGGAAGCGCAGACGCTATAATCGCATCATCGCCACTCGAGGATCGGAACGCAATGACCGCGCGCGCACGTCTTCCGAAGTACGCAATCATAAACGGTGAGGAAGCCGTCTTGAGTCGTTCCGTCGCACATGCTACGGGAGGGGGCGCCATCGCCCTGTTCAGCTCCCGAATGGCAACCGAGCTTTACGTTACCGAGGAGGAGTGGCTGGAAGGGGCGCGAACATTCGAAAGCCTCGCTTCGACGCAGTCCATCATCACTTCCCAGAGTCCTCCCGAACAAAAGATCGCCCTGTTCAGGGATCTTTTTAAAGGCCGAAAGGACGTCTTCGCACTCGGCTACCCGAAAAATAACGGCAAGCTCGGATACAGTCCAGCATGCCAGTTCTCCAATAACTGGAACGTCTGCCCCAAGAAGATCAAGCGTGACTGGTCATACCCTTGCGCAAACTGCCCCCAAAGGCGACTCATCCCGGTTAGCGACTCCGTCATCGATGCACATCTGCGCGGCAAGAGCATCGACTGTCGAGATGTCATGGCGCTCTACCCCATCGACGAAAACGGCACCTGTAGCTTTCTGGCCGCCGACTTCGATGGCGAATGTTGGATGGCAGAGATCGCCGCATACCGAGATGCCGGCGAGCAGCTTGGATTCCAAGTCTGCATCGAGCGATCTCGATCAGGAAACGGAGGCCACGCCTGGGTTTTCTTCGACGAACCCGTGTCGCCCGATCTCGCCCGCGATCTCGGCTGCACGCTGATAACGCGCGCCATGGCAAGCACACCCCTCATCAGCTTCAAAGCCTACGATCGCCTCTTTCCCACTCAAACCACCATCCTCAAAAACGGCTTCGGAAACGCCATCGCACTACCCCTCCAAGGGCGAGCGCGCGGCAATGGCAACAGCGTCTTCGTCGACAACCATTTCAAAGAGCACCTCGACCAATGGCGATACCTCTCGAGCATTCGGAAAGCATCTGCCGAAGACATCGTCCGCGCCATCGAGTCGACTGGACGCAACCCCCTTGGAACGCTCGCCTTCGGCGACGCGCCTCGAGGCGGCGCTCTCGACGCACCTACCAGTCCCGCGCCTGGCCTCTTCCATGAATCCGAAGCAACTCCGGCTGCACTCCTTCCGCCTAACCTGACAGTCGTCAAATCGAACATGCTTTATATCCCGAAAGAAAGCCTCACCCCACAAGCTCAAAACAAAATTCGCAGGCTGGCGGCATTCAGCAACCCGAACTTCTACAAGGCGCAAGCTCTGCATCAGTCGGTGCGCGGAAAGCCGCGCGTCATCAACATGAGCGAAGATAACGAAACGAGCATAGCCCTTCCCCGCGGCTGCGAGACGGCTCTCAAAAAGCTTGCCGAAAACCAGGGGGCACGACTTAACTTGATTGACCGAAGAAACGCCCACAACCCTCTTCGCGTAACGTTCTCCGGTACCCTTCAACCGCGTCAGCTGGAAGCAGCGAATGCCCTCCTTGCACACGAAGGCGGCATTCTCTCGGCGCCAACAGGTTTCGGGAAAACAGTCATCGGCTCCTACGTCATCGCTGAGCTTAAAATGCGCACGCTCGTTCTAGTGCCCCGCACCACTTTGCTCACCCAATGGGTTGAAAGCCTGGCGAAATTCCTCATCATCGAAGACCGCCCCGCTACACCCCTCACGAAATCCGGCAAACCCAGCAAACGCAAACTCCCCATCATCGGGCAAATCGGTGGCGGGAAGAACAAACTTGGCGCCCTCATCGACATAGCCACCTATCAGTCACTGTTCGAGAAAGGCGACATGCCCGGCGAGCCGAAGCGCGTCAAGCGACTCATCCAAGACTACGATCTCATCATCTGCGACGAATGCCATCACGCTGCCGCCCCGCAGCTTGAATCCATTCTGCGTACCTCCAGCGCCCGATGCGTCTACGGCCTTAGCGCCACGCCGAAACGAGAAGACGGCATGGAACCTATTGCATACCTGTTGATCGGTCCCGTTCGGCACAAGGTAAGCCCTCGCGAGCAGGCGCTTGAGCAAAGCTTCACTCGACATATCGTGCCGCGCTTCACCAGAATCCGCCTCAAAGCCACCGACGGCGAACAGCGTTTCGACCAAGTCCTTGACCAGATTTGCAGCCACAAAGCGCGAAACCGCATGATCTGTGAGGACATCATGGCTGCAATCGATCGTGGCCGCAGACCCTTAGTAGCCACCCCTCGCAAAAACCATGCCTCCGAGCTGGTCAGCATTCTCTTGGAAAAGGGCTACAACGCACAGTTGCTCACGGGAGAAGGAACCAACAAAGAAAAGCGCAGTGCGATTGAGAATGCTCGAAAGGCGCTCGCCTCCAAAAAGACGGCTATCGTAGCTACCACCTCATACATCGCGGAGGGCTTCGATCTCCCGTTGCTCGATACCCTGTTCCTCACAGGACCGGTTTCCGCCCAGACGCTGGTAACGCAGCTTTCGGGGCGCCTGCATCGAGACTACGAAGGCAAAAGCGACGTGATCGTCTACGACTACATCGACGCTAGCATCCCCATGCTCGAGAGAATGCACCGCAAACGCCTGAGACACTACGCCAAACTTGGCTACGAGGTCATGCCAAGCGAGGAGCTGGCAGACCCCCGCCTCGGCAGGATAGTAACTTCGCAAGACTATCAAAAATTGCTATTCGATGACGTTTTCGCAGCTCAACGCTCCATCGAGATCATCGCACCCTACATTCACCCTAGTTTCCTGAAGTCCCTGAAGCCCGCACTCGAAGCCGCCATCGAGCGAGGCATCAGCGTGACGGTCTCCGTGCGAAAAGCCGCAAACGACGGACGGGCCCATGATCTCGCATCTCTCGGTTCGCTGGGCTGCACCATCGTAGAGCACGAAGGGCACCAGCCGAGCATTGCGGTGTTCGACGGCGAAACTGTTTGGTACGGTGACCTGCCGCTACTCGCATTCGCGAAAACTGACGATTGCAGCCTCCGCCTAAAAAGCGCCGAGGTGGCCTTCGACCTCCTTAACGACGAGCGCCTCCTTACCTGATGACGGGCATCTCGAGCCGTGATACAATGACCTTCCCAAAACGGGAAGCGACGCAGCCTTCAAGCCCACGCCGCCTCTTTCGCCTTCCTCGCACGCCTGTGTTCGCGAACCGACGACCGCCACCAGCGGCCTTGCCGCGTGCCAAGAGGAGGCCCCATGAGAATCTGCTTGTGTGGCGACAGCGCAGTCGCCCTTTGGCGCCATTACGATAACCGAATCCTGGGAAGGTACATTTTCGGCCACACCCCAAACGCTGGGCCAACCCTTCCTGAAGCATTCCCCTCGAAGCAACTGCTAAGCAGCAACGATCCCTCTGCTTTCGACACCGATCTTTCGCTTCTCGACGCTTACGGACGCTCCTCCCTCGGTATACCGCTCGGCAAACCCGTCCACCTGCTCGTCGATCGATCGAAAAGAAACCATACGGGCAAACGCATCGTAACGCATTCGACAAACGCACTGCTGCCGCGCGGCAGCATCCTCGAACTACAAGCAGGCATCCACAGCCTCTCTCCGGAATACCTCTTCATACGGACAGCCGAGCACAACGACCTAATCGGCCAAATCATGATTGGATACGAGTTAACCGGTTGCTACTCTATCCGCCACGAACTTCCCGCAGGATTCACCCAGCACCCTCCCCTGTGCTCAAGGGAGACGATATCGGAGCTCGCAAAGAGGGCACGGGGTACCCGAGCAACCGCCGCAGCAAGCAAGGCGCTCGCGCACGTCCTTAACGGCTCCGGCTCCCCAAGGGAAACCGGTCTAGCCATGATGCTCTGTCTGCCCAATAAATTAGGAGGTTGGGGGCTTCCCACACCCGAGCTCAACAAGTGCCTTCACCTCGGAAAAAACGCCGAGCACTACTGGGGAGAAGAAAACTCTTTCGACATGGTTTGGGAGAAGGCAAAACTCATCGTTGAGTACGACGGGAAATGCCACGATGAGGAAAGCCAGCGCAAACGTGATGCCCTAAGGCGAGACGCCACGATTCTTGCAGGATATTCGGTGTACGTGATAACCAAAGATCGCTTGGAAACAGTAGGTGGCACTGAAGTGGTGGCCCGCTCCGTTGCCAAGCTGCTTGGCAAGCAGATCCGAATCCGCTGCAATGACTTCCCTCGAAAAAACTACGAGCTCTGGCAACGCGTCATCAGGTCAAGACACCCGTAATCTCAGGCCAAAGTCCGCCTACATAGCCGTAAGCACAGCCAACCACCAGCATTCATGCCAGACGAGATGCTTTTCAGGGTCGTGACGTCCTCGCCAAGCGAGCCCCAACGATAGCGCATCCGAAGCAGCATTGACTCGCAGTCAAAACACGGGGGTTTGTCGCGAAAAATCGTCGACTCAGCGGAATAATATCCAAAACATGGGGGTTTGTCACGGTTTGAAGAGGCTTTGCCAGGCTTCTGCGAAGGCCATCGATTAGCTCGACTCAGACGGCTGCCTTCTGACCTGCACAAACGCTTTCGATCGAAAAAGGGTCGCCAGAGCGGGTTTCGGGCTGGGACTTCCATGATCGTCAAAAGACCCGATAGAACCCCCTCTGAGCGTGACAAACCCCTATGTTTTGGATTTTTTTCTTCGAAATCTGCAAGAATTCGTGACAAACCTCCATGTTTTGACTGCGAGACCAAACTGCCTCGCCGAATCGATGCTGACATGCACCCAATGGAATCCGAGACCCCCGCTAAATCTCATTCGATAATCTACGTTTCTGCAAAATCGCTCGGTGCCAACAGGGGCTCGGCGAAGGCGGCACGGGCGCGAAGCAGCACACCAAAACGGGGGCGGGCACGCCAGCGCGCACCCGCCCCCGTAAAAAGCGTTTCCCGAATACCTAGGAGATATGCCCCAGGAAGTCCTTCGTGCGGTCGGACTGCGGGTTGTCGAACACCTCTTCAGGCGTTCCCTGCTCGACAATGACGCCACCGTCCATGAACACCACGCGATCGGCCACGTCGCGCGCGAAGCCCATCTCATGCGTAACCACGATCATGGTCATGCCGCCGCGTGCCAGGTCCTTCATAACGCCCAGAACGTCGCGCACGAGCTCGGGGTCAAGCGCAGAAGTGGCCTCGTCGAACAGCATGACGTGCGGGTCCATAGCCAACGCGCGCGCAATGGCAACGCGCTGCTGCTGACCGCCCGAAAGCTGCGACGGCTTGTAGTCGACGCGCTCGGCCAGACCGACCTTGCTCAGCTGCTCGACGGCGATGCGAGACGCCTCTTCCTTCGAGCGCTTGAGAACCTTCTGCTGGGCCAGCATGACGTTGCCGCGGGCCGTCAGATGCGGGAACAGGTTGAAGCTCTGGAACACCATGCCAACTTTGGCGCGCACCTTGTTGATATCGGTCTTCTTGTCAGTAATCTCGGTGTCTTCGAAGAAAATCTTGCCGCCGGTGGGCTCCTCCAGCAAGTTCACGCAGCGCAGCAGCGTAGACTTACCCGAACCAGAAGGCCCCAGTATGACCACGACCTCGCCGCGATGCACGTCCAGGTCAACCCCGCGCAGCACGTGCAGATCGCCGAAGCTTTTCTGCAGGCCCTCGATGCGAACGACCACCTCGTCGCTATGATGCTTGTACTCGCTCATCAGGCTTCCTCCCTACATGCTCGCATGCTCGGCGGGCGAAATAGCCCTCTGGTCAGAATCGGGTCCCTCGACAGCCGAGGCGCGCAGCTTGCCCTCGACATTCTCGGCCGAGGCGTTTGCTGCAGAGGCCACGGCCCCCGCAGCGGCAGCGGGCACAGCGGCTGCAGCGGCGGCCACCTTCTTGCGCTTCTTCTTCGGCTTGCCCGCATCATTGCCGGCCAGCTTGTTCTCAAGGTTGCCGACCAGCTTGGCAAGCGGCAGCGTGATAACCAAGTAGAAGAACGCAGCCACGATGTAGGGCGTAATGGAGCCCGTATTGGCGACGATGGTCTTGGCGTACATGACCACTTCCATGACGCCGACGGCGGCCAACATGGACGTGTCCTTGTACAGCAGGATGAACTCGCTGGTCATCGTGGGGATGACACGGCGAACCGTCTGCGGAATGATGACGAAGATCATGGTTTGCGCGCCGTTCATACCCAGCGAGCGCGAAGCCTCGAACTGACCCTTCGGAATGGACTGAATGCCCGCGCGGAAGATCTCGCACAAATACGCACTCGAGTTCATGGCAAGCACGATAACGCCCAACGGGAAGTTGGGAATGTTGATGCCTGCCAGCGGAAGACCGAAGAACGCGATGTAGATCTGCAGGAACAGAGGCGTGCCGCGCACCACGTTGACGTAGGTGGTGGCAAGGCCACGCAGCACGGCCAGCTTCGACATGCGCATAAGCGCAAGCACAAGGCCAATGGGGATGGCCACCGGGAAGGCCACCGCCACGATGCCAACAGCCATGAAGAAGCCGTTCAGTACCACGGGGAAGCTCGTGACCAGCACGGTGGGGTTCAAAAACAGGCGCAGGAACTTGTTGGAATTCCACTTTTCAACCCATGCCTGCTCGGAGAGCCATCCTGCAATCTGCTCGGCCAGCGTCACGTCGATGACGGAAATGACCGGGATGTTCTCGATGTTGCTTTCGGTGCCATCAGCCAGCGTGAACGTGCCGGCCATCTGCATGTCGCCGCCCGACGCCGGGAACTGCACGTTGTACACCTCGATGCGGAAATAGCCGCCGGCTTGCGCGGGCTCGGGGAATGCGAGCCGCAGGGTCTGCCCGTCGGCGATTACTTCAGCATCGATGGGATTGCGCTCCATGAGGTCCTCGCCCGTCAGCATGGTCACGCGCACGTTGTCGGTGCCGTAATCCGTGCCATCGGGGAACGTGAGCGTAAAACCTGCGATCTGCTCGGCCTCGGTTGCCTGGCCCTCCCAGGTCACGCGCGTGTCGGTGGCACCCTGCACATCGCTGCCTGCGTCGGTATTAGGCTTCGCCGAGCACTTAGTGGTCTCAAGCGCGAAGGCTTCGGCCGGCGCCGCAAGGAAAAGGCCCGCACATGCGACAAGCAAAGCCGCAATGAAGAGGGCGATCAGTTGGTGGGAGAATCGTCTCACCTGCATAGTGGTATCCCTTATCTTGAAGGTCATTTTCTTGCGCGAGGATGACAAGGCCCCCCGCCGCAGCTCCAAGCCGCAGGCAGAGGGCCTTGCGAAATCGCATCGCATCGAAAGGCCCGCGCTCAAGCGAGGCGCGGGCATTCACGACTAGAACCAGTTGGCAGCGATCTCGGCGATGGTGCCATCAGCCTCGAGCTCGGCCAGGGCGGCGTTGATAGCCTTGGTCAGCTCGGGGTTCTCCTTGGAGACGGCGACGCCGTACTCCTCACCGGTGGCGATGGTCTTCACGACCTCAGCATCGGTGTAGTTCTCGGCCACGGTGCGGTTCACGACAGCGAGGTTGGTGCACACGGCGTCGACCTGGCCGGCCTGCATGGCGGCGAAGGAGTCGGTGGAGTTGCCGTAAGGCACGATGGTGGCGTTCGGATAATCCTCGAGCATCTGAGCCTCGCCGGTGGTGCCGGACTGAACGGCGATCTTGACGCCCTCGCCAGCAAGCACGTCGTCAACGTTGTCGGCGGTGGTGCCGCTGTCCTTCATGACGGCAACGCCCAGGTCGTCAACGTAGTAGGAGTCGGAGAAGTCGACTTCCTCGAGGCGCTCGGGCGTGATGGAGAAGCCGGAGATGCCCACGTCGCACTGGCCGCCAGCGGCGACAGCGGTGACGATGGCGTCGAACTGCAGCTGCTTGAACTCAACGGTCAGGCCAAGCTTCTCGCCCAAAGCCTTGGCGAGGTCGATCTCGAAGCCGACCATCTCGCCGTCAACCAGGTTCTCGAACGGCGGGTAGTCAGGAGAGGTGGCCACAACAAGCTTGCCAGCCTCAAGCAGCGTGTAGGCAGCGGCGTCGTTGCCAGCAGGATCCTGCTGATCAGCCGGCTCGTCGCTCGAGCAGCCGAACAGACCCAGGGAGGCAACGAGCGCGAAGGACGCGGCGACGATGCCCCATTTCTTCATTTTCATGGTAATTCCCCTTTCTTCGCCACGTGCGAACACAAGCCGTGGCGACATACGCCTGCCATTATACGGCTAATGTGCAGTGAAACCATCATCAATCGCGTTGCGGGACGGTATCAAGCAGGGAAGGCAACCGCGCTCGGCAACACCCTGGCGTCAGCGCATCGTAATCATGCGGAAAACGGCGCCAAAGGCGAAACGAAGCGTACCTGAGATGGAAAACAACCGTCAGGGACGGCCCGAGGGGTCAGCCTCGAGCGCGTGGGCAAGCACCTGCATGCGTTCCTCGATGCCCTCGATGATCTTCGAGCAAGCCAGAAGCTCAGCATCGGCGTCGACGCCCTCCACCTTGCGCACGGCCTTGTACTTCAGGTCGTGCTCGAGGCTTGCCCAAAAGTCCATGGCGATAGTGCGAATCTGGATCTCGACGGGAATCTGCTCCTTGCGGTCGAGGAAGTACACGGGGATCTTCACCACCAGATGGAGGCTGCGGTAGCCGTTGGTCTTGGGATGGGCGATGTAGTCTTTGATCTTGACCACCGTCAAATCGTCCTGCTGCTGCAGAAGCTCGGCGATGTCGTAGGCGTCCTCGACGTAGGAGACGATGACGCGCAGACCCGCGATGTCCATGATGTAGCGTTCCATGTCCTCGAGGGTGCTGGCCTTGCCGTAGCGCTCGAGCTTCTCGAAGATGCTCGGCACCGACTTCATGCGCGACTCGATGTGGTGGATAGGGTTGCGGCGCTTGCGCAGCTTGAGGTCCTGGTCGAGCGTCTCGAGGCGCACCTCCATCTGACGCATGGCGGCGTGGTACTTCTGCAAGATGTCCTGCGCGGCGTATTCGAGCACGGCAAGCGCGTCAATGTCGCTTGCAGAGAGCATCTGGCTTTGCGTGAGCTTGCGCGAGTTTTCCACCGCCACCTCGTCAATGTGCTTGCGATACGCGATGGCCGAGCTCACGCGCATGGCGTCAAGCGTTCCCATGCTGGTCATCGCGCCACCTCCTGAGCTCCCTCGAGCGTTTTGGCCGCGGCCCACAGCTGCTCGAGCTCTTCCATGGAAAGATCTTCGACGCGCTTGCCCATGCCCCAAGCCGCGCCCTCCATGAACGACCAACGCGTGCGGAACTTCATGCAGGTTGCCCGCAGCGCGTTCTCGGCGTTGACTCCCATCTTTCGCGCGACGTTGACCATGGCGAACAGCACGTCGCCCACCTCAAGCTCCACGGCTTCTGCCGCCGTCGGGTCGGCCTCCTTGAGCACCTTGCCGTCGGATGTCTTCGGCGCGGCAGCGTAAGCCGCCTTCAGCTCGGAAATCTCCTCGGCAACCTTTTCCCAAACGCCCTCGACGTCATCCCACTCGAAGCCGGCTGCCGCGGCCTTGCGCGACACCTTCTGTGCCTGCATGAGCGCGGGAAAGTTCTTCGGAACGCCGTCAAGAAGACCCGCGGGCGCATCATCGGCCTCTCGGCCTTCCGCCTTCCCCTCGGCAAGCTTCACCTGGTCCCACAGGCCAAGCACCTCGTTGGCGTTGGCGGCGGCCGCCTCGCCGAATACGTGAGGATGGCGGCGGATCATCTTCTCGTTGACGTCACGGCACACATCATCGATGGTGAATTCGCCCTCGTCGGCGGCAATCTGGCAATGCAGCACCACCTGAAGCAGCACGTCGCCAAGCTCTTCACGCACGTGCGCGATGCTGTTCGACTCGATGGCGTCGACGGCCTCGTACGCTTCCTCGATCATGTTGTGGGCAATGGAGTGATGCGTTTGCTCGCGATCCCATGGGCAGCCGTCAGGCGCGCGCAAAGCCTCAATTGTCGCGACGAACGCGTCGAAATCCCCATGAGGTCGCGCCGTCACCTCGGCGACCATCTTATCGGCCATACGACCGCACCCCTTTCGAAACCGGAAAAGCCTCGAGCCCCCCAACTTGCGGCAGCCTAGCAAGCCAATTGCCAAAGGCGCCGTGCGCAGGGCATTATACAACGCTGCTTGCACCTTAAGCGCCCCTCTCACCGACACGCACTCAAGAGCCACAACTCTCCTCGCGCGCAACTCATTTTCCAGCCGCGCATGAAGAATATCCCGATTCTCCTGCCATTTTCCCCAGCATGTCGTAATATAGATGGACGCACGGGCGCGACCTGCGCTTTTGCGCAGCGCCCGAAAGACCCAAGTACGAAAGAGAGACCCATGGCCGCACCTACCATGACCCCCGAGCAGCGCGCAGCTGCCCTTGAGAAGGCACGCGTCGTCCGCGCCGCCCGTTCCGAAATCACCACCAAGCTGTCCATGGGCCTGACGACCCCGGCAGAAGTGCTTGCCAAAGCCGACGACCCGGTTATCGGCCGCATGAAGGTGAAGTCCTTCATCACCGCCTGCCCCGGCTTCGGCAAGGTTAAGACCGAGCGCCTCATGGAGGAGCTGGGCATCGACGCAAACCGCCGCATCCAGGGTCTGGGCGTCAACCAGATGAAGGCCCTCAAGGAAGCCCTCGCTTAAGACGTCTTCGCAACGCAGCGCACAAAGGCCGAGCCGCATTCCGCAGCTCGGCCTTTTCGTTTCGCGACCCCAAGCGACCCGCGGAAGCAGCTTGGGGTTCAAAACAGCTTCCCGCATGGGTTCACGCCCCAAATAGACCTCCCCGCGGTTCGTGACCAAAAAGAAAAGGTCCTGCCCCCTCCAAAAGCAGAACCTTCCTTTTTCTGAAGCAACAAAGCGCATTGCTTCCCGTAGTTCGCTAGATATTATACCGCAGCATCTTCATAAATAACCCAAAGATTTTTTCGGCGAGGAACAAATACGCTGCGCAATTGCATTGCGCGCATTATGCGCATATCCCGTCGCGCGCATGCGTGCCGCACTCCCCCGCAGCCCATGCCCAAACTCCGCAGGTTACAGCGGCCGCCTTGCCTCGAGCGCGCGGCCAAGCGTCACCTCGTCGGCAAACTCCAGGTCGCCGCCAACGGGCAAACCGCTCGCCAGGCGCGTCACCGTAACGCCGATCGGCTTGATGAGACGCGCCAAATACGCCGCCGTGGTCTCCCCCTCGATGTTGGGGTTGGTGGCCAGCACCACTTCCGCAACGTCCTCCGAGGCCAAACGCCCCAAAAGCTCAGCCACACGCAAATCCTCGGGGCCCACGCCCTCCATGGGCGAAAGCGCCCCGCCCAGCACGTGATACACGCCCGAGAACACGCCCGTGCGTTCGATGGGCGGGATGTCGCGCGGCTCGCTGACCACGCATATGATCGAGCGATCCCGGCGCGTGCTCGCGCAAATCTCGCAAAGGTCATCCTCGGCGTAGTTGAAGCACTGGCCGCAAAAGCGAATCTTGTCCTTCACCTCAGCAATGGCCTCGGCCAAGCGCATGGCGGTTGCCTTGTCGGCGTTGAGAATCCAATACGCGATGCGTTGGGCCGACTTCGGCCCAACGCCAGGCAGACGTTCAAGCTCGTCGAGGAGCTTCTGTATGGCGGGAGCCGCTTGCACGAAGGCCGCCTGTTACATAAGGCCGGGGATCTTCATGCCGCCCATAACCGCGCCCATGCGGGCGTTGGTGGCCTCGGCGACGTTGCGCAGCGCCTCGTTCACGGCAGCAACCACCATGTCCTGCAGCATCTCGACGTCCTCGGGATCAATCGCCTCGGGATCGATGGTAATGGACTTGATGGTGTTGTCGCCGCCGGCAACCACCTTGACCATGCCGCCACCGGCGCTGGCCTCGAACTCCATAGCGGCGATCTCCTCCTGAGCGCGTGCGGCCTCAGCCTGCATCTTCTGCGCCTGCTTCATCATCTTGCGCATATCCATGTACGTTTCTCCTTTTCGTTTCGCCCATTCGGGCAATTATCCTGTTGAATTATCGGCCAAAACCCTAACGTCCAAGCCGCAATTTCCCATTCCGCGAGACTTTTACACCTCGGTAAACGTCACGCCTTCGCCAAAGCCAAACGCCAGCACGGCGTCAAGGTCGGCCGCAGAAGGCTCCGAGACCGCCTGCGTACTCACAGGTTGATCGCCTGCAAAGGCCGAAGCCCGCGATTGCGCAGGTTGCGCGGGTTGCGCGGGCGCAGGCTCGAACGACTCCCATGGCGGCACGTCGGCCGCACGCCCTGGCGAAGGCTGATGGACCGGCTGCGATGCCGCCTGCCTCGGCGCTGGCTCATCCCAAGGCGCGCCTGCCGCAGAAGAGGAGCCGTAGCCGTCGTCGCCGTAAGAAACGTAGTCGTCATACGAATCGAGAGGCGGGCCGTCGTATTCGTAAGGCGGAGTATCCTGCGCTTGCGAGT
>JAFSHA010000064.1 GCA_017440565.1 Eggerthellaceae bacterium | reverse complement strand
GCATCGCGATTTCCATAAGGGCATCTGCGTGGATGTGTTCCCGTTCGACTACGTGCCCAACGGGCGCCCTGGTCAGGAGAAGCAGGTTCTCGCGGCGAAGAAGGCGGCGCGTGCGCATCATGCGGTGGTGAATCGCCAGTATCCCGAGTACTTCCAGGAAAGCACCGAACCGCGCCATGACCTTGACTGGTTCATCGCGCAAAAGGTGGGGCGTGTAGCGGCTAAGCGCAATTGGGATAAGTCGCTCAAGGACACCCAGCATGCTTACGATGCCGTTGCCACGCGCCATAACAAGGTTGCGGCCGAGAAGAAGTACCGCTACGTGGCAAGCTTCATTCCCACCTACACCATGGCGCGCGTCGAGGGCGACTTGCTGCCCTTCCAGCGCGTGAAGTTCGACGGCATCACGGTGAACCTGCCCGCGCGCCCCGAGGCGTTTTTGCGCATGCAGTACGGTGACTACCTGGTATGGCCGTACCCGCATCAGCGTGCCGGTCACGACCTGCTGCTTTGGAGCGACGAAGAGGGCGTTGGCGGCGGCCGTATGGCCGAGTAGCCGCTCTCCCAGCCATAAGACGAAAGGAATTTCAACCATGGCGAAAGAGCGCCTGGCGTACTTCGACAACCTTAAGGGCATTCTTATCATCCTTGTGGTGATAGGGCATCTCATCGAGCCCATCGCCACGTCGGACAACCTCCTGTCCCGGCGTATCGTCGACTTCATCTACCTGTTCCACATGCCGCTGTTCATCTTCGTGTCGGGCATGTTCTGCAAGGGTGTGTTCCGCGACGGCAGGTACCGGGTTGACGTGCCGCTGTACTACCTCGCGCTGTGCATGCTGCTGTATACGGTGTTGCAGTCGGAAAAGGTGCTGCTAGGAACGTTCTCCCGCTTCAGTCCGCTTACGCTGAGCGGTTCCATTCCGTGGTACCTCATGGCGCTCACCGCTTACGTGATGGCCGTGCCGGTCTTCTCGCGCCTGAAGCCTGCTTGGGCTTTGGCGGGGTCGATTGTTTTGGCGGTTATGACGGGCATGCATAACCCGGGCGACTTCCTCACGTCGGCACGCATCTGCGTCTACCTGCCCTTCTTCCTAGCGGGCTACTACCTTCAGTCCGCCTCGGTCGAGGGTTTCCTGTTCCGCCTGCAGGAAAAGCGCCTGCTTACGGTGGCTCGTGTGGGGGCTGCGGCCGTTCTGGCGGGCATCTTCGGGCTTCTGTGCACGGTGGGTCCCGATGGCTTGGTGTTTCTGAAGAAGCTGTTCACGGCACGAAACTCTTACGCCACCATCCTTGATGCGTCGGGCATGAGCTTCAGCTTGTGGGCTATGGCTGCTATCCGTTTCGCCTATTACTTTGCCGTCGCGGCTGCGTCGGCATGCGTGATGCTGCTGGTGCCGCGACGCAAGCTGGGGCCTGTCACACGTGCTGGCGAGCGATCTTTGCAGGTGTACTTCATGCATCCCATGGTCTACTACGCGCTCAATGCCTTCAGTTTCGGCGCGTGGCTTGATGCGGTCTTGCCCGAAATCGGCTGCCTGGTGGTGCTCATCGGCGGCGGATGCGCTTTGGCGCTTATTCTCGCCGCACCTGCCTGGCCGCAGAGGATCTTCGACAAGGTGCGTCACCTGGCAGGTAAGCTGGCTGTTGCGTCTTAGGGGGCTGTGAAAGTTGGGGATGAGATAAACCTGAAGACGATGTTTCGATAGCTGAGGTATCGTCCTTGTTTTCGTCTCTGCCTTTTGGCGATCAGGATATGGTGAGCATGGCTGGCTTAAAAGCGGTATCGAGTGAGTACGTGCGCGCGAAGCGCTTGATTTCCTCTCTGCCCGTATTCGACGCATGTCCCTCAAGGTCCAAGGTCGCATTGGCGATTTCTACACTCAGGGATAATTCGTAGCGTCCTTTGCGCAGGCTAGTGACGTCTGCGGATCCGAAAAATGCGCGATCTCCGCGACGTGCGCTTTTCTTGAGAGTTTCTTTTTGAATACATGAGCCCGATTCGTCAATAAACTGCAGGGTTATCTCAGTGCCAGGATAATTGTCAAAGCCAAGCCCGCCATTGATGTAGAGCAGCGTAGAAAAAACCTTTTTCTCAAGACGAAGCGAAGGCGGATTCGCAAGGCTGCGTGCCAGCGCGAGGGGAACGGCGTTGAGGCTGAGGTTTTTCGAAGATGTTTCAGTAGGGGCGAACAGCCATGCGCCTGATGTTACTGCCTGCTTCGCGAAAGTGCTGAAAACGCCATCCAGGCGGTCTTTGCCGAAACGGCTTTCGACTGTTTGGCCGCTCGGGAGATCGACGTCGAGGTAGAAGTGGATGGCCTGTCTCTTGTCGTCTTTTGGCTCGAGGGTCGATAGGGGCATGGTTGCCTGCCATGAAAGCACGATGTGCCATACGTCGGCATAGACGATTCGGGCGGATTCGACCGTAAAGCTTGCTGGATGGGAATTTCCCAAGCTGCTGCGCAGTTGCGCGGATTCGGGGATTCCCGCACATGCGCGAAGCAGCTGCAGCCGCCCTTCGAAACATACGCTGTCGGCCTCGAGGCTGGCATGCGTGATCAGGTTGTGCACGATTTGAGGGTTCTCGAGCTTGGGTCGACCCCAGCCGAAATCAGGGGGAATGGGCGCGACGTGTTCCGCTTCGATGGCATAGAGGCCTTTGCGGTTCAGAGTGTGCAGTTGGTATGAAGGCGGCGCCACGTCGGTTTGGCCATTGAAGGAAAGAAGGGGCTGCCGCTTTACAATTGAGCGCAGGAGATCGGTCTTTCCAGCAATCAAGGTGTCGATGCGTGTCATCTGGGAGAACGGCATGAGCGAGCGCACTTGGTCGCAGTAATAGCTGCGTGCATCACGAGCTGCCTTCTCGAGTAGGTCGGTTCGCTTTTGGTCGAACAGGTGCGGCAACGCGTAGTCGAGATAGCGGTACCCGCGTACGAATATGTGAGGGCATTCCTGTGGCGTAGCGTATCGAGAGGCGACTCTGAAGTAATGAGCGATGCCCTCGATCTGCTCGTCGAGACGCTTTGCGCCGACGCCTTGGCTGATGCTTCCCCCGTCGGTGCGCGCGGAGTACGTATAGTAAACCTTGTCGGTGATGATCGAGATGCTTCTTGCGTTCAAATAGCATTCCAGCACGAAGGGCAGGTCTTCATACAGGATGCCCTCGGGGAAGGTGAGGTTGTTGTCCAGTATGAGGGAGCGTCGGAATAGCTTGTACGGTCCCAGCGAGTTCATGATGCGAGAGTTGAAAACCGTGCAGTTGTCCTGAGGTTGGTCGAACAGCCCGTCGTAGGTGAGACCCCAGCTTGAGCCGTCTACCTTGAACACGCCGATATCGAATTGCTTATCATGCGCATGGAGAAGCATGTGCTCGAATGATTCAGCGGGCACAAGGTCGTCAGCGTCAACAAAGAAGACGTACTCCCCTCGTGCGAGGCGCGCTCCCTTGTTGCGGGGGCCTGCGGGGGAGCCGGAATTGGGCTGATGAAAGACGCGAACGAAATCGGGATGGGATGCGGCGAGCTTATCGCAATACTCAGCGCTTCCGTCAGTGGAGCCGTCGTCGACGAGAATGATCTCGAAGCGGCTGCGCTCAAGCGTTTGCCCAAGCAAAGAACCTATGGTATCGCGAAAGAAGCTACCTCCGTTATAGACGGGGATGATAATGCTGAGCTCAGGGGTTTGCCGATAGGCGGAATGCGGTGTCTCAGACAAGGCGGTATCCTTTCCCTGCGGCGATGCGGTACGGTCGGCTCCTGCTTGCGTGGGCTGGGTTCATTATAGTTCTGCCGACTCGCAAACATTGCATGAGGCGACTTCGAATCGATCGAATCCCTCGAGCGAGAGCAAGGCGCAAGCTGTGAGGTGAGGCAGATCTTCTTCGTTGAAATCGGTAATGCAGATATGCCAGAAGTAGTTGGGGCGGTTCTGAACGAGACTCAGCGGAAGCTCGGTGGTTTTCCCCGTGCGCATATCGGTCACGGTAAGCTCTGCCCCGATGATTGCTTCGGGATTGAGCGAATAGCAGTCCTCCAAGATGAAGATTACCTTGCCTGCGGGTGCCCGATGCAAAACGAGGTCGACTTCGTTCACGTCTTCGTTGATGAGGTTGATATCACGTTTGTGGCTCTTCAGCCAGTCGGGGTCTAGGCCAAGCGCCGTTTTGGCTGATAGCGTAGCTTTCTCCCTTACGTTCATGAGGTTTTCTTCGGTGATAACGACCTCGGAAAAAGCGTTCATGAAGTCGGACTGCTTGGAGAGTTCGGCCTCGCAGGCGTCGAGGCCGTAGAGTTCAACTAAGGTAGGCGTGCTGGAGTAAAGGTTGACACCAAGCCCTAGCTTATCTCCGGATATCTGCGCTCCCATGGCCGCCAGTGCGGTGGGGAAGAGGTCAAGCGTGGAGTATCTGCGCGCAACTTCGCCTTCCTCGACCTGCGCAGCTCCGTTTACCACGGCGGTGAATACGCGCCGGTCGTAGCCGCTGGGTACGCCTTCGCAGAAATCGGAATCCATGGTGGTGTGATCTCCGCAAATGACGATTGTCGTATTGTCGTAGAAGGGCTGACGCTGAACCCATTCAATGAACTCAGCTACCTGTCGACTGCTGCATGCCATGACGTTGGCGTATTGGTTTCCTCCGAACTCGCTATCACAGGCTTCGCATACATAGCCGTCTTCGAAATGCGTGTCGACGGTGAGCATGGTAAGGTTGAAGGGCTCGTCCTGTGCTGCGAGCTCCGTCAGGCGTCGTTTTGCTATGTCGAAGAGCCGCGCATCTTCGTATCCCCAGAAAACCTTGTAACCTTCAGGAATAAGCCCGGTTTCCTGCGCGTGCGCGTAGTCATTCATGTTGAAGTCGCCGTGTTGCGTGAAGTACAGTTCTCTTCCGCCGAATACGGCATCTGATCCAATGAGCAGCTCCTGCGTGTATCCTTCGTCAGCCAGGATGTCTCCCATGGCGGTAATTCCCGGGTAGAACGAATCAGCCGTTTCCAGCTGGTTCCCGGAAAGCGGCAGCTTGAGCGGCAGGCCTGACGTAAGGGCGAACATGGCTCCCATGGTCCACGTGCAGCCGGGAAGGCATAGGGCTCCGCTGATTTGGGAGCTCGTTCCAGAGAAATCCTCGTTTAACTGGGCTAGTTTGGTTAGCTCGGGAATAACGTTTCGCTCAAAAGCTCCGCCGCTTTCAATGTCGGCGTAGGTGACCTCCATCGACTCGAGCATCAGGTAGATAACGTTGCGCTTCTGTTCGGGGAAAGCTATTTCCACGTGAGAGGGATCAACGTAATGACTTTCAATAAAATCCACCGTGTTTTCGTTTTCGGGCTGTTGGAGGTAGTCGATCAACCCGATTTGTTTGTCGAGGTCGTAAACAGCATAGGAAACGGCGCCCACTGAGATCGCGACGAGCGTGGCCATAAGCATCCGATAAACGACCTTACGTTTTCGGGTGAGAAAAAGAGTTGTTCCCGAAATGACCACGATGGCAAGTTCCCTTGTGCCGTAATGCAGCAGGTAGTCGCTTATCATGGAGGAATTCGTGCCCTCAAGGCTGGTGCGTAGGTGATAGAGAATCTCGTCTACCGAAAGCGACTCCCACGTAGCAAAGAGCCACATCTCGGTAAAAAAGAGGATCGAGCATGAGGCGATGACCAGCAAACCCAAAGCAAGGAGGGCCTTATTAGGTTTCCAGGGCTTGCTGACGGCAGCGGCTTCGGTTTTCGGGTACGTAGAAAGGGCCCCCTCGGGAATACCCGCTTCGGTGCCTTTTCCGGCGTCTCCCTCTGTGCTCGGAGTGCATTCATTTGTCGGTGCTGTTTCAGTCATAGGACTATTGTGACAGAAGGGAGAGTAAAACGCCCCGTTTCTTCAAAAGAAGCACTTTGGAAGCTTTGCGAAGTAGCATTTGCTACATTAAAGACGTTGTTGGCATGGAACGGTGCCTCGCTTCAGCTTTTTCTCAGAATCGAGGGTTATACTATTCGGGTTAGCTTCGAACAGAAAACGGCTGGAAGATGCCGTTGAGCGTGTAGGAGATTGATGATGCGCAAATTCAAGACGGTTGCAGCGAGTGCGTTTGCCGCTGCCGCAGCGGCAAGCTTGCTTGCTTTTGGCGCGAGCGCGGCTTTTGCGGCCGAAACCGAGGACGTCGAGCTTTCGCTCATCGAGCCCATCATCGAGGTTTCAGTTGGTCAGCCATCTGACGAAGGCTTCTTCTGGACGCTTGCCGAGCCGTTTGTGAACGACCCCTTCACGGCTGTTTCCTCCTCTTCAATTGTTAACGAGAACCAATATTGGGCTTATACCACGGGTCTTGCTAAGGCTTGGGAGTCCTACCAGTGCGATAACGATGTGGTGATTGCCGTCATTGACAGCGGTGCCACCACCGTTCACGAGGATCTGAACGCCAATGTGCTCCATGACTTGGCTTGGGATGCGTATACCTCGCAAGATGTTGAAGAAACGTATTTGGGCAAGCCGCTTGATACGACGGCGGGAAAGCTCGGGGACGTTGCTTCAAACGGCCACGGCACCCATGTTTCCGGTATCGCAGCTGCGCGGGCGAATAACGGGGTGGGTCTTGCGGGCGCTTCCTATAATGCCAGCATTTTGCCCATCAATGCGGTTAACCCCGCCAATGGAAGTGGATCGCTCAAGGCTGTGATTCGTGCGTACAACTACATTTTCAACTTGGTTGACAGCGGTAAGGCCAATGTTCGCGTTGTGAATTTGAGCATGGGTGCGTACTACACCTCTTCGGGTCGCACTTCGCTTGACATCGAGCTTGAGGCCATTATCGAGAAGGCTCGCGATAAATATGGCATTGCTACGGTGTGTGCTGCGGGCAACAGGGCCAAGACCGAGAAGCTGTATCCCTCCGACTACGACGCTTGCATCAGCGTAACGGCTCTTGAACCCGACGGAACGAACTGGATTAGCTCGGACTACAACGAGTATAAGGATATTAGCGCACCGGGTGACTCCATCTGGTCGGCCAAGGCTGCGTACAAGGAAATCGTGGAGGAGCCCGAGGAAGAGGGCGATGCGTCGGGTGATTCAGCCGAGCCCGTTAACCCCGATGCCTCTGATGAAAGCATTGCGGCTCCGGAGCAGGGTGCTAATACGGATGAGGAAGCCGAGGATGCCGCCTCTTCCGAGGCTGCTGGCCTTGCCGCGCTTTCTAGCAGCACCGATGGCGTTTACGATGAGTATAGCTGCATGAGCGGCACCTCCATGGCGGCTCCGATTGTCTCCGGCACTATTGCGCTTATGTTTGCCGTGGAGCCCGATGCAACGGTTGATGAGGTATGCGAGGCGCTTTACGCTACCGCTACGCCTATCGTCGATCCCGAACACGACCGTTCCGAAACGAGTGGAAGCCATGGCGCGCTAGATGCCAAGGCGGCTATCGACTATTTGGTTGAGCATCACTACAAGAAGTTTGTCGACGTGAAAGAGGCCAATTGGTTTTTCGAAGCCGTCAACTTCGCCACGAAAAACGGCATCATGAATGGCGATAACGACGGGTCGGGTAAGTTCCGTCCCAACGACGGCCTTAAGCGCGAGGAAGCGGCTGCTGTGCTGTACAACTACTTCGGCAGCGGCGCCCCTGTGTTCGAAAATGGCGAGCCTGTGCCTGAGACTGCTCACACTGATGTGGTGCAGGGCGCATGGTATGCCAATGCTGTGAACTGGGTGGTCGCCATGGGCTACATGAACGGTCATGCCGGCACCACGGAGTTCGGCGTTGGCGACATTCTTTCCAGACAAGAGCTCGCCTGCTTGATGGTTAACGTGACGGGTACTGATCTTGAGGCTATTGATCTCGACGATACGAAGTTCTTGGCCCTTCCCGACCATGAGGATACGAGCAACTGGGCCAAGCCGAGCGTTGTCTGGGCCACCTCGCAGGGCGTTATTAACGGCAAGGACATAGACGGCGTCCGCCTTTTGGCTCCTAAAGAGCCGGTGACTCGCGCCGAGATGGCCGCGGTCATGATGAACACCATCACGTCGGGGCTCCTTTCCGGCGAGGAATAATGGGCAAGGCGCAACGGTTGTTCGACAGCTTCAAGAACGAGGGTTGGACCCTTCTGTTCTCGCTGTTTTTTGCACTTACGCAGCTGGTTGGCTACGTGTGCTCTCGTGCGACTGAGGAGGGCAACTGGGAGCTGCATTGGCCGCCTGCGTGGAAGATGGTTTTGGGCGTGCTGGCGGCATGGGTGGCCATCTTTGCCATCATGAGGCTTTTGTTCTGGTGGTTTGACCGCCAAGGGCTAAGGGAGCCGAATAGCTGGAAGCCATTCGCACCCGAGGGCTTCTTCAGACGCCACTGCTTCATCATTCCCGCGGTTGTCATAGCGCTGTGTTGGCTACCTTATCTGCTGGTGTATTTGCCGGGCTCGCTTCCGTGGGATGGCGTGCGCAGCATGAACCAGTTCATCACCGACGCCCCGCTTGAGAACCACCATCCTGTTGTCATGAACCTTCTGTACGCGGGTTCCATGGTGTTGGGGCGCACGCTTTATTCCGACAACTTGGGTGTGCTCATTATCGTGCTGTTTCAGAGCGCTGTGTGCATTGTGGCGTTTGCCCTCTCGGTGCGTCAGCTTACGCGTATGGATTCGCCGCGTTGGCTGGTGGTTTTGACGTTGGTTTTCTTTGCGCTACATCCCATGTGGGGTGCTTCCGCCCAAGTTGCTTTCAAAGATACGCTGTTCAACGGTGTATTCTGTTGTTTTGTTCTTGCGGTGGTGTGTTTGTTGTATCCGCTGCGCAAGCGGCCTTTGGGGGCCGCTGGACCCACGCGCCGCGTACGTCCGAAAAGCCCGGAATGGAGCGCCTGGGCGCTACTTACCGTGGCGGCGCTGGCCTTGTGCTTCACGCGCAACAACGGTATCTACATTGCGCTGCCAACTCTGCTGGTACTTCTGGCGTACCACCTCATCACATCGAAGCCTCATTTACGTGCCGCCCGGCGATTCAATTGCACTTGGGCTGTTGTAGTCCTGGCTGCCGTTTTGGGCGCACACACGCTTGCTTATCAGGTGATTTACCCTCATTACGACATTAAGACCGATGAGATCAAGGAGATGATGTCGGTTCCCTTCCAGCAAACTGCGCGCTATTTGTTGGAACATCCCGATGACGTTACACCTGAGGAGAGGGAAGCCATCGAAGCCATCCTTCCGTACGAGCAGCTGCCCGATCTCTATTTGCCCGACCTCTCGGATCCTGTCAAAGAGTCGATGCATGATGAATTTGGCGCAATGACCGATCAGGAGAAGTCAGACTATTTTGCCGCGTGGTTTTCCATGGGCTTGCGTCATCCTGTCACTTACATTGAGGCAACGCTTGCCAATATATACGCGTACTTCTATCCGTGGCACATTGTGGGCCCTGACATTGCAAGGCCGGTTTTCAGCTTCTATATCTTGCAAGATCAGATCAACCAGAGTTTCGATGTTCATTACGTCAACTCGAAGGAGTTGCGTGATTCGGTGACGAGCGCCATCAACGTGCCCATCAAAATGCCCATAGTTTGTGCGCTTTATTCGCCGGCGACCTTCATCTTGCTTGCGCTTACCTGCGTGTGCTATGCCCTGCGTAAGCGCCGCGGATTGCCGCTTATCGTGGCCATTCCCTTTGCCATGCTGCTTATCACGACGCTTGCCGGCCCGTTGAACGGACACCTGCGCTATATTCTTCCCATTGCTGCTGCGCTGCCGCTTTTAGTCGGCGTGTGCATAGGCCCCGTTAAAGAGAGAGGAACTGCACATGACTTCGAGCAATAGCCGCATTGCGCAGGTACGTCAGGGCGCTGGTGTTGCGGTGCTCGTTCCCTGTTACAACGAGGCTGTTACCATTGCGAAGGTGATAGACGATTTTCGTGCGGTGCTTCCTCTGGCTGACATTTACGTGTACGACAACAATTCGAGTGACGGCACGGCGGACATCGCTCGCGAGCACGGGGCCATCGTGCGGCGCGAGACGCGTCAGGGTAAGGGCAACGTGGTGCGCAGCATGTTCCGCGAGATCGAGGCCGACTACTACCTCATGGTTGATGGCGACGACACTTACCCTGCTGAGTTCGCGCCTGCGCTGCTGGAACCGCTTGCGGCGGGCGAGGCCGACATGACGGTGGGCGACCGCCTTTCCAACGGCAGCTACGGCGAGGAAAACGACCGCGCCTTCCACGGCTTCGGAAACAACCTGGTGCGCTGGCTCATCAAGTTCATCTACGGCTACGGCTTCAACGACGTTATGACTGGCTACCGCGCGTTCAGTAAGGTGTTCGTGAAGACCATGCCCGTGCTCTCCGAGGGCTTTCAGATCGAGACCGAGATATCCATTCACGCAGTAGCGCATCGATGGCGCATCGTGGACGTGCCCATCGACTACCGCGATCGTCCCGAGGGAAGCGTTTCGAAGCTCTCCACCTTCGGTGACGGCGCACGCGTGCTGAAGGCCATCGCGAGTCTGTGCAAGGATGGAAAGCCCCTCCTGTTCTTCGGCGCCATGGCCGCGGTGCTGTTCGTCTTGGGCTTGATTGCGGGCGTTCCCGTTATCCTCGAGTACATCGAGACGCAGTACGTGTACAAGGTCCCTTCAGCCGTTCTTGCTGTGGGCCTGTTCATATGCGGCGCTTTGGCTCTTACGGCGGGCGGTATCCTGCATTCCGTGGAGAAGGTGGGCCGTCGCCAGTGGGAGCTTGAGGTCACCCGCGCCTACCGCGACCGGTAGGGTCGAGGATTCGCGTACCGCATGAGGCTGCTCGAGCAGATAATGAAGTTCGGCGTGGTGGGCGTTGTTGCCTTCGTGATCGACTATGGCCTCATGGTGGCTCTGACCGAGCTTGCCGGCATCGACTACCTGGTAAGCGCGACCGTTTCCTTCACGGTGTCGGTTGTGTTCAACTACTTTGCCTCGATGCGCTATGTGTTTACGCACAAGGAAGGCATGTCGCGCAGGCGCGAGTTCGTCATCTTCGTGGCGCTTTCTGTTGCGGGTTTGATTCTTAATGACGCCTGCATGTGGCTGGGAACCGACTTTCTGGGCGTCGACTATCGCATTACCAAGATAGGCGCTACAGCCATCGTTATGGTGTGGAACTTTGTCACCCGCAAGAGATTTCTCGATGGCGGGGTTTCTTAGGGCGGATGCTTGACGCTGTCGCAAGGCCGCCTGCGCGCCTGATGCGAGGCTCGCGGGCTTCGAGCGGTAGAGTTGTGGGCTTTTAGGTGCAGTTTGCGCAGCTTGCTTCTTCATGAGGTACCATGGACGGGCATGCAAACAAACTACTTAAACGAGGCTTAAATGCACTACGAGAACACACCTGCGCACGCCTTCGCCGTGCGCACGCGATTCGCGTACGCACTGGCGCTGGCGCTTGCTCTTTTTTCTGTGCTTTTCACCGCCCCCGTTTCGGCTTATGCGGATGAGGGCGACTCTGCCATTGTGGTAGACAAAGCCGATTTCTATTCCGAGGTTTTTGTTGCTGATGAAGAGCTCGTTTTGCTAAGCAGCCTTTTGGATGTTGCGCCTTCTGAAGAGATGCGCTATTTCGCGGAATTCGAGAGTCATAAGGCCTACGACGCCACGTTTAGTTCGGGCGATGGATACAACGCCATGGGCTATTATCAGTTCGACAGGCGTTATGGCCTTCAAAATTTCATCGTCGCCTGCTATGAGCACGATCCTGCGACGTTTTCCATGTTTGCGCCCTATGCCGAGATAGATCCCGAAACCGAGCTGTACGTAACCAGCATCAAGAAGATGACTGTTCGAGAAAGTTATGTGGAGATCGATGACGAAGGCAACGAGGTTGCTAAGACCCGCTTCACGGAAGAGGCTGCCGCAGTGAATGCTGCATGGAAGGCGGCTTATGCGGCGAATCCTGTTGTGTTTGCGGCGCTTCAGGATGCGTGGGCGTACGAGCAGTACTATATTCCCGCTGAAAAGTACTTACGTTCCCGAGGCATAGAGATTTCAGATCGAGACGACTGCGTAAAGGGCCTGTGCTGGGGCATGTACAACTTGTTCGGCGGTGGCGGTTGGCGGAAATTTGTGGGCGGTGTCTCTGACGGGTACGACTGGGATGGTGTATATCATTATCTCGAAGAAGGCGTCGAGTGGCCTGGGTGTGGCTTGAGTGACGATATGACCGACATCGAGTTCGTTACTACGTTGTGCAACTATGTGGTGGAAAACGTTGCGGTGTTCTACAAGGGGCAGCCGCAGTATCACGAGGGATGGCAGAACCGCTACAAGAAGGAGCTTGCTATCTGTCTCGAGTATCTCGCAGATGATGAGGATCAAGCCGGCGAAGACGATGAGCCCGAGATCGTGATGGGCGACAAAGCGTACTCTTACGCCTCCGATGTCGTTGCCGGTTCCTGGTACGTTCAATCATACGAATACGTTATGAGCCACGGCATTATGAACGGTAACGACGATGGCACCTTTGCCCCAGGAAGGGATCTCAAGCGCGAGGAAGCAGCGGCCGTCCTGTACAACTATTTGGGCAATGGCGAGATGGTTCCCCCCACCGATCATCGTGATGTGCCGCCGGGGAGATGGTATTCCGAGGCGGTGAGCTGGTGCGTGGCTAAGGGTTATATGACAGGCTATGCAGGCACCGACAAGTTTGGCGTGGGCAAGTACCTGACGAGGCAGGAGCTGGCGTGCATCGTGGCGCGTGTGGCGAATGCGAACCTTTCTTTAGCGGACGCCTCGAAATACAACAGCCTGGGTGATAACGGCAAAACCAGCTCTTGGGCAAGGGATAGCCTTGTTTGGGCTGTTGACAAGGGGATTATCAATGGCAAGGATGCGGCAGACGGAAGTAAACGACTTGCCCCAAAGGACAACGTCACCCGTGCGCAAATTGCGGCTATCATGATGAACTCCATCACCCGCGGCATCATGTAGCCGACTTTCTGTAAGTGGTGCGGCGCAGGAGCCGGGAAGTGCTTTACGATTTTGCCCTTCCCGGTCTGCCGATTGTTCTGGCGACGTCACTCCTCCGTCTTTGCCGAAGAATTCTTCGGTTTATTTGAGCAGCTTCCTCAAGGGGCGCAGGACTTTCGAGGCGGCTTTGGCGGTGCGATAAGCTCGCGAACTTAGTTGAGCCTCCTGTTTTTTTACTTGCTTGCGCAGCTCATTGCGTTCGGTTTCGATTCTGGCACGCTTCAAATGCTCCTTTGACGCAACGCGAGGGTGGTATGCCGAGATTCCTGGCTCGGCATCGTGGAAGGGTATACCCGCCTTGCTGCTGGGGCCCTCCTCTATTATGCCGAAGAATTCCTCGAAGGCCTCGTCAACAAGGGCAGCCTTGCCTGCCACCGTACCGGACACCTGCCTAGAAATTGCCTCGCTGCTCCGATGCGCGGTAAGCATCGCGCTTGCCATGGCATCGAATTGTGCGTCTAGCGGAATCAGCAGCTCCTCTTGCCCCATGAGTTGGAAATGGGCGGCAATTTTGTCGTTGTAATCCAGTCCGACGGCGGGTTTGCCGAGCACGTGATGGAGGATGGAGCAGTGCAGGCGCATGGCAAACGCGAAGGCCGAACGAGAAAGGATGGCGAGAAACTCTGCTTCTTTGGGGCGCTCCAGCAAAAGCGTGATACGTTCCGAGAAGCTTGTCCTGTCGAACACTTCTTGATGTATTTTGATGTCGTCGTCGTCGAAGGGGAGCAAGACGGCTTTCAGGCCCGTGGCTTCACAGACGCGGTCGACTGCCCTTGCAACTTGATCTGTGAAATCAGATGGGTTTAGATGCCACCTTCGTAGTGACACGACGAAGTAGCTGCCAGAGGCAAAACCATCGGAGAGCTGCGCTTTGGCGGTCATCTCCTCGACGAGCGAGCGTGCTCCTAGGATGAGGTCGGCCTTCTTATCCACGAGCGCTGGGTCAACGCCTGAGAGTCTAAGCCATTCGCATGTCTGTTCGTCACGCGGAAGGAAGCGCATGCGCGCCATGCTCATCAGGCGGATGGCGCGCCGTGTAGTCTCGTTGTGTACGGGACCGGCGCCTATACCCAAGCCAACCGACGGTACGCCCAGCGCGGCGGCGTAGAGGCTTATACCGGCCTGTCCCGTCGGTTCGATCCAAGGGTTGTTCAGGAATTCGATATCTCCCGAGGTGGTGGCCATGGGGTCGTCGAAGATAAGCCCGCCGAAAAACGCCAGCGCCTTTGAGCCCTCCAAAACGCGCTTAAGGCCGGGCCTGTCGTAAGGTTCGACGGCCTCGAAGCCATAATCGCGTCGAATGACGTTCGGGCGCGCGCCGATTACCATAATCTGCGCATTGGGGTAGCGCTTCTGAATGCGATGTGCGGCGTTGAGCATGAGCAAATCATCTCCGAAGTTGCGCGCGCCGAACCATCCGCACAGCGTTACGCGCGTGGCCGCATCTTCGTATGCCAGCACGGGGGTTTTTCCTTCTGCCTGATAGCTTTTGTCTTGGCGCTCAAGGAAGTCCGCTACGAAGTCTTCCGTTGGGATTAGGTTCTCGTAGTTGCGGTGTTGCTGGGTGTGCGCTTCGGCGAAGGACTCAGGGTTTTCCTCGTAGCCTGCGATGAGGACAGCCAGTTCGTCGCTTTCAAATGGGATAAGCGTAGACGCGAAGCTGGGGAAGTGCTTCAGGGTTTCCTTTTCGGCTAGGATGAGGTTGCCCTCGGCGATACGAAGGGCGATAGCAGCTTCGGAGGGAACGTCATCACCTGCGAAAACGACGAAGTACTTAGTCGTGCGCAGATAGTAGGCGGCGTTTCCGTAGGGAAACTGCTTGGCGAGTGAATTCGGCCACGAGGAGTCGGTTGCGATGAGGTTGTCGCTAGCGGCCGCCTCGAGGGCGTGGAAAAGCAGTTCACGGCGGTTCTCCGAGCACTTCTGAATGCAGGAAAGGCCCCTGCGCTTTGCCGAGGACTCGGAAGAAACGGTATGCATATAGTCGGTGTCGAAGGATGCGGCTGTGGGCAGGGGTTTGCAGAGCGCTTTGGCTTGGCATTCGGTTGCTTCGCAAGTATCCGTCCAAGTAGCTTCCTCGTAGAGGATGAGCGTAGGGCTGAAGCCCTTCATTGCGGCATCGAGCTCTTGCATGAAGACGCGATCGTCTTTGGCGCGCTTTAGCACGAGCACGGCATGCCCGGCTTTCTGCAAGACGTGCGCCACCCTGCGTGAGTGATCAGCCTCTTCCAAGCGCAAGAAGCTGATGATGAGAATGCGTCCGTGCATCGAATTCACCCTGACCTAACGATTTCCCTTGAGCTTCTTGATGATCTTTGAAGGGCCTTTGACTAGAGAATTGCCAATGCGGTACGAGCGGGATTCATAGATTTGAGCCACTTTGTCCTTCAGCTTATCGGCCTCACGCTTGCTTTTGTCAAGCTGAGCGCGCAGTTTTCGTTTATCGACGTTGGCGTTTTCCAGCGAGGCGCGGCGTGCATCGAACAGCCAGAAGAGGTACTCATTGTCCGACATGGAGGACGTCGCATCGAGGATAGGGCGGTTTCGCTCGGCAAGCAGGTCCGCTTGGTCGCACGCGAAGCGAGCCCACGTCTTCTGGTATTCGGCATACAGCTCGACGAATTCGTCATAGCTGGAGGCCGATCGAAACGCGTAGTCTGACGTACTTATCAAAAGATCCACGTAGTGACGAAGATTGTTTCCGCTGAAAAGGTTGTTTGCCTCGGCATCATCGCGCACATAGCCAAGCGCGCGGAAGGCGACGCATCCCCGGTAGGCGCGGGTAAGAGTTACGCCGCCATCGCGGCGGTACTTGTACAACACCTCGTCGACCAAGGTGACTCGCTTTGCGCGAAAGGCAAGTTCGTAGACGAAGGCGAGGTCCTCGGCGGCGTGCAGATCCTCATGGAAGAGCACGCCCGTTTCTGCCAGAAAGCGACGATCGTACAGGATGCGCCAGACATTGGGGGTAACCACGTCTTCAGCGACGCCGTCGAATGAGGCGAAGTCGAAGCAGCGACCATGGAGGTGCTCATCATTGCAGCGAGGATGCGGGGCGCATACGCCCTTATTGGCGAAGAAGCGCTCAAAGCCGAATATGACCATCTGCGCATCGAGGCGTCGGGCGGTGGCAACTGTCTTCTCGACAAGCTGTGGATAGGCGAGGTCATCCGAGTCCATGAACAACACGTAGTCTCCCCGTGCGGCCTGCATGCCGACATTGCGCGCCGAACTCACGCCCCCGCACTCTTTGGTGATAACCCTTATTCGGGGATATAGGGCAGCCATGTTGGCAAGCAGTTGGGCGGAGCCGTCGGTCGAGCCGTCGTCGACGCAGATGATCTCGAAGTCATCGGTTGTTTGCGCAAGAGCGCTGTCGAGGCATTCGCGCAGGTAGGCTTCGCCATTGTGCACGGGGATGATGATGCTTGCTTCCAAAGGGAGTCCCTTTCGTTTGCCCGACAACGAGTTGGTAGTTTGATTCATTATAATTGGATAGTTGCGATTGAGGCCTGCATCCATGCAAGGCATACGCAGATATCCCGCTAAGGAGCATGATCCATGACTGACGATGTCCGTTACTACCGACTCGCGCTTTTCGCCGATCCCGCATCTAGCGGGTCCTCCAGCTCTCGAGAGCTGAAAGAGGCCTTAGAGGCGCTTGGCCATACGGTCTTTTGGTTCGACCCTGAGCGGCAGCCCTATCTGCTTGCGCTTGGAGGCGTGGTGCGTGGCTACATGGTCAGGCAGTTTCTGCGGACGCAGAAACTCGACGGCGTGCTGTTCGCTGATGGGCTAACCATCGATTATCCGCTGACGGCACGTGGGGAGGCGAATGCCCCCTTTGGCTGGTTGTGCGAGACGCAGGAGCAGGCGGATCGCCTGCAGGGCGGATTTTTTGGGGCGGGACAGGCTGATTACGTGCCTGATTTCGCAGTTGCCGTGGGAGCTGGTGCGACCGAGGGAGTGCTGAAGAGCGTTGCGGGTTCGACGCGCCGTTATGATTTGTCTGATGCTGACGCAGCGGAAGGACTGGTCGAGGCTTTGGCGGGCGACTTTTCTTGGAAGGGTGCAGGTAGTCCGCGTAGCATCGCCTGTGTATTCGGCTACATCGGCACCGACAACTTCGCCAACAATTACATTCTGGCTACCGTTGATGAGCGCCTGCGTATGCGCGTAGAGGGCTCGACGGTGGTGGCCATAAGCATGAACCCGCAACATACGTTGGAGCATCTTGGCGTTTACGCCATGAGCATGCAGGATAAACACGCCCTTGATGTCACGCTTGCCTACGCCAGCGCGATTCTGGTTGTCGCGGGCGTGCTGAACGACCAAGGCGTGCGCAGCAGCATGGGTAACGGGGAACTTTTCAGCAACATGGACGGATGCAGCTTGTATGCTGCGACGGCGTTGGCTACACTCTCGCATCTCAACGGATCTAAGATGGCGTTGTATGGAGGTGGCGCAGGGCCTCTCGATCACGTCGATGCCAAGAAACTCGTGAGCCTCATGGCAATGCTGGGTATGGAGTTTGTGGCGCGCGATGCGGAGACAATGCGTGTGCTGCGGGCGGCGGGGTTGCCTGACGATGCCCTGTCTTTGGGCGCTGAGCCGCTCGTGCTCGGGCGGGCAACGCGGACGGAATTCGTTGATACATGGCTATCAGAGCGGGGAATCGATGCCGAGGACGACCGTATTCTTGCCGTTACGTTGAGGTCCGGAGACGGCTTCGGCGAAGACTTCCCGAAAAGGGTTGCCAACGTGCTCGGGAATGCGCTGGCGGAAGACGGGAACTTGCGTGTGGTGTTATGCGCGCTAGACCCTGGTGATTCCAGGCTTTTGGAAACAGTGAAGGCGGCTGCGGGCGATTCCGACCGCGTGAATATTTTCCACGCAGGAGCCAACATTGGGGCGGTGGGCGATCTCCTCTCCCGGGCGTATGCGGGGTTTTCCATGCAGTATTACGGTACTCTCGTGCTCATGCGGTCGGGCGTGCCTTGCATGGGCGTGGCGTGCCAGGTCAAGGAAAGTGCTCTGTTCGAAGAGGTGGGGTGTGAGGAGCTTTCTCTTGGTGGCGGGGCGTCTGAGACTGAGATGTCCGAAGCCCTGCGAAGCTTGCTCGCGCATAGAGACGAATGGGCCGTACGTGTGTCTGAGGGTTTGGAGGCTGTGAGGGAACGCGCTTGCGAAACTGAGGAGCGCGTGGTGGTGTGGATGAGTGAATTTGACGAGGCGAAGGCATTCGCCGTCTCGCGCGAACCCTATCCTTTTACTCTTTCGGCAAGCGATCGTCGTCACGAGCGCGAGATGACGTCGCTTGTGGAGCGTTTGGGCGAGGTTGAGCGCCAGCGCGACCAAGCATATCGAGCCGCTGCGAAACGCGGGTGGAGTTTATTTCGACGTGAGAGCGGCTTGGACTGAAGCGGTCTTAGTCTGCGGGCAGCAGCAGGTAATTCATGATCATGGTGGCCATGGACGCGCGCCAAGCCTTGTCTTTGGGGGCTAAGTAGTATATGCCGTCCCTGTTCTTGCCGTTCAGGATGCCCTGTTCGATGGCCCATGCCATGGAGGGCGCTGCCCATGAGGAAACCTTGTCCGCGTCAGGGCGCTCGTTCATGGTCGTGCCGTCGCTTTCGATGCTGCGTTCGTCTACAAATTGCGCGTAGTTGGCGAACATACACACCAGCTCCTGACGCGTCACCTGGGCATCGGGCTTGAATTTACGGTAGACGCCATCGGTGTCTTTGTGGCCGTTTACCACGCCCGTCGCACGAGCCCAGTGGATGGCCGGGCCGTAGTATTCGCTGTAATCCACATCTTCGAACGGCTGGGCTTGCGCTTCGGGCTCACCTGCCATGCGCCACAGGATGGTTGCCGCTTGGCCGCGCGTGATGTTGTGGTAGGGCCCGAATTTGCCGGCATTCTTACCCGAGCTGTAGCCGGTGATGAGCTCGCGGCTCATGACGTAGGTATATGAACCGTTGGTGTAGTACCAGTCGGTGACGTCGATATCGGGGAGCACTGGCGCGCAACGATTGAGGTCGTAGTCGAAGTTCAGGTCTACGCGTGTGCTGATGCCATTAACGGAGCCGCTTGAGGTGCACTGCCACATGGCGTAGCTGCCCTGGTAGTTGCACTGATGGTAGTACTGTGCCACCCAACGCTCCCATTGGTCGAAGGCGGGATCGGTCAGGTGGTTGTTCCACCAGTTCAGGTTTGCGTAGATGCCCACCTTGTAACCCGCCTCCTCGATGGCTGTTGCGAAGGTGGTGGCTAGCAGAGCGAGCGTTTCGTTGTCCAGGTAGTTGTAGATGTACTTGGGCTCGTCCTCTTCGCCGTCTCCGTCTTCGTCGAGGCCTTCGACGTATTTGGGATTGCGCTCTCGGATGCACGGCTTGCTGGTGTGGCCTTGTTCTTCAAGGTCGTAGTATACGGGGTAGCCGAGATCGGCGGGGGAGAGGTCGGCTTCTTCCAGGAGGCGTAGCACGTGCGCGGCCTCGCTGGCGGCCATCTTTTCGTTGTAAGCGTAAGAGTAGATGTAGACTCCAAAGGGAATGTCGTTTTCCAGGCAACCTCGTACGTTGTCTAGGAAGTACTTATCATCCTGGGAGATGAGGTCATCGCCGTAACCGCAGCGAATGATAGCGTAGTCGATGTCGGAAGCTGCGACGGCTGCCCAGTCGATGGACTTGTTCCACTCGCTCACGTCGATGCCTTTGCGTAATGCGCCTTCTATGAGCGCGCCCTTGGAGTTAATGAATCCAGCGGGGGTTTCGGACCAAGAAACGAAAGCGGGCTCCGTTTCTTCGGGTGGCGTGGTGGTATCAGCGTTCGTTTCGCTTTCGGGTATGGGGTTGGTTTCCGAGGTGAGGGAGAGTGCTTCGGCCTCGCTTATGGGTACACCGTCGACGTAACGCCAGCTGTTGGGCTTGTCTTCTTGAGAGGGGCAATCTTGTGCGAGCGCGATGGCGGGATGCATCACCGAGGCGAGTGCGATGACGAGAGCCGCAAGCGCGACTGAGATACGTGCGGGGTTGTGCTTCGCAATGGAGGACCTGCGGGCGTTGTGCTTCGGCATGCGAGCTCCTAGTCATTGGGCGCTTATCTAGGGCGATTGTACGCTACGGGGAATTGCCGGTGCTTTTGTTTTGGCGGGAAGCCTAAAAAATGCATGTTTGGATAGAACCGGAATGTCCATCTCGAGGATCCCGGCATCCTCTTTGGCGAACGGGCTGTGTTTTTCTTGCCGCAAGATGGCGCCCGTTGGTTGTTCCGCTGTGTCTTTCCTATAATGGGGGGGCGAAAAACAGAGGGCGTTTCGATGGCGATGTATGTCGACGTCGGTTGCGCTTCAAACAAGCTGCTAGCGAGGACTTTCCGCATGGACGTTTTGATTATGATCGCATGCGCCTCGGTCACTATTGGTCTGCTCGTCTTCATTCATGAAGGCGGCCACTACCTTGCCGCCCGCGCGTTCGGCGTGCGCGTGACCGAGTTCATGCTGGGCTTTCCCGGCCCTTCCATCGGTTTCACGAAATGGGGGACGCGCTTTGGCATTACGGCGGTGCCGCTGGGCGGGTACGCGCGCGTGTGCGGCATGGATCCCGGGCCCATCAAGCCGCATCTGCCCGAGGCGCTTGCCGCGCTTTACCGTCGCGGCACGGCCAACATGGAAGACATAGCCGCCGACTGCGGCATCAGCGATGACGAGGCGTACGAGGCGCTTGAGCAGCTTACGCTTTGGGGCAGCTGCAGCGGTCCCGGTAAGCAGGACCAATACAACACCTATCGCGCGCCGGCTGTTGTTCCCACGCGCAAGGAGCGCAGGGCCGCAGCCGAGGCGGGCCTTCCCGAACCGCCGACGCTTGCGCTTGGCGAGGCACGTCCCGTAGCCGACGCGCAGGCGCTTTACGACTCCGAGTATCGCCAGCAGTACCGCAGCCTTCCGTTCTGGAAGCGCTGCGTCATCTTGGCGGCGGGCGTGGCCATGAACCTCTTGTTCGTGGTGCTGGTGTTCATTTTCATCTACTCGGTGGTGGGCGTTGACCTGCAGTATCAGGACACGGGTGAGATCGTGCACTTCAACGCCACCGTTTGGCAATCCGTCGTGGTGAGCTTCTCCTACATCGGGATGGTGGTCGAGGCGATAGCGGGCCTGTTCAACCCGCAGACGGTGGCCGATACGGTGGCGAACTCCACCTCCATCGTGGGCATTGCCGTCATGTCGAAGGATTTCTTCGCCCAGGGCGTGGTGAGCGCGTTTTCGTTCATGGCTATGATCTCGACGTCGCTGGGCATCATGAACCTCCTTCCCATCCCCCCGCTTGACGGCGGGCGCTTGGTGGTCGAGGTCTTCCAGAAGCTGACGGGCAAGCTGATTTCCGAGCGCGCGCTGGGCAACATGACGATTGTCGGCATGGGCTTGTTCCTGCTGCTGTTCGCGGTCATGCTCAACCAAGACATTCAGCGCCTCATCGCCGGGACGTTGGGCGTGTTCTAGTTGGTTAGTCGGGCGTGCGCGAGGGGCATTTTGCGGTATAGTGGATAAGTTCGCAATCTTTCGGCTGATAGGGGGCATTTGTGGCGACAAACGACCTTCCGCGCTGCTTGACGCGCCAGGTTATGGTGGGCGGTCATGCGGGCGCGGCCCACACGCGCGCAGTGCCGCTTGGCGGCGGCGCTCCCGTAGTGGTTCAGTCGATGCTCAACGCCCCGGCTACCGACGTTGAGGCTAACCTCGCTCAAATCGAGGCGCTCGCGCAGGCTGGGTGCGAAGTGGTGCGTATGGCCATTCCGCGCCGCGACTGCCTGGACGCCTTCGAAGCTGTGTGCGCGGCCTCGCCTCTGCCTGTGGTGGCCGACATCCACTTCGATGCGCACATTGCCATCGAGGCTGCTCGTCGAGGTGCAGCCAAGCTGCGCATCAATCCCGGAAACATCGGCGGGTTGGCTAAAACCGATGCGGTCATCGATGCGGCGCGCGAGGCGGGCATTCCCATTCGCATCGGCGTGAACGCCGGCTCGCTCGACAAAGAGCTTGCGGCTCGCACCGACCTTACGTTGCCGCAGAAGCTGGCGAAGTCGGCGGCCGATTACGTGGCCTATTTCGAGGGGCGCGGCTTTGGGGACATCGTGGTTTCGGCGAAGGCGCACGACGTGCGCGCCACCATCGAGACCTATCGGCTTTTGGCGCGCGACATCCCGCATATTCCGCTGCATATCGGCGTGACCGAGGCGGGTACCGCCTTTCAGGGCATCATCAAGTCGGCGTGTGGTTTGGGCGTGCTGCTTGAGCAGGGCATTGGCGACACGTTGCGCATCTCGCTGACGGATGATCCTGTGACCGAGATCCGCGCATGCTGGACGCTGCTCGGCGCACTTGACCTGCGCCAGCGCCATCCCGAGCTTATCAGCTGCCCCACGTGCGGCCGCTGCCAGGTTGACCTCATCGGCTTGGCCAAGCAGGTCGAGAAGCGCATCGAGAGCATCGAGGCTCCCATCAAGGTTGCCGTCATGGGTTGCGTCGTGAACGGTCCCGGCGAAGCCGCCGACGCCGACATTGGCGTTGCTTGCGGTGATGGATCGGGCGTGGTTTTCGCACATGGTAAAATTGTCCGCAAAGTCGAAGAGGATGACATCGTGGACGTTCTCATGGAGGAGATAGGAAAGCTATGACAAACATTCTGCGCATGAGCAAGCTGTATGCTCCCACGCTGAAGGAAGATCCGGCTGATGCGGAAATCGCGAGCCATCGCCTGCTTCTGCGTGCGGGCATGATTCGCAAGACCGCCTCGGGCGTGTACACCTTCCTGCCGCTGGGCCAGCGCGTTCTCGCCAAGGTTTCGAATATCGTTCGCGAGGAGATGAACGCCATCAACTCGCAGGAAATCATGATGCCCGCCCTGCAGCCCGCCGAGCTGTGGCATGAGTCTGGCCGTTGGGATGACTACGGTCCCGAGCTGATGCGTTTGAACGACCGTCACGATCACGGCATGTGCCTCGGCCCCACGCATGAGGAGCTCATCACCGCGCTCATTCGCAACGAGCTTCGTTCCTACAAGGAGCTGCCGTGCTCGCTGTACCAGATCCAGGTCAAGTTCCGCGACGAGATCCGCCCGCGCTTCGGCCTGCTGCGCAGCCGCGAGTTCATCATGAAGGACGCCTACAGCTTCCATGCCACTCAGGAATCCCTGCAGGAAACCTATGACGACATGAGCCGCGCCTACGGCAACATCTGCGAGCGCTGCGGCCTTGACTACCGTCCCGTTGAGGCCGACTCCGGCCAGATCGGCGGCAAGGTCACGACCGAGTTCATGGCGCTTGCCAGCGCCGGCGAGGCCGAGCTTGTGCATTGTACCTGCGGTTACGCCGCGAACACCGAGGCTGGCGAGTGCGTCACCATTCCCACCGTCTACGAAGCTGCCGGCATTGAGAAGATCTCCACGCCCGGCATTCACACCATCGAGGAGCTGGCGGGATTCCTGAACATCCCCGAAACCTCTACGGTCAAGGCCCTTTCCGGTAAGGATGCAGAGGGCAAGCTCGTCGTGTTCTTCGTTCCTGGCGACCATGAGCTCAACGACATCAAGGCCGACCGTGTCGTTCCCGGTTTCGACTTCCTCACCGACGAGGAAATGGAGGCCTTCGGCCTGTTCAAGGGCTCCATGGGCCCGGTCGGCCTTCCTGAGGGCGCCCGCGTCATTGCCGATCGCTGCCTGCAGAACGTTGCCCAGTGGGTCGTCGGTGCCAACGAGGAGGGCTACCACTATGTGGGCGCACGTCTGGGCGTCGACTTCACCGTTGACGAGTGGGCCGACCTTTGCGTGGTCAAGCCCGGCGACTCCTGCCCGAACTGCGGCCTGCCTCTGGGCGGTGCGCGCGGCATCGAGGTTTCCCAGGTGTTCCAGCTGGGCACCAAGTACTCCGTTGCCATGGGCGCGAACTTCATGGACGAGGACGGAACCGAGAAGCCCTTCATCATGGGCTGCTACGGCGTGGGCGTTTCCCGTACCGTGGCCGCCGTCGTCGAGCAGTACAACGACGAGTACGGCATCAAGTGGCCCGTTTCCATCGCGCCTGCCCATGTGTGCGTCATTCCGCTGACCGTGGGTGACGAACTGGTCGAGCCCGCTGCCGAGAAGATTGCCGCCGAGCTGGCCGGGATCGGCTTCGAGGTTGTCATCGACGACCGCAACGAGCGTGCCGGCGTCAAGTTTGCCGATGCGGACCTCATTGGCTGGCCGCTGCAGATCGTGGTGGGCAAGCGCGGCTTGGCAGACGGCAAGGTCGAGGTCAAGCGCCGTCAGACCGGCGAGAAGAAGGACATCGCGCTTTCCGCGCTGGCCGAGCTCATGGCCTTCGCCAAGCGTAACATCAAGAAGAACGCCTCTGGAAAGGGCACCTTCGACGCGCTGTTCGCGTAAGCGTGCCTCGTGACAACATAGCTTTTAGATCGAGACCGCCCCTGCTGGCGGTCTCGGTTTTTCGGGGCTCCCGTAACGTTTGATGACGGCTGTTATACGCCAGGTTTTCGAAACACGCTTCTGATCAGCGTGTTTGCCACCCCATCGATAAGCTTTTCACCGTGATTTAGGCTTATCGACTGATAGGGGTGATTATGAGAAAACCGCTTATGGGCTTGCTTGGCCTTATGGTGGCAACCGCCTTGGCGCCGGGCGTGGCGCTGGCTGCCGAAGGGCCGCCGATGGCTTTGGACGAGCCGGCTCCCATGATTGAGGTTGTGGCCGAAGGGATCGCGGAGCCAATCGAGATCATCGAGGGCGCCGGTTTCGGTGAAGCTGCCGAGGGAGTTGCGCCTGCCGACTCCGCTGAATCCGCCGAGGATGCTTCCGCAATCGAAGTGGCTTCTGGCGAAGAGGTTGTGCCAGCCGCCGCTGAAAACAGCGAGCAAATAGTGAGCGTTGGCGGAACGGCGTCGGGCACGGGCGCGGGTAACGTCGAGGTGACGGTGGGCAAGACCATCGAGCCTACCGACATCGAGAACTACTTCGATATCACGCTTGTGGTTGAAGTGACAGAACCCGTTCATGATGATTCCACAGCGGTGGTTATCGTCATGGACGTCTCCAACACTATGAACGATGACGAGGCCGGTCGTGCGCCCGGCGACGCGGGCTTCACCACGTCGCGCTTGGCGAATGCTCAAACGGCAGCGTCCGAGTTCATTCGCCAGTACTGCGAAGGCGAGGGCTTAAGCCCTAACCGTATGCTGGGCGTGGTGACCTTCAACACCAACGCTCAGTGGGCCGAGGGCTTGGGAATGCAGGTTGTCTCGGCTGAGAGCATCGAGGCTTTGCAGTCGGGCATCGGGGCCATCACGGCGCCGAGCAGCCCCAGCGGTGTGCGCTTCACCAACATGGAAGCGGGCCTGCTGCTGGCGAAGAACGCCCTTGACCAGCTGGATGCGGCGCACAAGTACGTCGTATTCCTGACTGACGGCTTCCCGACCACCTACGTGGACCGATCCATCGAGGGAAACGTTTCCAGCGATGAATCCATCCAGGGCTTCGACCCGTACGAGCCGGGCGCCTACGATCCTGCCAAGGCGGGTACCGACGGCTATTTTGCCGACGAGGTGCTGGGGCTTCCGTGCACCTACGGGACCAGCTACAGCGACAAGGCGGCCGCGCGTGCCGCCGAAGCTGCCGCGGCCATGAAGTCTGGCGGGGACGCGGCGGGCACGGCTGAGGCGAAGTCGGCCTCTTCGGGAATCAACGTATTCTCGGTGGGCATTGCCATCGGCTCGCAGACCGTGCAGGAGTACGTGGACCACGCAACCGGCACCTTCTCGATAGTTGACCGTGCAAGTGATTCTTACGTCATTGGCGCGGCGGATGACCCGGCAGCTTACGAAACCTGGCTGGCCGAGGACATCGCGGGTGGCCCGAGCTTTGGCGAGGGCATCACGCCTTACGCTAACGGCGACAACCTTGAGGAGCTGCGGGCTGCTTTCGAGGGCATTTTGGCCGACATCAAGGCAACGTCGGGCCTTCCGCTTGAGGACGCGTACGTGACCGACCCCATGGGCGCAAACGTCGAGTTCCAGTACTTCTACGATGTCGCTGGCAAGCCGGCGACGGGCCTGGTCGGGCAGGCGGGCGCTTCCACTGCGGAAGAGCCGCTTGAGAATTCCGCCTCCTTCGAAGTGCGCGACAACGCCATCAGCTGGAACTTGGCCGATTCGGGCTACCAGGTGCTGACTGATGAAGCGGGTGCGCGTAGCTATCGTTATGAGCTTGAGTACCGCGTACGCCTGGCCAACGAGGCGGCCGCCTTTGAGTTCGGAAGCGACGTTCCCACCAATGGCACCACTTCTCTTGACTACAAAACCGCAGGTGAATGGAACGATCCCGTGGAGTTTCCCATTCCCGTGGTGAAGGGCTTTGACGGGACCTTGAGCTTCGTCAAGGTCGATAAGGTTACGGGACATCCCATTGCCGGCGTTTCGTTCGAGCTGTCCCATAGCGAGAACTGTCCTGTATGCAAGGCAGCTGAAGCCGCTTCGGCTGGGCTGACCCAACGCCCGCAGGTGGCCGACATGACGGTCGTCTCCAATGCGGAAGGTGTTGTGAGCTACACGAACGTTCCTTCTGGGCATGCTTATGTGCTGGTTGAGACCGAGCCGGCTCAGGGTTACTATCCGCTTGAAGGCAGCTATGCTGTCGCCGTTTCTTACGGAGACACTGACGTGAGCGATGCGGCGGGTTCCGCTGTGTTCGCAACGGGCGATGCCGAGGGAAGCTTCCGCATTGCCAACGAGCCTATCCCGGTGCCCCCGGTTGACCCGCCGGTCGTTCCGGATGACCCCGACGTTCCTGTGACGCCGGATGTTCCGGACGTGCCGGACAAGCCTGCCGATCCTGAGATTCCGGACGTTCCCCAAACGTGCGAGGAGCCCGAGGGTCCCGCGCCCTCCGCGCCGGTGGTTATTCCCCAGACGGGCGATTCGTCGCCTTGGCGGGCGGTTCTGGCTCTCGTGCTCGTAGGCGCGGTTGCGGTTGCGCTTGAGGCTCTTACCAGGCGCAACAACCGTCAACGCTAAGCGCGTGGATGTTGTGATCCGACGCTAGGCCTGCAGATATCGCGCAGCCTTCCTTTCTTAGGACCCCCGCGGAAGCGATTCCGCGGGGGTTTCCTGCGCGCCAAAAAGTTGTGTTCAAAAATCGCATCCTTGTCGGACGGGGGAAGGCTTCTGTGTTCAAAAATCGCATCCTTGTCGGGCGCGGGGTTCCTTCTGCGTTCAAAAATGCCATCCTTGTCGGAAAAAACAGCCCGATCAGGGGGCATTCAGCCGACAAGGATGCGCTTTTTGAACATAACTTGCAGGGATCCCTGCGTCAGGAGCCGTGTGCGGCCCTTCGTGCTACACTGCCTCTCGATCTGACCGCACGGCCACTGTGCGAGAAGCGGCGAGAGGAAGACGCGCAGAAGAAAGCACGCGCAGAAGAGGCGCACGGAAGACACGAACGGAATATACACGCGAGGAGGCCTCATGACCCAGCCCATACAGGCGGTGCTGTTCGACCTGGACGGCACGCTGCTTGATACGCATGATCTTATTCTGTCCTCGTTTCGGCATTCTACGCGCGAGGTGCTCGGGCGCGTTGTCCCCGACGAAGAGCTGCTTGCGAAGGTGGGCCAGCCCCTCGACGTGCAGATGCGCGATTTCACGGACGACCCCGCGTTGCAGGAGAAGCTGGTCGAGGTGTACCGCGAGCACAACCATGCCGTTCACGACGCGCAGGTGAAAACGTTTCCCGGCGTGCCGGAAGTACTCGAGACGCTTGATCGGGCGGGTGTGCGCATGGCGGTGGTAACGTCGAAGCGCCAGGCGCTTGCACAGCGCGGGCTCGACGTGTGCGAGATCGCGCGCTTCATGGAGTTCGTGGTGGCACCCGACGTCTTTCCCGAGCACAAGCCGGCTCCCGGCCCGGTGCTGCATGCGTGTGAGCTCATGGGCCTTGATCCTGCTGCATGCATGTACGTTGGCGACAGCCCCTACGACATCATGGCCGGAAACGCCGCCGGCTGTGCGACGGTCGCTGCAACTTGGGGCATGTTCTCGATCGAGGATCTTTCCGCCTGCGCTCCTACGTTTATGATCGATGATCCCGCCGCTTTGCCGGAAATCGCCTTGAGCAGCCGTTTTGCGTCGAATGCAGAGTAGCCGTTGAAGAGAAAAAGCCGGCAATGCGTCAAAAGCGCGAGAACGTAAAAGCACAAGAACGTACGAAGGCGCAAAGCGGTTCTTCGACGAAATAGGGAAGGTGGCTTTCCGCTTCATGGTACACTGAGTCGTTACGAGAACCCGAAGCGGAAAGTGAACCAAACCATGGCCGAATATATCGAAGGCAAACGTCCCGTCATCGAGGCGCTGCGTACGCACGTGCCCATGAAATGCATCCTCATGGCCGACAACGTGAAGAAGGACAGCCTGGTCAACGACATTCTTCGCAAGGCGAAGAACCTTGACGTGCCCGTGAAGACCATCTCGAAGAAGAAGCTCGACGAGCTTTCCGAGCGCGAGAGCCATCAGGGCGTCATGGCTGAGACCAAGCCCTTCGAGTACGTGAACGTGACCGCCATCCTCGAAGCCGCCGCCAAGTGCGCCGAGGAGAACGAGGGGCGTGCGCTGATCGTGATGCTCGACCATATCACCGACGCGGGCAATCTGGGCGCCATCGCGCGCAGCGCCGAGTCGGTGGGCGCCGCAGGCCTCATCATTCCCAACAAGCGTGCCGCGCGCGTGACGGCTGCCACGTACAAGAGCTCGGCGGGTGCCATCTCGCACATGCCCGTTTCCCAGGTAGCCAACCTCACCAGCTGCATCGAGCGCCTGAAGGAGGAGGGCTTCTGGGTGTGCGCCGCCAGCGAGCACGCGCAGGACTACATTTGGGATGCCAACCTCAAGGGCAAGATCGTGCTGGTTATGGGCAACGAAGGCGAGGGCGTGTCGCGCCTGGTGCTCGAGAACTGCGACTTCGGTGTAAAGCTGCCGCAGGTGGGAGCTATTTCGTCGCTCAATGTGGCTCAGGCCTCTACCGCGTGCATGTACGAGTGGCTGCGCCAGAATCGTGCCGCCGGCGAGGCGCCGCTGCATACGTCGCGCTAGCGCAGGCTCGCCGATGGCTATACCACGAAAGAAGTTGCTGATCGTCGATGGGTACAACGTGCTGCGCTCGGGCAGCCGCTACAAGCGTATGCCCAGCCCCGACTACACCGACGACACGTTCAACACCGCGCGTGAGCGCCTCATCAACGACGTGATCAACTTCGCGGGGCGCGACTACAAGGCCGTCATCGTGTTCGACGGCGCGCAGAACGAATTCTCCTCGGGTGCCACCGAGAAGCGCGCCGGCGTGCAGATCATGTTCTCGCGTGCGGGCGAATCGGCCGACAAGGTAATCGAGCGCCTTTCGCATGATGCGCGCGAGCGCATGATCGAGACGCTCGTGGTTACGAGTGACGCCACCATTCAGGACACCGTGTTTGGCGGCGGCGTCGACCGCATGAGCGCCGATGGCTTCAGCCAGGAAGTGGGCATGTATTACGACGACGTGCGTTTGGACGAGGCTCCGAAGGTGGCGTACAAGAACACGGTGGCGGGCCGCATTCCCGCCGATACGCTTGCGAAGCTCAAGGCCCTGCGCGACGGGAAGTAGCCGGGTTTCGGGAAACGCCGGGTGTCGAAGGGCTTATCGAGGAGGTTAGTGCAGGATGGCAAGTCAGACCGAGGATAGGTGCCGCAGCGCGGCCGTCATGGGCGCGCCGCGCGGCTTGGGCAGCAAGGGCCCCAAGCAGGGGTGCGTCATGCTGGGCGCCCAGGCTATCGTCGCCGCGCTTGAAGCCGAGGGTGTCGACGTGGTGTTCGGCTATCCTGGCGGCCAGGCGCTTAGGATCTACGACGCGCTGTTCGATTCCACCCAGATCACGCACGTGCTCGCGCGTCATGAGCAGGGTGCGGTTCATATGGCTGACGGCTACGCGCGCTCGAGCGGCAAGCCCGGCGTGGTGGTGGTGACAAGCGGCCCGGGTGCCACCAACACCGTGACCGGCATTGCGACGGCCTACATGGACAGCGTGCCTTTGGTGGTCATCACCGGCCAGGTTCCGCGCGCAGTTATCGGCACCGATTCGTTCCAAGAGTCCGATATCGTGGGCATCACCATGCCGGTGGTCAAGCACAGCTTCCTTCTGCAGTCGGTTGACGAACTTGCCTCGACGTTTCGCGAGGCCTTCCATATCGCGGTGACGGGGCGTCCGGGGCCGGTGCTCATCGACGTGCCTTCCGATGTCGCGGGCGCTTCGATGACCTTCGAATACGCTGACGAGGTGAACCTTCCTTCCTACAAGCCTACGTATCGCGGCAACGCGCGCCAGATTCGCGCAGCGTGCGAGCTTATCGCGCAGGCCGCCCGTCCGCTTCTTGTCGTGGGCGGCGGCGTGGGCATCTCGGAGGCAACGCCTGAGCTTGAGCGCCTCATCGAACTGGCGGGCATTCCGGCGGTCACCACGCTCATGGGCAAGGGCGCGCTTGCCGCGAGCCACCCCATGAACCTGGGGCCGGTTGGCATGCACGGCGCGAAGTACTCCAACTTGGCCATCACCGAGTGCGACCTCATCATTGCCGCGGGCGCGCGTTTTTCCGACCGCGTTACGGGGCGCGTGGACGAATTCGCCCCGAACGCCAAGGTCATCCACATCGACATCGACCCCGCCGAGATTGGGAAGATCCTTCCCTGTGCGGTGCCCATCGTGGGCGACCTGAAGGGCGTCCTCGCGGCACTTGTCGAGCGTCTGGAGAAAGCGGCCTTCGCCCCGCGCACCGACGCATGGCTCAAGCGCATCGAGGCGTGGCGCGAGCGCTATCCGTTCTACCATCCCAACGTCGGCGACGCGCCCGAGGAAATCGTGCCCGAGCTGGTTATGAAGGAGCTTTCCGCTCAGCTTGACCCCAACGCGTCGATCGTGGTCACCGAGGTGGGGCAGCACCAGATGTGGGCGAACCAGTTCATCGACCGCGAATGCCCGCGCAGCTTCCTCTCGAGCGGCGGCTTGGGAACCATGGGTTTCGGTTTCCCGGCGGCTATCGGGGCTGCGGTGGCAAACCCCGCGAAGGCCGTCGTGTGCGTGGCCGGCGACGGGTCGTTCCAGATGAACAGCCAGGAAATGGCGACTGCGGCCATCAACGGCATTCCCGTCAAGGTGATGGTGATGGACAACCGCTGCCTTGGCATGGTGCGTCAGTGGCAGCGCCTGTTCTATGGCGAGCGCTACTCGTCTACGCTTCTGGCGCCTAACCCCGACTTCGTGAAGCTGGCCGACGCGTACGGCTGGCAGGGCGAGCGCGTGGAAGATCCGACTCTCGTTCCCGCGGCCATTGCGCGCATGCTTGCCGCGCCAGGGCCCTACCTTCTTGACGTGGCCATTTCGCGCGAGCAGAACGTGTACCCCATGGTCGCGCCGGGGGATGCGCTTGGCGAGGTGATCGGCGCCATCGACGTGGCCGTGGGCGCAGTGCGCCTGAACATGCCCGAGGCGCCGCGCAACGCCGCGCCAGCTGCCGATGCGGAGGAGGGGGATGACGAATGATGAAGTCCAAGCACGTGCTTTCCATTCTCGTTGAGAACAAGCCGGGCGTGCTCTCGCGTGTGGTCGGCCTCATTTCGCGTCGCGGCTTCAACATCGAGTCGCTGTCGGTGGGTCCTACCGAGGACGTGGCGCGTTCACGCATCACCATGGTGGTCACCGCCGATCCGGTGGCGTTCGAGCAGATTACCAAGCAGTTGAACAAGCTCATTAGCGTGCACAAGATCACCGACCTTACCAAGGGTAACGCCATCGAGCGCGAGTTGGCGCTGTTCAAAGTGGACGTCACGCCCGAGCGTCGCAACGAGATCATCGAGATCGCCAACATATTCCGTGCCAACATCGTTGACGTGGGGCACAGCTCGCTGACCATCGAGGTCACCGGGGATGAGGCCAAGATCGCCGGTATCGAGGATTTGTTCCGCGCGTACGGCATCAAGGACATCGTGCGTACCGGCCTTATCGCCATGTCGCGCAACGCGAAAAGCTAGGCTCGCGCCCTTTGGAAGGAATTGCTGATGACCCGCAAGATAGCCATATTCGATACCACGCTGCGCGATGGCGAGCAGTCGCCCGGCGCCTCGATGAACACCGAGGAGAAGCTGGTGGTTGCCCGGCAGCTTCTGCGCCTGAAAGTCGACGTCATCGAGGCGGGCTTCCCCGTTTCCAGCCCGGGCGATTTCGAGAGCGTGCGCCGCATTGCCGAGCTGGCGGGCGACGATGCGGTGGTGTGCGGGCTTTCCCGCGCTGTCGAACGCGACATCGACGTCGCGGCCGAGGCGTTGCGCTTCGCCAAGCGCCCGCGCATTCAGACGGGCATCGGCGTGTCGCCCAGCCACCTGCGCGACAAGCTGCGCATTTCCGAAGAGCAGTGCGTCGAACGCGCCGTGCATGCCGTGCGCTACGCCAAGCGCTACGTGGACGACGTGCAGTTCTATGCCGAGGATGCGGGTCGTTCCGACTACGCCTTCCTGGCGCGCGTCATCGAAGCCGTCATCGAGGCCGGCGCCACGGTGGTCAACATCCCTGACACCACGGGCTATTCGCTTCCCGACGAATTCGGCGCGCGCATTGCCTACTTGATGGAAAACGTGCGCGGCATCGAGAACGTCGTGGTGTCGGCTCACTGCCACAACGACTTGGGCATGGCCACCGCCCTGGCCCTTTCGGCGGTGCGTAACGGCGCCTCGCAGGTGGAGTGCACCATCAACGGCATTGGCGAACGTGCGGGCAACGCGGCCATGGAGGAAGTGGTCATGGGCATCCGCATGCACGGGGCCGAGCTTGACGCGCATACGGGCATCGACGCGCGCGAGCTTACCAAGGCAAGCCGCCTGGTGAGCTCCATCACCGGCATGACTGTGCAGGCCAACAAGGCCATTGTGGGGTCGAACGCGTTCGCGCATTCGTCGGGCATCCACCAGGACGGCGTGCTGAAGAGCCGCGAGACTTACGAGATCATCGATCCTTCCGAGGTGGGCGCGGGCGTGAGCCAGATCGTGCTTACGGCGCGCAGCGGGCATGCGGCCTTGAAGCACCGTCTCGAGGAGCTTGGCTACGAGTTCTCGGGCGAGGAGCTCGACCGTCTGTACGAGGCCTTCCTTGCCATGGCCGATAAGAAGAAGGAAGTCTACGACGAGGATCTTGAGAGCCTGGTAAACGAAGTCGAGCGTGAGGAAGGCGCCGTGTATACGCTGGCGGCCGTGCAGGTAAGCTGCGGTTTCCCGCTGCGACCCACCGCGACGGTGACGCTGCGCGACGCCGAGGGCGTTGAGACCACCGTGTGCGAGTGGGGTACGGGCCCGATCGATGCGGTGTACAAGGCCATCGACAAGATAGTCGGCGTGGAAAACGACCTGTCCGAGTTCTCGGTGCAGTCCATCTCGCGCGGTATCGACGCGCTCGGCGAAGTGACGGTGCGCGTCAAGGCTGCGGGCGGGCGCGTGTTCACCGGCCGTGGCGCCGACGGCGACATCATCGTCTCTTCCACGAAGGCTTATCTCAACGCCTTGAACCGCCTGCTTTCCAACCGCTTCTAAGCGCGCCTTTTTCGCTGCCTTAGATGTGGGGATAGCAGGGGAGCGCAAATTGACGGAACGGCTTCGGGTTTGTCGGTGCAGCTACGCCTTGGCCGCGGTTTGGCGGACAGAGCCGAAACGATGGGATGCTTCTCCTAGCTAGCTGCGTTGCGGAATGCGGCGCGGCTTTCGTTGCTAGGAGGCCCCCATGTACGAAGACCTTCAAGGAAGGGTGGCGGTCGTCACCGGCGCAAGCTCGGGCTTGGGCTACGGCATCGCCGAGCGTTTCCCCCATCGACGCCATCGCGCCCATTGCGGCAAAGCGCACGCCGCTGCCCTTCGCGGCCTGCCGCGTGATCCAAGACGTCTTGGTCATGGGCGTTGCGCTTGCGGTAGGCGGGCCGGTGGGCGTGTTCACTATCGTATCAGCGTTTTGCATCGGCCCGCTTATTGCGCTGTGGAACAGGGCGGCAAGCCTGCCCATGTACGAGCGATTTGGCGTGTTGAGCAAGCGCGAAGTTGCCGAGGAGGCCTGACATGTTAGACACAAGCGACAGAATTGGCAGATTTGGCGCAGCCGTCGCGCGCCTGTTCGTGGGTACTTATACTGAAAAGCCCGCGGCGTCTTTACCGGGTGGTGCGTCTTCCACGGGTTCCGCTGGTGTGTACTCGCTCTCCCTCGATTTGGAATCCGGCTTCGTTTCCGCAGATCACACGGTTATGAGCAATGCGAATCCCTCGTTTCTGCTGAAACGGGGAACCACGCTTGTAGCTGCGCATGAGGTCGCGGGCAAGGCGAAAGCAGCCGTGTACGCGGCGTTCGACGACGGCTCGATCGCGCACATCAGCACGATCGCGGATAAGTCGGGCGCGGGGACGTGCCATGTGGCCGTGCATCCGAGCGGCCGTTGGGTGTACGGGTCGAATTACGAAAGCGGCAGCCTAAGCTGCTGGCCGCTTCGGCTTGACGGAAGCTTGGGGCCTGTGCGCGTTGCGGTACGGCATGAGGGCAGCGGTCCGAACAAGTGCCGACAGAAGGGCCCGCACGTGCATTCGGCCTGTTTCGTGGGTAGCGTTGATGAGGCGGGGCGGTTTATTCCCATGGGCGGGGCTGGCGAAGTTGCTGCTGGCACAGGCTCGGCCGCAACGCCCTCGCTTGCCGCGGAAGCGACGGCAACGCCTTTGCTTGCCGTAGCCGACTTGGGTTGCGATACCGTTACCCTGTACGCGTGCCCTGCGGGGGAGGGGCTTCGAGCCGAACCCGTCCTCACGGTTCGCACGCCACCGGGATTCGGCCCGCGCATGATGGCGCTGCGTCCGAGCGCACCTTGGCAGCTGGCCGTCGTCGGTGAGTTGGCTAACGCGGTCATCATCTACGATATGCGGCCTGCATTCGAGGGTGGCGCGTTCCTGCCTTCCGAAGACGGAAGGGGCCCCGCCGCCGGGAGCCCCGCCGACAAAGACCCCTTCCGCGAGATTTCCCGCTTTGACCTGCCCTCGTGCTGCGGCATTCGCACGCTGGCGGCTCACCTGGAGTTTTCCCCCTGCGGAAAGTGGCTTTACGTTTCCGTGCGCGGTAAGAACGTGATCGCGGTGTACGAGCT
>JAFSHA010000063.1 GCA_017440565.1 Eggerthellaceae bacterium | reverse complement strand
CAGCTCTTCTGATTTTTCCGATCTGCCTGGTCGTGACATTTGTCGTCGCGATCCTGAAGCCGCACATAGGACGCTTCATCAGCGACCGGCCTGAACTCAAGCGAAGGTACGACAGGATCGTGGAAGCCGGCCCGAAGGAGGGGTGGTCCGGTTACGTGATCTTCGCGGTGGTGATGATCTTCCTTTTCTTCCCCGCGATCATGCTCCTGTTCGCGTAGTGGGCATAAGGGCAAAATAGCACCTAGGGAGAGCACCCTTATGGGCGTGTCTTACTGCTGGTTCCCGGAAAGCGCTTCTGCGTGGCAGAGCGTCCTGTGGGCAGGGGCATTTCCCTCTAACCAATAAACCTGCCGAATTCGTACGCTTGCTGCAGGCCGGGGTTGCCCTCGATGGCGCCCGCTTCGTACACGCTCGGAACGATCACCTCGCCAATGAACTCCTGCTTGCAGTAATCGGCGCACACCTTCAGCGCATCTACGGCAGGGCGGCAGCGCTCGACGTCATCGTCTTCGAAGCAGAAGAGCAGGCCCACCTGAGGGATTCCGAACGGCTTGGCAACGCCGCAGAACATGCGGTCCTGGAAGGCTCTCAGCTGCGCAGGGAAGTTGTAGTAGTACATGGGTGTCGCGAAAATGAGCACATCCGCCCAATGCAACAGGGGATAGAAATCCTGCATGTCGTCTTGCTGGCAGCAAACCCCCTCGTGGGCAAAGCAGTACTCGCAGGCGATGCAACCGGCAATGTTCGCACGACCCACCTGAATGGTCTTGACATCGTTTTCCGCTTCGCGCGCGCCGCGCTCGAACTCTGCGGCAAGCATGCTGGAATTACCCTTCAGGCGCGGGCTCGCATGCACGATCAGGACGTTCTTGCTCATAACCGGTTCCTCGCTTCCTCGGCAGGCTGCGTTTGAAAGCGGGGTTCCGCCTTCGCGCATACAGCATAGCGGAAACTGCCTCCGTTTGCGATCGCTCGCGACTGCCAGGGCGTTTGCGCGATTTTTCGCTCGACCTTGCCTGGGTGACCCGTGTGCCGCCTGCCCGCGGTCTGTCGCATGGTGTTCGGCGCTTGTTGCCCGAGTTTCGCGCTCGAACCTTAACTAGGCCCTACACGACGCCTTGCTCCTTGATTTGCTCGACCACCTTAAGGTCGGCCGGCAGCCAGTCAATCTCGTCGATGGTGGCGCTGTCGACCCAACGGGCGGCTTTATGCTCGAGCAGCTCGATGTGTTCGTCGGGTACGTGAACGACGAAGCAGTGCATCACCAGATGGCGCACGTCCATGTCGTTTTCGACGGTGCACAAAAAGCGGTCGATCTCGATGTGCGCATCCAGCTCCTCGCGAATCTCGCGGCGCAACGCCTGCTCGGGGGTTTCACCCGGCTCCATCTTGCCGCCGGGAAATTCCCAACCGCCCTCGTTTTCGCCGTAGCCTCGCTGCGTTGCCAAAACGCATCCGTCGCGGCAAATGACGGCGGCAACCGCCTCGATCGTTTTCATTTCGGGCATGTGTCCTCCTATCTCGAAGGGAATCCGCCAAGTTGTGTGCAAAAACCCCAACGATTGGACATTCTGATCTTCCACGGGCCCTCGAAGAGGGAAAGTTATTCAACAAAAACCAGAATAACGTAGAATAACTGAATGACATTGCGCCATTGGGTTGTTCCCGGTTTTCGATCGGGGGGTTTGGGGCGTTTGAAACTGTCCAATCGTTGGGGTTTTTGCACACAACATTGATAAAGCCGCGAAAAACGGCTCGGATAACGCGCGGATTGCGCGGCATCCGGCCGCGATTGCGGCGGGAGGGCTTCAGGATAGGCGCAATCCTCCCGCCGCCGAGATGTTGAAACTAGAACGTCACCACGCGAGGAGCGGCGGTGAAGCTGCAGAAGCTGGCGGTTGCGTTCTCGAGAGCCAGCACCTCGCAATTGCCGTCATCGGCGGCGTACATGCCCTTGAGCGACGGGTGGTCGTCAAGCGCGGCCTGACGTGCCTCGATGCTGTCGACCACGACGGCATCGGCGGAAAGGCGCAGCCACTCGCCCTTGCCGTTCATCGTGCACAAGGCGATGCGCGGATGAGCGGCCATCTGCTTGAAACAGTCCTTCACGTTTCCGGTTTGGATGATAAGCTTGCCCTCCCATTTGGTGATAGTGCCAAACGGGCGAACCTGCGGGTTACCCTCGGCATCAATGGTGGCCAGGTAGTACGTGGGGTTCTCCTTGAGGAATGCCAATACTTCGTCCATGATGATCCTTTCGCATAAGGCGGAAACGCGCACTGCGTCATGACTTTAGTATATCCGCTCCGCAAGGGCTTGGGGCGAGGTTGAAGGTGAAGGAGGACTGGGCGCTCGTTGCGAGACGCCGGGAAGAAGGCCGCAAAGCCAAATTGCCGAGCTACCAGGGGAGGGCGAGCCGGCTTACTTCTTGCGGTTGTGCTGGTAGAGCCACACGAGGCCGTACAGGGTGAGGCCTTGGTCGACGGTAACGTCGTGCGCCATCAGGGCGCCGATGGCTTCGGCATCGGGCCCGTACATGACGATGCTCGTTTCGTAGCCCAACTCGCGCCACACCATGTCGATAAGCCCATCGATGCGCGCAATTTCGCCCATGATGATACCCGACTGCATGGCCTCGCGCGTGCTTTTGCCCACAATGCTGGCGGGTGCCTTGATCTCCACCACGGGCAGGCGCGCGGCCTTGCTGGAAAGCGCCGCGGCGGAAACGTGCAGCCCGGGCGCGATAATGCCGCCGCAAAACTCGCCGCGATCGTTCATGACCTCGATGTTGGTGCTGGTGCCCAGATCGACCACCACCACGGGAAAGCCGTAGCGTTCGCGTGCAGCCACCATGTCGGCCACTCGATCAGAGCCCACCTCGGCGGGGTCGTTGAAGTCCATCTTGAGGCTGGTTTTAAGGCCGGGGCCTACTACCAGCGGACGTCTGCCCGTGAGGCGCGCCGTAGCCTGCGTCCACGCCGAAGTCAGCGAGGGAACCACCGAGGAAATGATGCCGTCCTGCGGCCAAGGCACTTCGGAGCCCATGCTTGCCGCTGGCTTGAAGTTCAGATAGCCCGCTAGCAAGAACCACGCTTCGTCGGCCGTTTGGGCGCGTGAGGTGGTAATTTCCCAGGTGGAAAGTAGCTCGCCACCTTCGGCAATGCCGAATTTCGTGGTGGTATTGCCGATGTCGACGACGAGGATGGCCTTCTCGGCTTGCTTCTTCGCGTCTTTCGCGCTCATCGTTTCCTCCCGCCCTCAAACGTGCGTTTTGTCTATGTGCTGCACGACCGTGCTCGATGTGCTTCAAGCGGCTTGGCCGGCTGCAGCCCGCCGCCCTACCAAGCTAGAAGCTCGTAGCCGTCCTCGGTTACCACGATCTGGACTTCCCATTGGGCGGTGTCGCTTCGATCGGCCGTGCGAACGGTCCAGCCGTTCGGGTCGGTCATGTCGATCTCCTGCCCGCCGATGTTGATCATGGGCTCGATGGTGAACATGCTGCCCGGTGCCATGACCATACCCGTTCCTGGCTCGGTGCAGAAGCTCACGAACGGATCCTCATGAAATTCGATCCCGATGCCGTGCCCGCCGAACTCGCGCACAACCGAGTATCCGCGCTCGGTAGCGTACTTGTTCACGGCTGCGCCCACATCGCCCAGGCGTCCCCACGGCTTCACGGCGGCAAGGCCCGCCTCGACGGCCTCTTTGGTCACGCGTACCAGGTCGGCGCGCTCTTTCGAGACCTCGCCGATGCAGAACATGCGCGACGAGTCGGAGAAGTAATCATCCAGGATGGTGCTCACATCGACGTTGATGATGTCGCCTTCTTTGAGCACCTCGTCTTCAGAGGGAATGCCGTGGCACACCACCTCATTGATGGACGTGCAGCAGCTTTTCGGGAAACCCTCGTAATCAAGCGGCGCGGGAATGGCGCCGTGTGCCACGGTGTACTCATGCACCCAGCGATCGATGTCCGCCGTGCTGACGCCCGGCCCGATGCGCTCGGCCACGTAGTCAAGCGCGCCGACGTTGATGGCCGCGCTTTTGCGAACGCCCTCGATATCGGCGGCGGTCTTGATCATGTCGTGCGTGGGCACCTCAAGTCCTTGCCAATACAGATCCTCGAGCTTCTGGTCGAAGTCGATATGGCATTTCTTGTATTTCTTGCCGCTGCCGCACCAGCATTCGTCGTTGCGGCCGTAGTCGGGCATCCCGTCGAACATGTCGTTCACTATCCTTTCGTGCTCGCGCAAGGTTGAGGGTGCGATTGGCGAAACCGCAGCCGTTGCTCCTTGCAGCGAAAAGCAGCCGAGCGCCACGCGCCCGGCTGTTCTTTGCTCAATGGGATAGTTTATACCGTTACGACCTGCGTCGAAACCGCATCGGTCTCAAAGACTCACAAGATTGCCAGACGGGAGGCACCTTCGCGGCGCTTTGCTGCGAAGGAGCTGCCCGACGGCGAGAGCCCGACGGTACGCCCGACAGTCTGCCGCCCCGCGGCGAGAGCCCGACGGCATGCCTCGTTACATCATGCAGGCCTTCTTCATGAGCAGATGCTTCTTGACAAGCATGCATGCGCCAACGAGCAGGGCAACTTTAGCGATCGTCTTCATAAGCGACTCCAATCATTCGGACGGGCCGGCGAAACTGCCGACAAGATTCCCTCACCACGATACCGAAGCAGCTTTTCCGCACGATGCCACACGCGCCACGCGCCCGCTACGGTTGGATTGCAGTTCGGCGCGGGCATGTTGATGTTATCGGCGAACTCAAGCAAGAGGCGAAACGGCAGCGTGGTTCGCTATGATGGTTTCGATTGGAAAAGAGCCTGCAGAAGGGGCGCATGTGGAATACCAGACGATTGATTGCGAAGATCGCGCACAAGTAGATGAAGCCGAACCTGTTGTGCTTGAAGCCGAACCTGCGGAGGAGGCTGCGGGCGAAAACGCGGGCGAGCAGGCCGATGCCAGCGCAGCCGGCGCTGCCGCGGCGGCAGCCGCAGCTGGTGCAGCAGCTGCGACCAACCAGAGGTCGGCCAAGCAAATTGCCGAGGATTTTGGCAAAGCGGTCTATGTGGTTGAGAAAGCCATTCCGTACATGCCCCTACCGCCTAAGGCGAAGGTCGTGCTTTCGACGGCTATGCCAACCGTGAAGAAGGTTGCGCAGGTTGCCCCGGCGGTTGCTCCCGTTGTCGAGCCCTATGCGCGTGCAGCGGTGGACAAGGCCCGTGAAGTTGCGCCTCAAGCTGCCGCTGCCGCGAAATCGGGTGCCGCAGCTGCAGGTCAGGCGGCTGAAAAAGCCGGCAAGGCCGTAAGCCAGGGCGCTGCGGTGGCAGGCCAGGCCGTGGGTCACGGGGCATATTCTGTCGGCAAGGCCGTGGGTAAGGGCGCGGCGAAGGTTGGCCGTGGCGCGGCTACGGCGGGCGCTGCCCTCGTTGGCGGCGCGGCCATGGCGGGCGAAAAGGCGGCCAGCGGAGTGAAGGCGTTTGGGCGCGGTGCTGCCTCGATTGCCAAATCGGCAGCCGCCGCAGCTAAAAGCAAGCGTCGCTAACGGCTGCGCCGCTCTTTCTGTGCGAAAAGACGACTTGTGCAGGAAAAAACGCTTGCTGCAAGTCGACTGTCAAACCGAGCGAAAGCGTTTTCCCAGCTCACGTTGTTTCGTGCTGCGGAAAATACTCCGATGGGCGCAAAAAAGCACGCTGAAACAGCCTTAAATCCTGAACAAGTCGACTTTTCGCACAGAGAGGGCCGTTCGATCGGCCCATGTGGGTTATTTTTGCTCCACTTCCTCGGGGGAGTGGCCGTTGAAAGCCCAGGTTCGCGTGGTGTGCACCAGCTTGGCAATCTGCTTGATGAGCAGCGATGCCTGGCCCTCGTTGGCAAGGGGCTGGGGCAGCATGTCCTCGAACAGCGACTCAACGATGATCTCGTTGCGCATGCCTTGACGTGCGCATTGCTGCACGAACTGAACCATCTGGAAGGCTTCGTCGACGTCGTTGTCGGGGTACAGGTCGACCAAAAGCTCGTAAAGCAGCTCGGCCTCAAAGTTTTCCTCGTCGAAATCGGGGTAGGAATAGCTGAGGAAAGTTTCGCGGTCGGGCTGATACCGCGGGGTTTCGGCAGCGATGGAGAGCAGCTCGAAGGCCATCTGCTCGCCAAGCCCTACGCCCTCGCGGAAAAGCTCGTGCGCCACGAAGCCGTTTTCGATCGAGCGTGGCCACAGCTGGTTGATCTCAAGCGCCTCAACCACAAGATCGGCCGCCGCGGCAGCGTCGATGTCGGGCTCGTATGCGGCCATAAGATCGATGACGTCTTCCACAGCGATGACGCCGTAGAGATTTGTCGCCTCATCGATGTAGGCGGTGGCCAGCTCAACAGCCTCGGCATACGCTAGGAACTCCTCGGTGGCAACGCTGAGGCATGCTTCGCGAATCTCGTTGGGCATGACGAAGGTTACCAAGTCGTCATGGACGAAGGGAAACACCAGCATCTCGCCGGCAAGCGCCTCGATGGTCGCGCCGCGCTCCATGTTGCTCACGATGCGCTGGATTTCGGCTTCGTCATCAGCTTCGAGAATGCGGCGCATGTCTTCGGCTGCCTGATCGAGGGGATGCTCATACACTCCCTCGCGTGCGAGCCAGAGGTAGTGCTCGCGGCTGATCGCGGGGATCGATCTCAGGTTGATCTCGTGGATGGCGGGGTTTGACAGCACCTCGGTTGCTCGCGCAAGCAGCTGTTCGCGATTCAAGGCTTCGAGGCCAAGTTCAGCCTCGTCGCTTAAGTCGTACAGCTCGATTGCCAGCATGAGCTCCTCATCTTCAAGGAGGGCAAGCGCCTCGGGCAGCGTGAAAACCGGCTGCGCCTCGATTCCCGTCAGGCCAACAGCGCCTTCGGGAACCGCCCCTCCGCCGAACAGGGGATGGGCGTCTTCCTCGGTCACGCTGTCGCATGCGTCGAAATACGCCTGGAAGAGATCGTGCTTGTCCATGGTCGTCCTTTCCTGAACGGGATAGAGGGTGACAAAGGGACAGGTCGTTTGTCACGTTAGAGTAGTAAAGCAAAGGGCCTCTTCCGCATTTTACCATCGTTCTTTGGCGCAGCAGCTTGAATGGGTCATTGACAATTAGTAGACAGCGTCTTATACTTGAAAGCGTCTAAAACACAGGAAAGGGCCCCGCATCCCAATCGAGCAAGGATGCGGGGCTTTTTCTGTAAACACCCCGTTACGGGGCGCGAAAAGTGACCGAATGGGCATCGCGTTGCGACGAAATAGGCGCTATCCTGATCAAATCGCAAAATTGCCTGTTCATAGTATGGTTTTCGAAAGGAAGCGGTATGTATAAGATTCACTGCCTGAACAATATTTCTGAAAAGGGCCTCGCTCTTTTGACCGACCAGTACGAGCTGACTGACAACATCGAGGAGGCCGACGCCATCCTCGTGCGCAGCGCCAGCATGCATGAAATGGACGTTCCCGCAAACTTGAAGGCCATCGCGCGTGCGGGTGCGGGCGTGAACAACATCCCGCTCGAGAAGATGGCCGAAGCCGGCGTTGCCGTGTTCAACACGCCGGGCGCAAATGCCAATGCCGTTAAAGAGCTGGTCATCGCCGGCATGCTGCTTGCCTCGCGCGACATCGTGGGTGGCATCGCCTGGTGCAAGGAGAACGCCGCCGACGAAAACATCGGCAAGGCCGCCGAGAAGGCGAAGAAGGCCTTTGCCGGCACCGAGATTTCGGGCAAGACCCTGGGCGTGTTGGGCTTGGGCGCCATCGGCAAGCTGGTCGTGGGCGCCGCCGAGGCCCTGGGCATGAAGGTCGTCGGCTACGACCCCTTCCTCGACGCCGAGCGTGCCGCTGCCATTTCCGCCACGATGACCTTCACCGACAACATCGACGAGGTGTACGCGGCCAGCAACTTCCTGACCATCCACGTGCCGGCCATGCCGTCGACTAAGGGCATGGTGGGCGCCGATGCTCTGGCCCAGATGCCCGGGGGCGCCGTGGTCCTCAACTTCGCGCGCGACACGCTGGTCGACGACGCCGCCATGGCCGAGGCGCTTGCCAACGGCAAGGTGGCCAAGTACGTGACCGACTTCGCCAACCCCGCTGTCATGGCCATGGAAAACGCCATCGTCATTCCGCATCTGGGCGCCTCCACCGAGGAAGCCGAGGACAACTGCGCCAAGATGGCCGTTATGCAGATCATGGATTACCTGGAGAACGGCGTGAAGAAGAACTGCGTGAACATGAAGTAAGGTCTCGCGCCTTACCGCAGGACTTGCAAACCCGAGCATAGGAAGGGGCTGGTTGGAGTAGGGGTTGAATCCCCGCTCCAACCAGCCCCTTTGTCTATTGGCGTGAAGTTGCCTAGGCTATTTCGCTGGATGCCCGGGCTTTTTCGCCACCCTCGCTCAAGAGGCACGAAGCCAGGCGAGCAGGGAAGCTTTCGCGCAAAACGCTACTTCTTCTTGGCGACAGGCGCCTTCATGTGGCGGGACACGCTGGTAAGTTTCGCCCCAAGGCCGACGGCAACAGGCTCGGGTTCGGGTTCTTCCATCATGTTGAGCAGCTCCTGCTGCGTATGGATGTCGAGCTTGCGATAGATGTGGTTGATGTGCGTCTTCGCCGTGCTCTTCGAAATGCAAAGCTTGTCCTGGATGTAGGCGGCGTTGTGCCCCTTCGCCAGAAGGAACATGACCTCGGTTTCGCGGCGCGAAAGCAGGTAGCGGTCGGCAATCTCCTCGCAACGGGTGTGGAAACGCCCTTTCACGTGAATGCTTTCCTCGGGGTCGGCGCCATTTGGTTGGCCGTCGGGGTCAAGGCTGGCGGAGTCGGCCTGCGTTTCGCTGGCGCGGCTGACAACTTTCTCGCGAATGTGGTCGGTGTTGTCTTGTTCGGGGTGGATGGGGGCAATGAGGCGCCTGATGTCGCGTTTGCGCGGCAGCAGGGCGTAGCCGATAACCAGCACGAGCATAAGGAGGAAGCTATCATCGGTGGAAAGAAGCGGATCGAGGGAAACGCCCGAAAGAGGCATATCGAAGAAGGAGTTGGCCGCGATGTAGCCGATGAAGATCATGCCGCGTCCGATGCCGAACACGTAAATGGGCGAGAGGCGGAACTCTTGGGAGAGGTCCGAGAAGAAGATCCACACCAGCGCCTCGAAGCAGATGAAGCCACCTACGATAACGAAGCATGCGAGGGAGTGGAACTCGCCGTCCAGAAGAGGCACGCAGAAGATGGCGCCTGCAACGATGGGGATGACCACGCGGAAGATGCTGTCCCAGTGCGATTCGTCACGCGAGGCGGCTACGGTGGCCACGATGACCAGGACTGAAACGCAAGCGGCGGCGCCTACGATAAGCTGCGAGGTGAGGTCGGTGGCGGGAAGCACGTTGGAAAGCGCGATCTTTCGCACGGTGCCCAGCGAGAAGCCAAGCACCAAGACAGGAATGCCGAAGCGCACGAAGAAGGCGGTTTTACGGATGCTCAGCGGGTGGAAGATGGGGATTTCCTCGCGCACGTAATAGGGAACCGGCGTGAGCTTCCAAAGCAAAAGGGCGCCGAATGCCGGAATGGCGGCGGTGATGACGCCCGAAAACGGCGGAATGACCCAATGGGTGAGCGCAAGGAACACCGCCACGCCAACGACGATGGAGATGGTGGCGTTCAGGATGATGGTGGTGAATTCGTAGCGGGCGTACGCGGTGCCCCAGAGGGCGGTCATGATGCTCGACCCAAAGCCCATGCAGACGCCCGAAACCACGGCGACGGCAACGCCGCCCAGGGGCGCGGCCATCATGAGAAGCGTTCCGGCGCAGGCAAGGACGGCCGACGAGACAAGGGCGCGCTTCGAGACGTAAAAGCGAAGCAAAAGCTGGTTCGTTATGCCAATGAGAAGGAGGACCACAGCCGACGTGCAAAGAAACGCGAACGTGAGCGCCGAGGCAAGATCGTCGCTTACAGCGGGAAAGCCCTCGATCGAAGGCGAGGGGCCGAAGATAGTCGACGCCCCGTACACGGCCGTGAACACCCAGGAGGCGAACAGGCCGAAACCGATGCTGAGCGTATTGAGCTCGCCGGTTGCATCGGACCCGTCGCGATTGTGCGCGATGCTAATGGTGATGTTGGGAAAATTTGCGGCCATGACACTCCTTACGTTTACCAGCTCCCCTATAAGCTGTGGGTATGAGTATGTTTTGGCGCATGTAAAAACGCGGTACTACATCCTTTTCATAATACTTTGTTTTTCGACAATAACCAGCGGGCAATTTTAGAAACAGAAAAAAGGACACGGTACGAAACAAAAAGTTAACCAAAGCTACCTTATAAAGCTGATCAGGGGTTTTGTGAGGGGGTTTGATATAAATCAACCTCGAGGGTTGAGGATGATCGGTGAAAAACGATCCCATGAGCCGAACATCATCCCCATCGTGTATCATAGACTGCGAAGCACACGCAGAAGCTGCGTGCGGGTCTTTGTCTCTTCAGAGGCACTTTGGTTATCGACCCCGCGCAACTCCTTAAAGCGGTCATTCGCGCCAGGCCATTAGGGAGGCCAAAGGCGCTTTTGACATAGACGGAATGTTCGGTTGCAAGTCGAGGGAGGCTTGGACTGGACGAATCGGACAAGGAGGATTCCTTATGTGTTTTAGACCTGCCGATGCATCTGCCGGCGCGGGCGTGAACAAGTGCCCCGAGTGCGGCAAGACCATTCAGGCCATGGGCGGCCTCGTTCTGAAGTCCTGCCCGTTCTGCAAGTGCGACTTCACGCCGTATCTCAACGGCGAGAAGGAGATCCCCGGTGCCGCCGCTCCGGCCGCTCCTGGCGCTCCTGCTGCTCCGGCTGCCCCCGGCGCTCCGAAGCCCCCGGTTGCCTAAGCAATCACCACTTGCACGGGGCGCGTTCGCCCCGCCTGCTGATCGCAGGTTAAACAGATCGCATGTCGAGCTTCGGTGCGCCTTATAGGGAAGGCCCCGACAAGCGGAAGCCATATACCGCAGTAAGGCTCGGCGAAACCCTGGCTACAGGCGTGGCCGCGTTTACTAGGGATGGACGCGGCGCCGCGCGGAGAACCACCTCCATGCGGTTGCGCTTGCAGATAGCGTGCGCATGCACGCGAAAAGTTTCACGGTAAGAAAGAAACGTGGAGAAAGAAGGAAATATGGCATACGGTAAAGAGTGGCAAGTCGTCCGTGATGACGGCACCGTCGTTACTCGCTCCAACACCTGGTCCCCTCCGGGATCTCATCCGGTCGGATATGGTGTTAAGGTCGTTACCAAGGATGGCGAGCTCATCCGCATCGAGGGCGACGACGACAACCCGATTACCACTGGTCGCGTTAACGCTTTGAACCTTGCTCTTCGTGAGTACACCTACGCTCCCTCTCGCGTCATCTACCCGATGAAGCGTGAGGTTGCCGATCGTGGCCTCGACAAGTGGGAGCGCATCTCTTGGGACCAGGCTCTCGACGAGATCTGCGAGAAGGTTCGCTACTTCCAGAACACCTACGGCCCCGAGTCCATCGTCTGCTTCGGTGGCACCGGCCGTGAGGCTTGCATCTTCTACTATGCACTGACGTTCTCCGTCCTGCAGTCCCCCAACTGCTGCTACACGCAGTCCGGTTGGTCCTGCTACGGTCCTCGTTGCTCCATCGCCGACTACGTTCTCGGCGCTGGCTACCCCGAGCTTGACTATGCTGGTCATCTCCCGGGTTCCTATCATGATCCGGCCTACACGCTCTCCAAGTGGGTTGTCGTGTGGGGCAAGGAGCCTCTGCCCTCCAACGGCGACGGCTTCTTCGGCCACTGCCTCGTCGACATGATGAAGCTTGGCACCAAGATCATCTCCATCGACCCGCGCGTCACCTGGGTTGGCGCACATGACGGCAACATCAACCTGCAGGTTCGCCCGCAGACCGACACCGCCATGGCCATGGCCATCATGAACCTCATGTTCCAGAATGAGGAGTATGACGTCGAGTTCGCCGAGAAGTGGATCTTCGGTCTTGACGACCTGAAGGCCCGCGCTGCTGAGTACCCGGTCGAGAAGGTCGCTGAGATCACGACCGTTCCGGCTGAGGACATCATTCGCGTTGCTCACATCATCGGTACCGAGCGCCCGATCGGTTGGGCTTGGGGTCTGGCATTTGACCAGAACAAGAACGGCGTTCAGCTGTCCCAGGCTATGATCCTCCTGGCTGCTCTGTCCGGCTCCATCGACCGTCCCGGCGGCCTCACCCTTGGTCCTCCGTCCGCTCTGCTTGGCAAGTGGCGTATGAACCAGCGTGGCGCTATGGCTGACGAGGTTTGGCAGAAGCGTATCGGCGCTGCCGCTTGGCCGGGCCTGTCCACCGGTATGGCTACCACCCAGCCCGACGAGACCCTGAACACCATGGAATCTGACGAGCCCTACGCTCTGAAGATGGGCTGGTTCAACAGCTCCAACTTCCTGGCCCCGACCTGCTCCGCTCAGCCGAAGCGTTGGCACAAGGCTCTCCAGAAGCTCGAGTGCGTGGTTATCCAGGACCTCACCCAGACCCCGACCTCCATGGCCGTGGGCGACTACTTCCTCCCGATGGCCACTTGGGCCGAGCACGACGGCATCGTTCTGACCCACTATGGTCGTAACACCGTCTTCATGGGCCCCATGAACAAGGCCCTGCAGATCGGCGAGTGCGTCTCTGACGTCCAGATCTGCCTCATGTTCGGTCAGCGCCTGAACCCGACCTGGTGGCCGTGGTACAAGCCCGCTGGCGAGACCCTCGATATCGCCGCTCTGGCTCAGTCCGAGCAGCCCGAGGCCGTTACCGCCGCTGCTGGCCGTGGTAAGTTTGACCGCGAGGCTCTCGACGCTGCCGTTTGGGACTTCGAGTCCGACCAGCTCAAGGAGCTCGGCTTCGACTGGAAGGCCTTCCAGGAGCTCGGCCTCTATCAGCCCGGCGCTCATGGCTTCGAGTACGAGAAGTACGAGAAGGGCCTCCTCCGCTTCGACGGCGATCCTGGCTTCAACACCATTACCGGCCAGATCGAGGCTTACTCCATCCTGTACGAATCCTGGGGCGAGGACCCGCTGCCCTACTACGAGGAGCCGAACTTCTCGCAGATCAGCAAGCCCGAGTTCGCTGGTCAGTATCCGCTGATCTCCACCTCCGGCTCCCGTCGCTACAGCTCCTTCCACTCCGAGCATCGTCATGTTCCGTCGCTGCGCCAGATCGATCCGTGGCCGTGGGTTCAGATCAACCCCGAGACCGCCGAGCAGTACGGCGTCACCGATGGCGACTGGTGCGAGGTCTACAACATGTTCGGCGAGGCTCGCTTCAAGGCCGAGATCACCCCGATCATCAAGCCCGGCATCCTCAACTGCGCACACGGCTGGTGGTTCCCTGAGCAGGACGGCGAAGAGCCCAACCTGTTCGGCGTCTGGAAGTCCAACTTCAACAGCCTCGTCCCGCACTTCAACATTGGCAAGCTCGGCTTCGGCGCTCCCTACAAGGGTGTTATGTGCAACATGCGTCGTGTCCGCAGCCTCGATGCTGACTAATCCGAAAGGACGTGACTACTATGACGAAGTACGCACTGCTCGTTGACTACACCTACTTCTCTGGCAACCACGCCGCTGAGATCGCCTGCAAGGAAGAGCTGGGCCTCCCGCTCGACCAGTGGGGCATCAAGGAAGTTCAGGTCGGTCCCTTCAAGAAGGGCGAGGGCAATGACGGCGACGCTTGGGAATGGTTCTACGTTCCCTGCCCGACCAGCATCTTCTCCGAGCACTGGGGCGAGGGCGGCGACAAGGCCGGCCAGCGTCCGCTCGCTGTCCAGGTCGAGGAGTCTGCCTCCATGTACTATGGCACCCTCGAGGACATGATCGCGAAGATGGCAGAGTTCGATCGTCCGATGGTTCTCTGGCAGCTCTAAGCTTTTAGCGCTACGATAGTTGGGGCCGCTGTTTCGGCGGCCCCAACTAAAACAGTTGATACGACACTAGGAGGGTAATATGAACCGCGAGGAATTCTTCGCTCTCGACGCCGTTGACGCTGCTGCGTTCCTCAATGATCGCCTTGCTGAGGGTATGACCGAGGCTCAGGCCATCGAGGCCGCTGGCGTTACCAAGGCTGAGCTCATGAAGGCCCAGATCTTCTGCGTGAAGGGCAAGTTCATCGCTCGTGCTTGGGCTGGCTACACTTCCACGAAGCGTACCGGCAACGAGGCCGGCGACACTGGCATCGGTGTTGGCGACTCCGACCCGTCGAAGGGTTACAAGGGCGTGTAAGTCGAATTTCGACTGCAACCTATAAGGCCCGTCTGGTATTCCAGGCGGGCCTTTTTTGATGTTGAGGCAAGCTGTTGCGCGCATCTTTGTGCAACAAGGAATGTTTCACGTGAAACATTCTTGCCTTGCGGGAAATGGCGGGTGAGGGTTGGCGCAAATGAGGGCT
>JAFSHA010000012.1 GCA_017440565.1 Eggerthellaceae bacterium | reverse complement strand
GGCCAGAACGCCGAGATCGCGGCCTACGCGCCCGAGGTGCTCATGGAGCGCGCCGACGGCCTGCAGGTCATCGACCCCGCCAAGGCCGCCGGCCGCAAGGACATCGCCGAGAAGTTCGAGGGCGTCTACTGGAACGAGGCCCTGGGTCTGCCCCAGGCCTGCACCGGCTGCGCGCACCTCATCGACGACCCCGCCTCCCCGATCCGCACCCCGCGCTGCGTTGACAACTGCGCAGTCGAGGCCATCAAGTTCGGCGAGGTCGAGGATCTCGACCTCGAGGGCGCCGAGGGCGGCCCGATCGTTTGGTACAAGGGCCTGCCGAAGACCTTCATCGCCGCGACCGTCTACGATCCGGCGAAGAACGAGGTCGTCATCGGCGCCAAGGTGACCGCCACCTCCGCCGCTGGCACCTACGAGGCTGAGACCGACATGTGGGGCGACTTCTGGCTGAAGGAGATCCCGGCTGCCGAGTACGCCGTGACCATCGAGAAGGACGGCAAGAAGGTCGAGATGGCCGTCTCCACCCTCGACGGCGACAAGGGCCTGAAGGACATCGCGCTCGCGTAGCGCTTAGGCCCGCCTGAAGAAAGGGGCCCCGCGTTGTCGGCGCGGGGCCCTCAAGAGAAGATAAGGATACGAACTATGTGCTTTAGACCCGCTGAAATGTCCATGAACGTGTGCGCGGCTTGCGGCGCGAGCAACAAGCCCATCGCCACCGAGTGCGCGGCCTGCGGGGCCCCGCTCAAGATGAAGACGACGGACTTCGACGCCGACCAGGCATCGCTTGACGCGGCGGCGCGTCCCGCCGCCCCCGCAGCTCCCGGCGCCCCGAAGGCCCCGGCTGCTCCCAAGGCTCCCGGAGCGTAAACAAATACGTTAACGCCATGCCATGTTATTTGGGTATGCACATGGCATGGCGTTGAGGCGGACAAGCATGTGTTCGAATGCAGGTATCGTTGCCGGTTAGTCATCGGCTATCACACGCACTGCCGCCGCCTTGGAGCACGCTTTCGCTCCAACTGCCCATTGTAAGCATCGAGGCAAGCTTACGTTCGATGGTTTTGTCGAATGGGCTGCAAGCGGCGGATATATCTGTCCCTGCGCCTTTTGGGCGCAAAATCCGCCAGGGGGAGGCGGATCGTCTCTCTCGCGGCCTTTGCCGCGAAGGAGGGGAGAAAAATGGAAGCAACCAACGAAAAACTCAATCCGTTCCAAGCTGCACCTGATGCAAAGAAGAAAGCCGTTCTCATCGCCCTGTTCCTGGGCGTCTTCGGATCGATTCTGCATACGTCGACCCTCTCGACGTTGCTGCCGGTCGCCGCTGCCGAAATCGGCGGCCTCGACTACTATTCTCTGGCCAATACGCTCAGCGGCGTCATCTCCATCGCCGCGATGCCCCTGTTTGGCTACCTCTGCGCGCGCAACGCTTCGCTGAAGCGCCCGCTGTTCGCGATTTCGCTTATCGTAGGCGCGGTCGTCGTGTTCGCCCGTGCTTTCGCGGCCGACATGATGACCATCGTCATCCCAGCCTCGCTGTACGGCCTGGTGAGCGCTGGCGTCTTCGTCGTCGGATACGGCATGATTCGCGATCTGTACGACCCGCAGAAGGCTGGTATGTACCTCGGCTTCGTGGGCACCATGCAGGGTATCGCCATGCTGCTTGGCCCCGTTGCCGCGGGTGCCATCATGGACTTTGCCGGTTGGCGCATGGTCTGCCACATCATCTGGCCCTTCCTGTTGGCTTCCGGCCTTCTGGTGTGGTTTGGCGGCGTGAAGCTGACCAAGGAGGAGTCTGCCGCGCTGTCTCGCTCGGGTGGTAAGTTCGACCTCTCCGGCACGCTCGCGCTGTGCGTCATGCTTGCCGCGCTCATGCTTGCTCTTTCCCTGGGCACGAGCTTCATTCCGTTCGGCAGCCCGGTTAGCTTGGCTCTCTTCGCCGCTACGATCATCGCGCTTGTCGTCATGGTCATCGTGGTGCGCAAGAAGAAGGAAGATGCCGTCATTCCCACCCCCGCTCTCAAGGACCGCAACACCATCTCGCTTGCGGTGAGCAACTTCTTCACCATGTTCTCGAATATGGCCATCTTCTTCTTCATTCCCATGTATCTGCTCCAGGTGCTGGGAACTACGGCGGCCGCCGCTGGTTTGGCGACGTCGTGCCTGTCCATCGCGCCGCTGTTCATCTGCCCGGTGTTCGGCAAGATGATCGGCAAGGCTCGCAACGCGCGCTTTGTGCTTTCGGTCGGCCTTGTCGTTCGCATCGCGGTGTGCCTGGGCTGCCTGGTGGCCGTTATGCTTCAGGCTCCGGTGTATGTGTTCTACGTGCTCATGGTTATCGGCGGCGTGTACGGTGCCGCCCAGTCGGTCGGTTACTCGGTGGGCCCGCAGGTTCAGATTCCCGAGAACATCCGCATGCAGGGCAATTCCGTCGTTCAGGTTGGCCAGAACTTCGGCTCCTCGGTGGGCGTTGCCATCTACACCGTGTTCATCGGCATGTTCGGCGTCGGCCAGGGCATGTTCATTTCGTTCGGCGTGGCCGCAGCTGCCGCTGCTGTCGCGCTTGTGTTCACGCTGCGTTTGAAGCCGCTCGGCCAGTAGCGTAGTCCGACGCTTGCGTCGGCCGGGAATAGCCGGTGCAAGCGTCTTTGAAATCATCGGCAACCCGAGGCCTTCCTTTCGAGGGGAAGGGGCGGCTTCGGGTTAAAGCTACCCATTGAAAGGGGTAAACAATGGAAGGTACCATGAAGCGTCTGTGGTTCAAGGGTGCGGGTGACGTCGAGCTCCAGGAGGTGCCCATTCCCGAAATCGACGAGAACGGCATCCTCGTCAAGATCGCCTATGCGGGCATCTGCGGCTCCGACGTGCACGGCTACACCAAGGGCGGCATGTTCGGCGGCATCTACCCCGAGCCCAACACCTTCGGCCATGAGTTCGCCGGCGTCGTCGTTGAGACGGGTGCCGCTGTGGTCGACTTCAAGGTTGGCGACCGCGTGTGGGTCGATCCGCTCGGATGCGTGCGCGACCCGCGTCTGACCTGCACGGCCGGCGGTTTCGGCGAGTATATCGCCGTCATCAAGCCCGTCAAGGATGTCACCGTGTTCATCCTTCCCGACGAGCTTTCCTTCAAGAACGCCTCGCTCATCGAGCCGTTCGGCGTGGGCGTGCACACCAAGAACCGCGCGAAACCCACCGTCGATGACAAGGTCCTGCTGTTTGGTGCCGGCCCCATTGGCCTTATGGCTTGGTCCGCCTTGAAGCATCAGGGTATCGAGAACCTTATCGTGGCTGAGCGCATGCCCTCCCGCATCGAGCTCGCTCGCAGCCTTGGCGCCCATGTGGTCGACAACACCGACATCGACGCCTACGAGTACGCGGCCGAGCAGTTCGGCACCGCCACGGTGAACGCCTACGAGCGTCCCGACGTGACCGTCGTGGTCGACTGCGTCGGCATCGGCGCCCTCATGGGCGAGTACCTGGAGAAGGGCCGCTGCAACTCCCGCTTCACCACCCTGGGCCTTGATCAGACCCCGCTTACCATCAAGCCGGGCGAGTTCATGTCCAAGCAGTTCAGCGTCTTCGGCGCCCGCGGCTATGAGCCCGTCGACATCAAAGAGGTCATCGAGGTTCTGGTTAACGGCGAAGTTGACATCACGCGTATCATCACCGGCGTGTACGCTCTTGAAGACTACGAGGCCGCCTTCGCCGCCGCGTGCGATCGCAACTCCGGCATGAAGGTCGTCTTCGAGATCGACGGCACCCTGTAAAAGTAGCGCCAGCTGAGCTTGCTGGCTAGTGAAAGGGTGATTGACATGGGATTTTGGGAAAAAATCTCACAGGCTCTGTTCGTACGGGGTCGCAATGAGGGGACAAGCGCCGCTGCGGCGCCATCTGAGGATGAAAAGCAGAACCAAGCAAACGAAGATACTAAGGGGGACAACATGCTTACTCAGCAAAACTTCGGACTCGACGTTGTCGACACTCAGGTGCACATCGGCCCGGGCGGCATCCAGGAGATGCTCGGTGCCATGAAGGCGGTTGGCGTCAAGAGCGTGCTTCTTGACGAGTACTGGTTCGTCGATATGACGGGCAAGCCCTATGTGGTGCTCGAGAACGAGGAGATTCGTCCCATCCTGCCGACGGCCGAGGTCGCCGCGCTGACGTATCCCGAGAGCTTTGCCTATCTGCGTCGCATTAAGAGGCGCGACCCTGAGGCCGTCTCCCTTGTCCGCCAGGTCGCCGACTCTCCCTATGGCAAGGCCATTCGCCTCGATGTGGGCTTGAACCCGCTTGAGGTCATGCAGCTGGGCGAGGGCGGTTTCGACCACATCCTCGCCGCGGCGCAGGAGTGCGGCCTGCCCGTGTTCATCTACGCCTCCGACTACCCCGAGGTCATCGAGGGCGTTGCCAACCGTTTCCCGAATCTCAAGATCATCATCGACCACTGCGGCGTGTTCTCCGGCTTCATGCGCGAGCAGGAGTGGACGGTTGTCCAGCCCTGCTCCTGGGAAGAGCACCTTGCCATGTACGACAAGGTCCTGGCTCTGGCGAAGTACCCCAACGTCGCCCTGAAGTGGTCTCATGCCTCTGAGATTTTCGCAGGTGCGGCGTATCCGGGCGATACCCTGGTGCCTTACCTGCGAAAGGCCATCGACGCCTTCGGCTCCGAGCGCGTCATGTGGGCGAGCGATCATTCCGCGCTCATGACCGGCGAGACCTGGGCTGAGACGCTCTTCGGTGTCAAGGGTGTCGCGGGTCTCACCGATGAGGAGAAGGCCAACGTGCTCGGCAAGACTGCGCGCGCTTGGCTGAACTGGCCTGCTGAGTAATCGGCGGGTTTACCGACAATCGCAGGCGGGCCTCGTTCCGCAAAGCTTGGGGCCTGCCTGCCGATAGAACTGCTAGAGGAGACTAGTATGAAGATTTGCGTTATCACCGGCGGCGCCGGCGGCATGGGCCTCGAGTGTGCCAAGATCATGGGCACGCGCGAGAAGCTGCTTCTGGTTGACGTCTCGCAGGAGAAGCTCGACGAGGCCGTCGAGTTTCTGGCTGGACAGGGCATCGAGGGCGTCGAGACCGCACTGTGCGACATCTCCGATCGCGAGGCCGTGAAGGCTCTTGCCGCGAAGGCAGCCGCCTTGGGCGAGATCGGCTCCGTTCTGCATCTGGCCGGCGTGGGCTCCTACTGCCCGGCCGAGGTGGTCATCAAGGTGAACGCCCTTGGCGTCTACAACATGATCGAGGAGTTCTACGCAGTCATGGGCGAGGGCTCCAACATGATCACCGTCAACTCGCTGTCCAGCCATACGACTGCTCCCATGTTTGAGAACAACGAGGAGACCGACCCGCTCTTCGACAACCCGGGTGATCCCGGCTTCTGCGACGGCATGTACGCGCTTTGCGACGGCTTCCGTCAGAAGACCGGCGGCACGGCTCCTATGGGCGGTTTGGCCTACGGTTTCGCCAAGTACTTCAGCCGCCGTTACACCCTCCGCAATGTCATGCGCTTTGCGGACAAGGGCATCCGCCTCAACACCGTCACCCCCGGCGTCATCGCCACGCCGATGGGCCTCAAGGAGAAGGATGGCTGCGACCGCATGAAGGCCCAGATGGCCATTAAGGATGAGGGTACGCCCGAGGAAATGGCGACGGCCATCTGCTGGCTCACCGAGCCGGCTGCCCGCGTCATCAGCGGCATCGACCTTCCCGTCGACGGCGGCTTCCTCGCCCTCAAGGCCTATCCGAAGCAGGTCGAGGCGTAAGAATCGCTTTTATCGTTAGGAGAAAACAATGATCGAGAGGCATCTCACCAAGTACGGTCCCGACCAGCTTTCCTATTGGGTCGAGGATGTTGACGCCGCGGCGGAGTACTTCCGCAAGAACTTCGGCGCCGGTCCCTTCCTGAAGATGGGTCCGCTGAAGTTCGAGACTGCGGTCGTGCACGGCAAGCCGGCCGATCCCGAGCTCATGATCGCGCTCGGCATGTGGGGCCCCATCCAGGTCGAGTTCGTGCAGAAGCTCAACAACGAGGCGCATCTGTTCGACGATTTCGGCTACGGCTTCAACCACATCAACATCTGCGTCGACGACGTCGAGGCCACCGTCAAGGAGCTCGAGGAGCTCGGCTTCGAGGTCGGCATGTACATGGAGTCCTCGGGCGCGCCCATCTACTACATGAACTCCATGAACAGCATCGGCCACTGCATCGAGCTTCATGCGCCTAACGGTACCCTTGCCATGTGCAAGAAGGCCACCGAGATGTGGGACGGCAAGGAGCCCTTCATGGATATCGCCACCGTCGTCGCCGCTATGCGGGCAGGCGCGTAGGTTCTTGGCTTAACCGCTGGGTTGAGCTTTCGGTGTACCGTTAGGCGCTTAGGGTCACTCAGGGTGCCTGACGGTACACATTTTACGATCGGGAAAAGATGTGTGGTCCATGCATGTATATACTGATCGTTTAATAAGCGTTTAGTCTTTCCCCCAGCGTGGAAAATAAGAGAATTATAGGAGGAACGTATGCTTATCGGCATACCTAAGGAGCCGCGTGTCGGCCAGACTTTGGTGGCGGCCTCGCCGGATACGGTGGGCAAGCTCGTGAAGCTCGGCTACGACGTGTGCGTCGAGTCGGGTGCGGGCGATGCTGCCAGCTACCCGGATGCCCAGTACGCGGCAGTCGGCGCGGCTATTGTGGGCAAGGAGGAGGTGTGGGGTGCCGACATCGTGACGTGCCTTGACGCGCCTGCGGATGAGCTTGGGCTCATCAAGAGCGGAGCCACGCTCATCGCCCGCATGAACCCGCATGGCAACCCCGAGCTTATCGAGAAGCTCTCGGCCATGGGCGTGACCGCCATGGCCCTTGACATGGTGCCTCGCATCTCGCGCGCCCAGGCGCTCGACGTGCGCAGCTCCATGATGAACGTCGCTGGCTACCGCGCAGTCATCGAGGCCGCGTCGGCCTACGGCCGCACGTTTGCCGGGCAGGTCACGGCCGCCGGCAAGGTCAAGCCCGCTAACGTCTACATAATCGGCGTCGGCGTCGCTGGCCTCGCGGCCATCGGCCAGGCCGGGTCCATGGGCGCTCAGGTGTTCGCCACCGACGTTCGCGCTGAGGTGGCCGACCAGGTCGAGTCGCTTGGCGGCACCTTCGTCGAGATCCCCGTCAAACAGGAAAGCTCCGACGGCTACGCGCGCGCCCTCACCGAGGAGGAGCAGGCTCTCGTCCTCGAGACCTACACCAAGCAGGCTGCCGTCTCCGACGTGGTCATCACTACGGCGCAGGTTCCGGGGCGCCCGGCTCCGCTGCTTATCACCGAGGAGGCCGTGGCTGGCATGAAGCCTGGCTCGGTCATCGTCGACATGGGCGCCTCGCCGCTCGGCGGCAACTGCCCGCTTTCCAAGCCCGGCGAGATCGTGGTCACCGACAACGGCGTCACCATCATCGGCTACGACGACCTGCCGAGCCGACTGCCCGGACAGTCCTCGCAGCTGTTCGGCCAGAACATCGTCAACCTCATGAAGCTCGTCACCAAGGCCAAGGACGGTATCCCGGTGTGGGACATGGACGACGAGGTCGTCCGCGGCATGACCGTCACCCTGGAGGGCCAGATCATGTGGCCTCCGCCTCCGGTGAAGGTCTCGGCTGCGCCTAAGCAGGAGGCCAAGGCCGATGCGGCAGCCGAGGAGCCCGTGGCTGAGAAGTCCGCCTTCGCCAAGCACTGGTGGAAGGCGCTTCTGGGCGTGCTCGCCGTCGTGCTCATCGTGGCCGCGCCGCCCTCGATGGCAAGCCACTTCATCGTGTTCATGCTCGCCATCGTCGTGGGCTTCTACGTCATCACGGGCGTGTCGCACTCGCTGCACACCCCGCTCATGTCGGTCACGAATGCCATCTCGGGCATCATCGTGGTCGGCGCCCTGCTCCAGATCGGCTCGGATAACCCGGTCGTCATGGCGCTTTCCTTCATTGCGGTGGCCATTGCCTCCATTAACGTGTTCGGCGGATTCACGGTAACCCGTCGCATGCTCAAGATGTTCGAGAGGAGCAACGACTAATGGATATCCTCGCAATGCTCACCCCCCTGCAGACGCTTGCCTACATCGCGGCGGCGCTGCTGTTCATCCTCGCGCTCGCTGGCCTTTCCAAGCAGAAGACCGCCGCGCAGGGTAACACCTTTGGCATCATCGGCATGGCCGTCGCGCTCGTGGTGACCGTCGCCATCGCCATCGCCACCGACAGCACGGGCGCGGGCATCACCGCCGCCCTCATGCTGGTCGCCATTCTCATCGGCGGCGCGTTCGGCGTGTTCAAGGCCGTGCGCGTGCAGATGACCGGCATGCCCGAGCTCGTGGCCATGCTGCACTCCTTCGTTGGCGCGGCAGCCGTGCTCGTCGGCGTGAATTCCTTCATCACCGACCCGGGTTCAGGCACCTACGAGAACGCCTTCCACATGGGCGAGGTCGGCCTTGCCGTCTTCATCGGCGCCGTCACCCTTACCGGCTCCATCGTGGCCTACCTTAAGCTCTCGGCTAAGATCTCCGGTAAGCCGCTCACGCTTCCGGGCCGCAACATCATCAACCTCGTCATGCTGGTCATCATCATTGCCTGCATCGCGTGGTTCGTGAACACCGTCGGCGTCGAGGCTGGTACGTTGCCACTGGCTGTCATCACCGTCGTGTCGCTTGTGCTGGGCGCCCACCTCGTGCTCGCCATCGGCGGCGGCGACATGCCCGTCGTGGTCTCGATGCTCAACTCCTACTCCGGCTGGGCGGCCGCCATGGCCGGCTTCACGCTCGGCAACGACCTGCTCATCATCACGGGCGCCCTCGTGGGCTCCTCCGGCGCGTTCCTCTCCTGGATCATGTGCCAGGGCATGAACCGATCCTTCATTTCCGTCATCCTCGGCGGCTTCGGCGAGGGCGCCTCTCCTAAGGGCGGTTCTGGCGAAGCTCGCGATTACGGCGAGCACACCGAGATCACGCCCGAAGAGGTTGCGGCGCTGCTCAAGGAGGCCAAGCGCGTGGTCGTCACCCCCGGTTACGGCATGGCCGTCGCGCAGGCGCAGTTCCCGGTGGCCGAGCTTACCCGCAAGCTCATCGCCATGGGCGTCAACGTCCAGTTCGGCATCCACCCGGTTGCCGGCCGCATGCCCGGCCACATGAACGTGCTCCTTGCCGAGGCGAAGGTTCCCTACGACAACGTCTTCGAGATGGACGAGATCAACGACGAGTTCGGCGACGTCGACGTGGTGCTCGTCATCGGCGCGAACGACACGGTGAACCCCTCCGCCGAGACCGAGCCCGACTCGCCGATCGCCGGTATGCCGGTCCTTCGCGTGTGGGAAGCTGGCCGCGTTATCGTCTCCAAGCGTGGCATGGGCAACGCCGGCTACGCGGGCGTGCAGAACCCGCTGTTCTTCAACGAGAACACCGACATGCTGCTCGGCAACGCTAAGGATACCGTCGAGGCTATTAACGCTGCTCTGTAAAGCACATCATCAAAATCGAAGCAAGGGCGGGGGCTGCGTCGCGTGAATGCGACCCCTCCCTAAGGTGGAGGCTTCCGCCCTTGGTAAGCCATTTTCAAAATCAGCTCGTCAATCGCGGTGGAGAGGGCTTGGTTTTTTGCGCCCTCGTGCATGATTGACGTATTTCCAAGAACAGGAGAATCACCATGAGTAAAGTGCAGATCGTAACTGGAGGAACGTCCGGCATGGGTCTTGCCACCGCCATCGAACTGGGTAAGTTCGGCCCCGTCTTCGTGGGCGGCCGCAATCAGGCGCGCATCGACAAGGCTGTTGAGGTCATGAAGGCCGCCGGCGTCGAGGGCTACGGCTATCCGTGCGATATTTCCGATGTCGAGTCCGTCAAGGCCTTCGCGGTCGAGGCGCAAAAGATCGGCGAGATCGGCAACGTCGTCAATGCGGCTGGCGTCGATTTCGAGGGAGCCGATGAGACGCTCATCATCGCCATCAACATGGTTGGCGTCATCAACATGACCGAGGTCTTCCTTCCGCTCATGACCGAGGGCTCCACGCTTGTGAACTTCTCCTCCGTGACCGGCTACTACCATCACCCGCTGCCCGAGGAGACGGCTATTTGGGATGAGCCTAACGCGCCTGACTTCGCCCAGAAGGTTTCCGAAATGTTCACCAAGCATCCCAATCCGGCGCCCGGCCGCCTTCCCGATGACTATGTGTCCTATGCGGGCTCCAAGAACTTCGTCATGTACTACACTCGCGCCAACGCCACCCGCTTCGGCGCCCGCGGCCTGCGCGTGATCTCCGTCGCGCCCGGCTCCTACCTGACCCCGATGCTGGAGGGCCAGGCTGGCCATTACGACTCCATCGCCGCTGGCACCGCTCTCAAGCGCCTTGGCAACCCCGAGGAGATGGCGGCTTTCGTGGGCAACCTGCTTGACCCGCGTCTGGGCTACCTCACCGGCACCGACCTGCTCATGGACGGCGGCAAGCTGGCCGTTCACACGAAGCAGCTCGCATAGACCGATCTGACTGGACCCGAGCCCCGCGCAATGTCGCGGGGCTTTTTCGTGCGGCGAATAGGTGGCCGATTGGCTATATTTAATGCGTACGCAAGGCGTTTTTCCCTCAAGGGACTCTCTCGTTTGCTTTCGGTCGCGTAATATGGGTATGAATAGTTCGCAAGCTTTGCTTGCTTTTTGGGTTCGGAGGGATGACATGGTTGCGATCGGTGAGAAGGTTCGCGTTCATTATGTTGGGACGCTCGACGACGGTACGGAGTTCGACAACAGCTATAAGTTTGGCGAGCCCCTCGAGTTCGTCGTGGGCGGCGGCCACATGATCAGCGGTTTTGACAGGGCCGTGTTCAACATGGAGGTAGGCGAGAAGCGCAGTGTGCGCCTGGAGCCTATGGATGCCTACGGCGAATGGCGCGAGGACTTCGTCGAGCAGGTGCCGTGCCACCTGATGCCGAACTGGGAGCAAATCCCCCTTGGCCAGCCTATCGTCATTCGCGCGCAGGGTGGCCAGGAGATCCAGGTGACGTGCACCAAAATCGAAGACGGCGTTATGTACTTGGACCACAACCACTTCCTGGCTGGTAAGCCCCTCAATTTTGACATCGAGGTTGTTGAGGTGGTGCGCCAAAGTGCCATCGAGCGCGAGCAGCACGGTTCGGGCTGCGCTTGCGGGTGCCACGAGTTCAAGGAAGCCATTACGCGCCAAAACGCCGAGGCCGCCGCACGCGTGGAAGGCGAGGCGGTTGACGGCCATGCTTGCGATGACGGCTGCGGCTGCGGCCATCATCACTAGGCCGGCGTTTTTCGGTTGCGACAGTTCTGGGGTTTGACGTTATGGCAGACGAGTTGGGTAAAGAGGCGGTGGAGCGGTTCCGCGCATCGCACAACATGGTTGAGGTTCCCATCTGGGGTGTGGATGCGCCCCTCAACCAGCTTATCGATGGTGATGGTCGGCGTTTCAAAGAAGTCGAGACGAACCTTTGGGTTTGCCTTGATCGGGAAAGCGGGGGCAATATCGCCTATCTGGGAACGGGCAGGCACGGGGATCGCATCAACTTGCGCGCTTTGTATGTCAAGGTTGAAGACGGTCGGTGGTTGAACGCCCAAACGGGCGCCGGTGCGCCGTTTAGCGATGAGAGCAAGGCTTCCTGGTAGCTGCCTGGCGCGCTCATGAAGTGAGGTGGCGATATGTGCTACGCGGGAAACTGCCATCCTGAATGCGACAACTGCAAGCCCAAATACGTGTACTGCCCGCATTGCGCGGCGCGGCTTCTTATCGCGCAGAAGACCTGCCACCTGTGCGGTGAGGCCCTTTCCGAGGAGGTTCGCTTGGAGGCCGTCGAGCGGTGGAAGAGTACGCACATTGGCAAAGACCCAGGCCCTCTGGATGCGCTGCTGGGCTGACATGCTTCCGAATTTGTTATCCTGATATAAATCCCAGACTCTACTCCATCGTTTAACCTGCTCATAGCATTGCTCGTCTCCATATTTCGGAATAAAACCGTTTCACCATGCGGGCTCCCTGCGTTTGTGCAAGCTGTGGCTGATTTTGGCATTGTCAGAAGCGGTAAGCTCCTTCTCTATTTCGGCTTCAGGCGCATCCTTCTCTCCAAGCAGCAAGATGCCCGGTTCAAACTGCGCTGGCAGTTCGAACCGGGCATCTACAGGCCTTGCTATGTCAGGAAGGTTCTTGAGGGAATGGGGGAAGGAGCAAGGCCTCAATGGGGAGAGGAATGGGAATGGACTTTACGCGAATAACAATGCCGCGTTTTGCGCCCCGCAGTTCAACGATGTGAGCTGCGGGGCGTTTTCTATGTGGGTAGCCTCTCGATCCTTTGCACGTGATTATGCGTAGGGTCTGATGGATAATGGGAGCACTGCATTTTCGCGTAACGAGAGGAGCGGCTTTTGAATAATCCGAGAGTTTCGGAGCGTGCGGGTCGAGGCATGACCGCCTCGCCTCCGCGTGATACCATTGGCGTTGCCAAACATAGATTTGCCCAAGTGGCCATCTGGCCCTATGTTTGGCGACATTCCTGACTGGATGGCCGCTT
>JAFSHA010000062.1 GCA_017440565.1 Eggerthellaceae bacterium | reverse complement strand
GCACTGATGCAGCTTCAGCTGCGGGCCTACGACGATAACCGAACGGCCGGAGTAGTCGACGCGCATGCCTAGCAGGTTCTGGCGGAAGCGTCCCTGCTTTCCCTTGAGCATGTCGGAGATGGACTTCAGCGGACGATTGCCGGGACCCGTAACCGGGCGGCCACGGCGACCGTTGTCGAACAGGGAGTCCACGGCCTCCTGCAGCATGCGCTTCTCGTTGTTCACGATGATCTCGGGCGCACCGAGGTCGAGCAGGCGCTTCAGGCGGTTGTTGCGGTTGATGACGCGACGATACAGGTCGTTCAGGTCAGACGTGGCGAAACGACCGCCGTCGAGCTGCACCATGGGGCGCAGGTCGGGCGGAATGACCGGAATGACGTCGAGGATCATGTCGGAAGGCTTGTTGTCGGACTTAAGGAACGCGTCGACCACCTTCAGGCGCTTGATGGCCTTGGCGCGCTTCTGGCCCTTGCCCGTGGCAATGACCTCACGCAGTTCCTCAGCCGTGGCCTCGAGGTCCATGGCGTCAAGAAGGTCGCGCACGCTCTCGGCACCCATGCCGCCGGTGAAGTAGTCGCGGTAGTTGGCGCGCATCTCGCGATACAGCGCCTCGTCGGGCACGAGCTGCTTGGCCTCGATCTTGAGGAAGGCGTCGAAGGCGTCCTGGCGAAGGGCCTTGCGCTCGGCGTACTCCTCGTAGATGTCGGCGATCTCCTCTTCCACCTCTTCGGGGGTCAGACGCTCGTCCTCGTCGATATCGTCGATGAAGTCGTCCTCTTCGGGCACGTATTCGCTCGAAAGCTTACGGGTCGACTCGATGAGGCGATCGCGCTCGGCGTCGAGTTCCTCGAGGTCGGCCACAAGCTCGTCACGCAGCTCTTCCACGTCCTCCTCGCGGGCCTCGCGGTCCACGGAGGTGATGATGGAGCTGGCGAAATACAGAACCTTCTCGAGCTCCTTCGGCGGAATGTCGAGCAGGTAGCCCAAACGGGAGGGCGAACCCTTGAAGTACCAGATGTGGCTCACGGGCGCGGCCAGCTCGATGTGGCCCATGCGCTCGCGACGCACCTTAGAGCGCGTGACCTCGACGCCGCAGCGCTCGCACACGATGCCCTTGAAGCGCACGCGCTTGTACTTGCCGCAGGCGCACTCCCAGTCCTTGGTGGGACCGAAGATCTTCTCGCAGTACAGGCCGTCCTTCTCGGGCTTGAGGGTACGGTAGTTGATGGTCTCGGGCTTCTTAACCTCGCCGCGCGACCAGCCGCGCACGTCCTCGGCGCTCGCAAGGGAGATACGCAGGGCGTCAAAGTTGTTCACGTCGAATTCTGCGGTCATCTTTATGCCTCCTCTCCCTCACCGATGAGGTCGATCTCGTCCGTCTCGAAAGAGACGTCGCTCATCAATTCTCCAAGCTCAGCGGCAATGTCGTCGATTGCGCTTTGCGTCTCGTCTTCGGTCTTGCGCGCATCGGCGACAAGGGCCTCGTACATAAGCTGGTCGACGTCAAGTTCGTCAACCTCGTCCTCGATGACGGGAGCTTCGTGGCCCTCGAGCTCGATGTTGAGGCACAAAGACTTCATTTCCTTAACCAAGACCTTGAAGGACTCGGGCACCTCGGGGGCCGGGATGTTCTCGCCCTTGACGATGGACTCGTAGGACTTGACGCGGCCGGCGGTGTCGTCGGACTTCACGGTCAGGATCTCCTGCAGCACGTTGGAAGCGCCGTACGCGTACAGCGCCCACACTTCCATCTCGCCGAAGCGCTGGCCGCCGAACTGGGCCTTGCCACCGAGCGGCTGCTGGGTGATGAGGCTGTAGGGGCCCGTCGAGCGAGCGTGGATCTTGTCGTCGACCATGTGGCCGAGCTTCAGGATGTAGGTCTGGCCGACGGTGATGGGCTCGCGGAACTTCTCGCCCGTGCGGCCGTCGTACAGCCACGCCTTGCCCTGGCGGGACAGCTGCGGCACAAACTCGTCGCGCGCCAGCTCGCCGTACTTGGCGTGGTTGATGTTGATGAGGTTGCGGTTAGCCTTTTCGATGGCGTCGGAAATCTCGTCCTCGTGAGCACCGTCGAACACCGGCGTGGCCACGTGCATGGGGCCTTCCACCACTTCGTCGGTTTCCTCTTCGTCAGACCAACCCCACTTCGCAGCCCAGCCAAGGTGGTTCTCAAGCAGCTGGCCGACGTTCATACGGGACGGAACGCCGAGCGGGTTGAGGATGACGTCGATGGGCGTGCCATCGGCCAGGTAGGGCATGTCCTCGACCGGCAGGACGCTCGAGATAACGCCCTTGTTGCCGTGACGGCCGGACAGCTTGTCGCCCTGCTGGACCTTACGCTTCTGGGCCACGTAGATGCGCACGAGCTCGTTGACGCCGGGCGCCAGCTCGTCGCCGTTCTCGCGGGAGAAGCGGAAGATGCCGATGACGCGGCCGCCGGAGCCGTGCGGCACCTTGAGGGAGGTGTCGCGAACCTCGCGGGCCTTCTCGCCGAAGATGGCGCGCAGCAGGCGCTCCTCGGCGGTAAGCTCGGTCTCACCCTTCGGGGTGACCTTGCCCACCAGGACATCGCCCGGGAACACTTCCGCGCCCACGCGGATGATGCCGTCGGCGTCGAGGTCGGAGATCATGTCATCGGAGATGTTGGGGATCTCGCGGGTGATTTCCTCGGGGCCGAGCTTGGTGTCGCGCGCGTCGACTTCGTACTCGGAGATGTGGATGGACGTCAGCAGGTCCTCGGCGACCACGCGCTCGGACACGATGATGGCGTCCTCGTAGTTGAAGCCTTCCCACGGCATGTAGGCGACCATGAGGTTCTGGCCAAGCGCAAGCTCGCCCAGGTCGCACGACGGGCCGTCAGCCAGCACGTCGCCCGCGGCCACTTCGTCGCCCTTGCGCACGATGGGCTTGTGGTTGATGCAGCCAGACTGGTTGGAACGCTGGAACTTCGGGATGAGGTACTCGTCGTATTCGCCGTCGTCGTTCAAGATGATGATGGTCTGGCCATCAACGTAGTCAACCACGCCGGAGTTCTGCGCGACCAAGATCTCGCCGGAGTCAACGGCAATGCGATGCTCGATGCCGGTACCGACCAGCGGAGCGGACGGACGCAGCAGCGGCACAGCCTGACGCTGCATGTTCGAGCCCATGAGGGCGCGGTTCGCGTCGTCGTGCTCGAGGAACGGAATGAGCGAGGTAGCGACCGAAGTCATCTGGCGCGGGGAAACGTCCATGTAGTCAACTTCGGCAGGCGGCACCTCGGCGGGCTCGCCGAACGCGCCGTCCGGACCCTTCGTACGGCACAGCACCTTCTCGGCGGGCACGAACTCGCCGGCCTCGTTGTAGCTGCCGAACTCGCGCGTCTCGAGGTTGAACAGGTCGTTGGCCTGCGCGATGGTGTGGTTTTCCTCCTCGTCGGCGGTCAGGTAGTCGATCTCGTCGGTAACCTTGCCCTCGACCACGCGACGGTACGGCGTCTCGATGAAGCCGTAGCGATTCACGCGGCCATAGGTTGCCAGCGAGCCGATAAGGCCGATGTTGGGACCTTCAGGCGTCTCGATGGGGCACATGCGGCCGTAGTGGGAGGTGTGGACGTCGCGGACCTCGAAGCCGGCGCGCTCGCGGGACAGACCGCCCGGGCCAAGCGCGGAAAGACGACGCTTGTGCGTGATGCCGGCGGCGGGGTTGGTCTGGTCCATGAACTGCGACAGCTGGGAGCTTCCGAAGAACTCCTTGATGGCAGCGACGATGGGACGGATATTAACAAGCGATTGCGGAGTGATTTCGTCGGGCTCCTGCATGCTCATGCGCTCGCGGACGACGCGCTCCATGCGGGAAAGGCCGATGCGGAACTGGTTCTGGATGAGCTCGCCCACCGTGCGGATGCGACGGTTGCCGAAGTGGTCGATGTCGTCGGTGGCGTAGCCCTCGGTGCCCTCGTGCAGGGCGATGATGTAGCGCATGGTGGCGGCGATGTCCTCGAAGGTAAGCGTGCTCGCGTCGCTTTCGGGGTCAAAAGCCAGGTCAGCCGCGCCGACGAGGTCCTCGTTGGCACCAAGCTTCTTGTTCACCTTGTAACGGCCGACGTTTGCCAGGTCATAGCGCTGCGGGTTGAAGAACAGGCCCTCGAGCAGCGTACGAGCGGAGTCGATCGTGGGCGGCTCGCCGGGGCGGAAGCGCTTGTACAGCTCGATGAGCGACTCTTCCTTGGTGGTGGCGGGGTCGCGGTCGAGCGTGCGCAGCACCATGTCGGAGTTACCCAGAAGAGCAATGATCTCCTCGCGGGTCTCGGCAAGGCCAAGCGCACGAACGAGCAGCGTCGCGGGCTGCTTGCGCTTGCGGTCGATGCGCACGGAGAGGATGTCGCGCTTGTCGGTCTCAAACTCGAGCCACGCGCCGCGGCTGGGGATGACCTTCGCGTTGTAGATGGTCTTGTCAGACGTCTTGTCGCGCTCGGCGGCGAAGTACACGCCCGGGGAGCGAACGAGCTGGGAGACGACAACGCGCTCGGTGCCGTTGATGATGAACGTACCGCGCGGGGTCATGAGCGGGAAGTCGCCCATGAAGACGTTCTGCTCCTTGATCTCACCGGTTTCACGGTTGATGAAGCGGATGTCGACGAACAGGGGCGCCTGGTAGCTGACGTCCTTTTCCTTGCACTCGTCGACGGTATACTTAGGCTCGCCAAAATCATGGGCGCCGAACTCGACGCACATGTCCTTCGTGCTGTTCTCGATAGGGCACACGTCGGCAAAGGCCTGGGCAAGGCCCTCACGCTTGAACCACTCGAAGCTTTCCATCTGGATTGCGATCAGATTGGGGACGTCCATGACATCCGGAATCTTCGCGAAGCTTCTGCGATTCCTATAAAGGCTGGTGGGAGCGGGTTTTTTTCCTTGAGCCACGAGGCTTTTCCTCCTTCACTCGCATCGCAAATCTGCAAAAAGTTGCAATTCGCTAAAATACGACGGAATGAAGGCCGAGTCAAGAAAAATTTTTAAGAAGCATGGAGATTTCCTGTATTTTTGCCCTCTGAACAGGCACGTTACCCTCCAAAAACTTCTTTTCCGACACGTAGCCAACCTTGCCACCGCGCCCGCTCGCCTCGCCCCGCTCGCCTCGGCCAACCTCCCTGCTTGCCTTTCGAGCCCTCAAACCTCGGGCAACTGCGCGTCCCGCGTTTGCCAGCTATCCGAAAACCAACGACCTGTCACGCTTTTCGCCGCCTTCCGGCTCGCTCTATCCGAAAACGCACGACTTGTCACGGACGAACCGTCGTTTTTCGCCATTCCCATCCGAAAAGACACGAGTTGTCATGACAGGTCGTGTCTTTTCGGATGGAGGTGGGCCTGAGAAGCCTCCGCAGCCTGACAGACCGTGCGTTTTCGGATGGGAATGGGCTCAGGAAGCCCTTCGAGCATGACAGACCATGCGTTTTCGGATACGGGGACGGAGGAAGCCCCCTTTCGACGTGACAAGCTGTGCGTTTTCGGATGGAAAAGCCCCGCAACGCAAACATCACGGACTGCAGGGTCCTGGCAGGACCGCTCGACCATCCCCCCAGAGGCCCTCAGCGCTCAGGGTACAGGCGATAGGATTCACGGCGGCTCTCTCCCTTTCAGCAAGCTATAATGGGCGTGTTGAGAACCAGCCGAAGCCTTTGGCAAGCATCGGCAAGAGAAAGGCTCAGGTGCATGAGGAACTAGCGATGCCCATACACAACACCCGTAACCAGATCTTCATGCTGGCGGCCATGCCCGAACGGGTGCAGCATCGTGCGTCCAAGCACCAACTTCAATCCAAGCAATCCCTGCATGATTCAGCAAGACGCAACGCTGCATCCCATGGCCATCTGCGGAAACCGGAGGCAACATGCAGCTCAACCTATCAAACGTCGAATACGCCTATCCCACCTCGGCCGAACCTGCCCTGCGCGGCGTGACGGCTACGTTCCCGCAGGGCTGGACCGGCATAGTCGGGGATAACGGCAGCGGCAAGACTACGCTCGCGCTAATTGCCTGCGGCATGCTAATCCCCGATTCGGGGAGCGTATCGACCATGCCTTTGTCGCAGTACTGCGCTCAAAGCCCGAATCATCCGCCCGGCAACCTGGAGGACTTCGCCTTGTCTTACGACGCCGCCGCCGTGCGCTTGCGCCGCGACCTGT
>JAFSHA010000061.1 GCA_017440565.1 Eggerthellaceae bacterium | reverse complement strand
CGGGAGATGCGGCGAGCGAAGACGCATCTCCCGCTCTCGTCAACTGATTATATTGGAGTTTCATATGAAGAACGTATGCGTTATTACCGGCGGTGGCTCGGGAATGGGCCTTTCCGTTGCAAAACTCCTCGAAAAGGATATCTACATCATCCTTGCGGGCCGTACGGTCTCCAAGCTCGAAGGAGCCGTCGAAGAGCTGAAGGCCATGGGCAAGGAGGTCGAGGCCTATCCTTGCGATGTGAGCGATCGTGAGTCCGTCAAGGCCCTTGCCGCCCATGCGGCCGGCGTCGGCAACGTCAAGATGGTGTGCCACGCGGCAGGTGTCTCGCCGACCATGTGCGATGCCGCAGCCGTGTTCGCAGTGGACTGCCTGGGGACGGTCAACGTCAACGAGGAGTTCGCAGCCGTCATGGGCGAGAAATCCTGCGTCCTGAACATTTCCTCCTCTGCGCCGGTCATGCTTCCGAGGGCCAACGTGCCGAGGAACCTGTATCCGCTGGCCGACAAGGACCCCGATGCCTTTGTCAAGAACATGATGATCACCGTCAATCTGGGCGGTCCCGACTTTGCGTCGGGCATGGCATACTCGCTCGCAAAGGACTTCGTCATCTGGTACACCAAGACCGAGGCTATGAAGTACGGGCGCAAGGGCATCCGCTTCGTCTCGGTGGGCCCCGGCACCATCCTCACCGACATGGGCAAGGCCGAGGCAGCCGATGGCGATATGGCCATGCAGCTCGCCATGATGGGCGCGCTTGGGCGTGCGGGCGAGCCTGAAGAGGTGGCCGAGCTCATGGTGTTCCTGCTGAGCGATAAGGCCAGCTACATCACGGGCGTCGACATTCCCTGCGACGGCGGCTCGCAAACAGGCTTCCAGCGCTTGAACGAGGTTGGCTTCGGCGATCCCGACGCGTTCCGTCCCATCAGCGCCATCAAGCAGATCGGCATCATCACCGACGACCTCGAGAAGACCAAGGCCGCCTTTGAGAAGTACGGCATCGTCGGCTGGATGGACGTGCAGGTAACCGTCGGCGAGCAGTTCTTCGAGAACGCGATCTGCTACGACAAGCCGCAGATGTTCAGCGTCAAGTCCACCACCACTAGCATGCTCGGCATCGAGCTGGAGCTCGTCGAGCCGATGGATGAGCATTCCGACTATGCCGCCTTCCTCAAGAAGAACGGCGGGCCCGGCATCCATCACCTCAGCGTCGAGACCAACGACATCGGCGCCGTCGAAGCGCTCGGTAAGCAGGTTGTCGTGGGCGCAAAGATCAAGGGCGCCCCGTTCGGCTACAAGTATTTCGATTTCCAGGACGAGCTCGGCCTGATTCTCGAGTATTTCCCGTACGTGTACAACAAATAGAGTTTCAGCGAGTGAAGCTACGCATAGCTGGGCGCGAGTGATTCGCGGCGTGTGATTGGTTGTCATAGAAACGAGGATTTGGTCATGGATGAGATTACGGGAATCGTTTTGAGTGATTTCGCACACGACGAGGCGCTCAAAGCTGCAATCGAGGCGGTTGCGGAAGGCTGCTGCGTATGCAACGAGCAGCTGGAGGTCGCTATGACGAACGAGCTGATCGACTACTGAGCAATGCGACAGGACGTCGAGGTTCGCGTTAAGGGACATGGAGGTATTCATGCAACTTGAAGGAATGAGGATTATCGTTACCGGTGGGACGAAGGGCATCGGCGCCGGCGTGGTGCGCGGCTACGTGCGTGAGGGCGCTCAGGTGGTGTTCTGCGGCACGAACGACGAGCGTGGCAAGGCTTCCGAGGCCGAGGCCAACGCCCAGGCGCAAGGTGGCGGCCATGCCACGTATATCCGATGCAACGTCGCCGAGAAGGCTCAGGTGGATGCCTTCTTCGAGCAAGCTCTGGCGATTTTGGGCGGGCTGGACGTGTTGGCGAACATTGCCGGCGTTGAGAAGAGCCTTCCCGCCGAGTTGTTCTCCCAAGAGGATATCGATTACGTCATGGGTGTGAACTTTAACGGCACCGTGTGGACGAATCAGGCAGCCTACAAGGCGTTCAAGGAGGCCGGTGTGGAGGGTGCCATCATTAACTACTCCTCCGATACCGGCATGACGGGTGCGTCGAACATGGGCATTTATGCTGCCTCGAAGGGTGCGGTGCTTGCTTGGACGCGTACCATCGCCATGGAGTGGGGCTCTGCCAGCAACGTGCGCTGCAATTGCGTTTCTCCTGCCATCAAGACTCCTATGTATGAGGGGTACCTGGCAAGCATGCCCGAAGAGGAACGTGCGATGTTCCTGGCGGCCACTGCGGCTCGGTTCCCCATCGACGGCGACATGGGCGAGATCGACCGCGACCTGGTGCCGGTTATGGTGTTCTTGGCTTCTAAGGGCTCCCGTTACATCAACGGCCAGTGCATCGCCGTTAACGGCGGCCTAGTCATGGTGCGCTAGCGTCGTATTGCCTGAAAGCATCCCGAGGAAGGTATGTGAAACTTCCCGGTACTGTCTCGACACAGGCTTTCTTTGACCGGTATGTATGAGGGGTTTTGCCGGCGTTTATCAAAGACGAAGGAGGTGGCGGGTAGCCTCGCTGGCATCCGCCACCTCGACTATGCAATTTCCCTGCGGGGTTTATGAGGAGGTATGATATGACTAACATGATGAAGGCTCTGATCTTCCGCGGTGCGGGCAACGTGACCTTGGAGGAGCTTCCCGTACCCGAGTGCAATCCCGACGGCGTGCTCGTAAAGATCGCGCGCGCGGGCATCTGCGGCTCCGACATCCACGCCTACACCCGCGGCGGCATGGCCGGCGGCATCATGTCCGATGAGAGCAAATTTGGCCACGAGTTCGTGGGCAACATCGTCGAGGTGGGGGCAAACGTCGAGGGCCTTTCCGTGGGTGATCGCGTATGGGTCGATCCGGGCTGCTGCGTGCCCGACCCGAATCTTTCCTGCATGGCGGGCGGCTTCGCTGAGTACATAGCAACGATTACCGCTGTGAAGGACCGCGACGTCTTCGTGCTGCCCGATGAGGTGAGCTTTGCGGAGGCCGTGCTCATCGAGCCCTTCGCCGTCGGCGTGCACACGAAGAACCGCGCGCGCACGTGCGTTGACGACAAGGTGCTGCTGTACGGTGCGGGCCCCATCGGCCTCATGACCTACGCTGCGCTAGTCAACCAGGGCGTTGAGAACGTCATCGTAGCCGAGCAGCTTCCCTCCCGCATCGAGAAGGCCCGTTCTCTTGGTGCCGATGTGTTCGACAACAGCAACGGCGCCGACGTGTACGCCTACGCTCGCGAGAAGTTCGGTTCCTTCACGTCCAATGCCGTCGAGGCAGCCGATATCGACGTCACGCTTGACTGCGTGGGCTTCGGCGTCATCCTCGCCACGCATATCGAGAACGCCCGCTACAGCTCGCGTTTCAGCACGCTCGGCATGGACTTCTCGCCGATGACGCTCGTGCCCGGCTTCCTGATGGCCAAGCAGCTCGAGATCATGGGCTCTCGCTGCTATGACCCCGCCGACATCGTCGAGGTCATCGACGTCCTTAAGAACCGCAAGACCGACATCGGCAGCATCATCACCGGCGAGTTCGGCTTCGACCAGGCCACCGAGGCCTTCGAGACGGCCTGCGACCGCGTCAAGGGCCTGAAGGTAGTCTTTAACATTGCCGACTAGGCGCTGATTGCGGCTACGAGTGTTTCGACTTCCAAGGCGAGATTGACCCCTACCTAGTGCCAGTCATGGTGTTCCTCGCCTCAGAGGACTCCCGCTATATCAATGATCAGCACATTGCCGCTAGTGGCGGCCTGGTCATGGTGCGCTAAAGGGGCGGTGCTTACAACATCGCCCCTCCGGAGGGGCTATTGCGTGTCCGATGGTTCGTAGGCGCATGCGGGCTAGTTTCGCCGCCCTCGTCGTGCGTCTTGAGAGCGTGCAAGAAAGGCGGTTCCCTTTTACGGGTCCGCCTTTCTTGCAACCATAGAGAGAAAGTGAGGAAACCGTGCCGAATTGCAGGACTGTCGTGCCTTTCACCGGCACGCCTGAGCAGGAGGAGAGGCTGCG
>JAFSHA010000060.1 GCA_017440565.1 Eggerthellaceae bacterium | reverse complement strand
TGCCGCGGCGGCTGTGGTTTGCGCGCTTGCCGTCGGGGGCGTGGCCTATGCTGGTGGCGGGCTGGTGAGCGTGGGAGACCTCGTGGCTGATGCGTTTGGCGGCGCGCCAGCTGAGACCGAGGTCGTTGATAAGGTCGGAAGGCCTATTGGAGCGACCGATTCCTGCAACGGCGTGACCGTCAGCGCTGATGCCATCATCGGCGATGCGCGCAACTATATGATTGTCTACTCGATTTCCAAGGACGACGGCACGGCGTTCGAAGGCATCGAGCCTCTTGAGAACGGTGTGATTCCCCTCATGTTCGAGGGCGGCGGGGCGACCGACATAAGCGGCGTGACCTCCTCTCATGGCTCGATGCGCTTCTACGATGCCGACCCTTCGGACAACACCATCCAGATGGTCGAGACGATGACCACGGGCGGCGAGAAGATTATCGGTAAGACGGCCCGCGCGGCATTCGGAAGCCTCGTTACGGTTGGCGACGGGGCGCGCGGAGAGGTTATCGCCGAGGGCGAGTGGAATATCAGGTTCGAGATCAACTACGAGGATGCATCCGTTTCCCTTCCGGCGGACGGTTCGTTTGAACTCAACGGAAGAAATGCGACGGTGGAGATGCTTTCCGTCTCGCCGATTGCCATCTCGCTTGACTACGTGGTCGATGGGAGTGTTTCGTGGCAGGACCAGGAGAGCGGTGAAATGTCCGAGGAGAACTTCTCTACGCTCAACAGCTTCCTTGACCTGGGGACCATGCTCGTGACGCTTCAAGATGGATCCGTTATCGAGGTTGAGGATGAAAGGGGCGGATCGGTTGACCCCGAAGGCGAGCGCGCCTTCTGCGAGAAGGGCATCTTCCTTCCCGAGGTGATCGACGCGCAGGACGTCGTGTCCGTAAACATCTGCGGCACCGAGTTTAAGGTGGCGTAAGGCGCTTTGAATTCAGCTGTGGCGGGGACCTGCTTTCCAGCGGGTCTCCGCTTTACGTTTTCCGTCTGCTGTGGCGTTCTGGCTGTTGGAGCCTGTTCTTGCGCTTGCGAGCCCGCGCCTTGCCCCTTCATATGCCACGCGTCTCGGGCGGCTCGTCTGTCGAGAGCCTTTAGAACGCCCGATTTCCCGCGCAGCAGCCCCTGCCGTCTACCAGCAGGCCCCTCATTTTGACTAAACGCCGATCGACCGGGGCTGCTGTCCGTTCTGATTACGAGTGCGGTGGGACCTCCCAGACGACCCAGCGGCCCCAGTACACTTCGGTTTGCGCCATGAGTCGATCTTCGCCACTGGCGAAAATGTATCCTGCGCCAGCCTGCTCGAGGAATGTGAATCCGCTTTCTGCCTCAATATGGCTTATCAGCTCTTCGTTGTTCCCTCGTTTTGCGATGTAGACGTCGCGACCATCCTCTTCGTCCACGTAGGCGAAGGGCCTTTCGTCCGTAATCTGCGTGGCGGCAATAAGATACGGAGCAGGATTACCCCTTTGGAATATAGCGGGTCCTTTCGCAGCTACGACAAACGCAAAAAGCACCAAGACAGCCGCTGTGACGAAAAGCGCGATTCTTGATGCGTTCATCCGTCCGCCTTTCTGGCTCCATCGGTTTTCTGGTCGAGAAGTTGGTGGTCATTTGGCTTGCTTCTTATTAATAGCCTTCAGGATGAACGTGCCCATGACGATGGGGGAGACTTGCTTGTACACGGCGCCTTCGGCGTCGGTTGCGAGCTCCTTCCGCTTCTTTCGGATGATCAGCTTGGATATGCCGAAGATCAACCACGCCAGCGCAGAGCCGGCGGCGGAAATTCCAGCCACCAGGAGCAGCACGAGTCCGGCCAGCTCGTTTCCGGAGATTGCGCCAGCGGAATAGGTGCCGAAGACGCCGAGGAAAGTGGCGCCCGCGTAGAGGAGCGCCGCGACGACTAGGTAAACGGGAATGAGCCTGATTGCGGTCCTCTTCGACTTGAAGCACAGGAGCAGTTGCAGCGCGAACATGGCAGCGGCGCCTGCGAGGCCTGCGGACAGGGGCGTAAGCTCCATGGTGCTCCTTTCATTTGGTCACGGCTTTGCGGGAAGCGCTGCAATGATGCTATCAAATCGTTGTGGAGCTCTTGTGCGAGA
>JAFSHA010000059.1 GCA_017440565.1 Eggerthellaceae bacterium | reverse complement strand
GCCCGCTCCTCAAGCGTAGGCCTGTGTATGCTATGGCTTTCCGCCATTTCCCCTCCATCCAGATGAAGCCACTCCATCAACGCAGCAAAGGCGCCGGTGAGGTGCTCACAAAGCGAGTTCCGCGGCCAAGCCCAGCAGGCTGGCACCAGTAAGTCAGCGAGCCCCATCAACGTAGTTCCGACGTGGGCGAGGTGCTCACCAAGCGAGTTCCGCAGCGACGAGAACAGCCCAGTGGGCTGTTCTCCAAAGCGAGGACTGTCTGAGCGACTGAGCTCCTCGCCCGCGCCCTCGCGGTCAGGTCAACCAAGCTCCCCTAAGCCGACAAAACGTTATACCCAAACAGCTCGTTTAGTTCCGAGCGCATGATGGCACTGCGAGCATCCACCGAAACCGGCAGCTCGGCACGGAACTTACGCCCGTCGGATTGCTGCACGAACAGCACCACGCCGTCGCGTCCGGGATACGAGCGAAGGATGCGGTTGAGCTTCGCCGACCTCGCCTGATCGAAGTCAGCCGACGCCACGCGCAGCTCAAGGTGCATGGGCCGCTCGTCTGCCTCGCCCAGTTCGATAGCCTCGACCTCAAACGCCATGATCTGGCTTCCGCGGTCGTTCACCTCGAACTTGCCCTTCACCTTAACGATGGCATCCTCCACGATGGCCTCGGCGAAATCCTCGTACTTAAACGAGATGCACTCCACGTGGCCCGTGGTGTCCTCGAGCGTGAACGTGGCCATCTTCGTGCCGCGCTTGGTAAGCTTTACCACCACGTTGGACACCATGCCCACGAACACCGCGCTCTTGATCTCGGACGTGCGCTCGGCCAAGTCGCCCAACTGGAACTTCGTCATGCGCGCCAGCGTGCGCTCGTAGGGCCCCAGCGGGTGCTCCGAGACGTAGATCTTCATGATCTCCTTCTCGTAGGCCAGCTTCGTGCGCTTGTCCCACTCGATACCGTCGGGCGCGGGGATGTCTTCCTTGAAGGAATCGTCCACTTCGGCAAGCATGCCGAACATGTCAAGCTGACCGGCATCGCGGTCCTTCTGGCGCTTCGCCGCGCCTTCCAGAAGCGGCGTCTCGTCGACGAAGTACATGAGCTGCTTGCGCGTATAGCCCGTCGAGTCGAACGCACCGCCCTTGATAAGCGCTTCGAGGGTCTTGCGGTTGTAGCACTTCGCGTCGAGGCGGTTCACGAAGTCGTGCAGGCTCGTGAACGGGCCGTTGGCCTCGCGCTCGGTGATGATCTCGTCCGCCACGTTCTTGCCGATGCCGCGCACGCCCACCAAGCCGAAGCGGATGCCGTTTTCCACGGGCGTGAACTCGGCGTTGGACTGGTTGATATCGGGCGGCAGCACAGGCGTGCCGTTGTGGTTGCAGCTGGCGATGTACTTGATCAGGCGGTCGGTGTTGCCCATGTAGCTCGAAAGCACAGCCGCCATGAAGTCGTTGGGATAGTACGCCTTCAGATACGCCGTGCGCATGACCAAGATAGCGTAAGCCGCCGAATGCGACTTGTTGAACGCGTACTTCGCGAACTTCTCGGCATCGTCCCAGATCTGCTTGGCGATCTCAAGCGAGTAGCCGTTCTCAACTGCGCCCGTGTTCCAGTCTTCCTGAAGCCCGCGCATGACGTCGAGCTTCTTCTTGCCCATGGCTTTACGCAGCTTGTCAGCCTTGCCTGCGGAAAAGCCGCTCATGGCCATGGAGATCTGCATGATCTGCTCCTGGTAGACCATGGTGCCGTACGTTTCCTCGAGGATGGGGCGCAGGCGGTTGTCGTAGTAATGGACGGGCGTCTTGCCGCTGGCTACCTTGATGTAGTCCTCGACCATGCCCGACTCAAGCGGGCCCGGGCGGTTGAGCGCGATGGAGGCCACGACGTCGGAGAAGCGACGCGGGGGAAGGCGCGCGAACAGACTCACGTACAGGGCGCCCTCAACCTGGAACAGGCCGTCCATGTTGCCCGAGCGCATGAGCGCGAACGAACGCTCGTCGTCGATAGGGATCTCCTCGGGGACGATGGTCACGCCCACACGCTCCTTGATGTTGCGGCAGCAACGCGAAAGAACGCCGAGCGTGCGCAGCCCCAGGAAGTCCATCTTCAGCAGGCCCAGGTCGGGCGTGTAGTGGCCGTCGTACTGCGTGATGATGCCGCCGCCCTTGGTGTCGCGCTTAAGCGGCACGTGATCGCTCATCGGGTCGCGGCAGATAATGGTAGCGCATGCGTGCACGCCCTCGCCGCGCACGAAGCCTTCGATGGACTTCGCCGCGTCGATGACCTGCTTCACGTCCTCTTCGGTTTCATAAGCCTTCTTGAGGTCGGGGTTGGTCTCAAGCGCCTTGTCGATGGTGATGCCCAGCTCGTCGCCGATCATCTTGGTGATGCGATCGCCCACCGCATACGGGTAGTCAAGCACGCGCGCCGCATCGCGCACGGCGTTTTTCGCCTGCAGCTTGCCGAAGGTGATGACGCCGGCCACGTGGTCCTCGCCGTACACCTGCTTGATGTGCTCGATCACCTCGCCGCGACGTTCGTCTTCGAAGTCGACGTCGATATCGGGCATCTCCACGCGCTCGGGCGAGAGGAAGCGCTCGAACAGCAGGCCGTTGGAGAGCGGATCGAGGTCGGTAATGCCCATGGCATAGGCCACGATGGCGCCTGCCGCCGAGCCACGGCCGGGTCCGACACCGATGCCCTGGCTGCGCGCCCACTCGATGTACTCCTGCACGATGAGGAAGTATGCGGGGAAGCCCTGCTGGATAACGACGCTCATCTCGTAGTCGGCGCGCTCCACCGCGTCAGGGCGCATCTCGCGCACTTCCTCGATGGTGGTCGCCTTCCCTTCGCCGTAACGCTTGATCAGGCCCTCGTACACGCGCTTCCTAAACCAGCTGTCCTCGGTTTCGCCTTGCGGTAGCGGGAAACGCGGCAGGATGGAGTCGCGCGCCAGCACCACGTTGCATTTCTCGGCAACCTCGAGGGTGTTGTCGCACGCCTCGGGAAACTCGCGCAAAGCCTCGCGCATCTCCTCTTCCGTCTTCATGTAGAACTGGTCGTTCTCGAAGCGCATGCGGTTGGTGTCATTCAGGGTGGCGCCCATGCCCACGCACATGAGGATGTCCTGAGCACGCGCATCTTCCTGCGTGAGGTAGTGGAAGTCGTTGGTGGCGATGGTCTTCAGACCAGCAGCTCGCGCGACGGCCGTAAGCTGGTGATTGAGCTCGGTTTGGGTGAAGCCGGCATCGGTCATGATGCCCTGGTTCTGCAGTTCGATGTAGAAGTCGCCCGGTTCGAAGCAGCTGGCGAACTTCAGCGCCCATTCCACCGCATCGTCGAAGCGACGCTCGTCAAGCAGCTTCGGCACGATACCCGCAATGCAGGCCGACGAGCCAATGAGGCCGCGTCCGTATTTCTGCAGCATGCTGAAGGTGGTACGCGGCTTGTAGTAGAAGTTGTCGACATGCGATTCGCTGACAAGTTTGAGCAGGTTGTGATAGCCCTCGTTGGTCTTGGCAAGGAGGAGCAAGTGGTAGAGCTTGGGTTTGACGTCCTTGCGCAGGCTTTCGTCGGTGGTGAAGTACACCTCGCAACCGTAAATGGGCTTGACCGCCCCGCCCGTGGCGTCGCAGGCTGCGCACAGTTCCGGCACGCCGCTCATGACGCCGTGGTCGGTAATGGCAATGGCGGGCATGCCCAGCTCTTGAGCGCGCTTGACCATGTCCTTGATGTGCGTCGCACCGTCGAGCAACGAGTATTCGGTATGGTTATGCAAGTGAACGAATGCCATAAGGTGCCTCTTCGTGAAGTCATATGCTGCAAGTAGGCGCGTAGGATAAATGAGGTGAGTGTGCGCTTAAGTCGCTAGACATGATACCAGCAATCGCATCGAACAAACGGTGGTCTTTGCGTGCAGGCGGCAAGCGTCCGTGTTCAAAAACCGCGTTGTGGCGGATGACCAAAGCCGCGGCGCGCGCAGAAAGCGCGTTGTGGCGGATGGCCGAGGTCCGCCTTGCACAGAAAACGCGTTGTGGCGGATGGAATCAACCCGATTCAATCCGCCACAAGGCGTTTTTTGCACGCGAGCATCCGCCATAAGGCGATTTTTGCACGCGAGCATCCGCCACAACGCGTTTTTTGCACAAGGCGAACAACCCAGCCGGATTCCGCGTTCCACCACCGTCAGAAGCGCTTGCGAATGGTCATCACGTTTCGGCCTTCGCGACGCTCGTAGGAAACCTCGTCCATGGTGCGCTTGACCATGAGAATCCCCAAGCCACCCACTTCCCGATCTTCGGCGGAAAGCGTGATGTCGGGGGCGGCTGCGGCAAGCGGGTCGAACGCCACGCCCTCGTCCTCGAAAACAACCTCGACTCCGCGCGGATCGTCAAGCAGCCCCGCCCGCACCGTAACCTCGCCCGAACCAGGCGCATAGGCGTACTTGGCAATGTTGCTGAACAGCTCGTCGATGGCCACGTCAACCTGCATCTGCGCCTTCAGGGGGCACTCGACCTGCTCGAGCAGCTCGTTGACGAACTCCGTGGCCGTCCAGACGTTCTCGACCGTCGCGGAAAGCGTGATTTCCCTCACGTGAGCCTCCTTGCCGATGACGGCGTGATATTCCAGGTGCAGCATGGTTATGTCGTCAAACTGAGGCGCCTCACCCACGAACGCATCGACGTCCGCCTCCACGGCTTCGCACACACCCCACACGTCAAGCCCAGCGCTGCGTTCAAGCACGCTAAGCAGGCGCGCCTCACCGTACAGCTCGTCATCGACGTTGGTTGCCTCGGTCACGCCATCGGTGTAGAGGAACAAGGCATCCCCCGGCGCAAGCCCATGCTCGAACCGGCGATATCGGATGCCCTCCATTCCGGCGAGCACCAGCCCAGGTCGAGCCTTGAGAAGTTCGACCGATCCATCCGCATGCCGCACAACGGGCGGGTTGTGCCCCGCGTTGGCAAACTCAAGCCGTCCCGTGCTCACATTCAGGCATCCCAGCCAAACCGTAACGAACATGTCGGCGTCGTTGCCCTCGCACAGCTTCTCGTTGGCGCATGTCAGAACCTCGTCAACGCTCATGCCCGACTCGGCGTAGCTTTTGAGCAGCGTCTTCGACTGCATCATGAACATAGCAGCCGGGATGCCCTTGCCCGACACATCGGCTACCAAAAACACCAACACGTCCTCGTCGACGAAGTAGAAGTCGTAGAAGTCCCCTCCTACCTCCTTTGCCGTACGCATGCTCGCCCATATGTCAAACTCACGTCGATGAGGATACGGCGGAAACACGCTTGGCAGCGCCGAGTGCTGTATGGCCTTCGCCAGCGTCAGCTCGGCATCGACCCGCGCCTCCGCATCGGCGATGTAGCGTTTGAGCGTATCCACCGTAGCGTTAATGTCATTGGAAAGATCGTCGAACTCCACGTGCGAGCGCACGTCAACCACCGTGTCGAGCTCTCCCTTGGAAATGGCGGAAAGGGAGTCGTTCACCCGGTAGATATTGCTAACCACCTGACGCCTCACCAGCACGAACACCATGATGAAAAGCGCGACGAACACCAGCACCTGCATGGCGGTGATGATGGCCACCGATACGTTGCGCGAAAGCGCTGCCTCGGCTTTCGGCATGCTGGCCAGCACGTGGTAACCCTCCGCGAATTGGTGCATGCAGTAGCTCGGCTCGCCGTAGACGTTCGCCGAGAACACCCCCTCGCCAAACGAGGCAGCCTCAGCGAGCGACACCCCGGACACTTCCACGCCAAGACCCTCGTTGCCGAAGCGATCGCTCACGATAACGCCGTCTTCGTCGGCGATGATGATGCAGCCGCTCTCCCCTACATGGCGGTTGCGCGTCACGCCTACTACGAATTCATCGATGTCGCGCTGGAAACGCTGGGCGCCGTAGCCAACCTGCACGAATCCGCCACGCTCGAGTGCCACGCCAGCGTACTTTCGCGAAATGGAGCTGTCGTAAGAAATGGGCTGATAGCTTTGCACGAAGCTTTCCGCGCCCTCGAGCAGCACCAAAAACTGAGCCGATTGCGACCCGCTGGCCATATCATAGCCCTCGAAGCTCAGCGATGTCGAGGCGTAGATAAGGCCATCAGAGCCAACGCAGCTGATCTCGGTTACGTCATAGCGGCTCATCAAATCCATGAGCAGCGCGCCATCCACAAGCGCCGCCTCATCCAGGTCGGTCGCTATGAGACGCGTGAGCTCCAACAGGTTTTCATCCGACGCGTCCGCGATGTCCTCGCGTACGTCAAGAACGTTGATTTCAAGCAAGTTGACGGCGTTTCGCTCAGACAGACGATCTTGAATCACCCATAAGCTTGCCGTCGTGACCAGAAACGCAACGGTCACGAGCACCAAAAGCCAGCGCTGGAAAGACTGGGATATTTTCGGCTTGGCCTTTGCCACCCTATCGGCCTTCCCGCACCAGGCTATTCGATGGTCAGCACATCGCAGAAGCCCGTGATCTCGAAGATCTCCATGATGGTCTCGTTGACGTTGCGCAGAACCATCGAGCCCTGCTTGTTCATGGTCTTCTGGGCGGAAAGAAGCACGCGCAAGCCGGCAGAAGACAGGTAATCAAGCGCGGCGAAGTCAAGCTCAAGCCGCTCCACGCCATCAAGGTTCGCCTTCAACGCCGCATCGAGCTCGGGAGATGTAGCCGTGTCAAGACGACCGGACAGCGCGACGGCAAGGGTCGTTCCACTTGCATTCATCTCGATGTTCATTGAATGGCTCTCCTAACTCTCGAGCATCCTGCGTTCAATCACACCTCCATTGTACCCGAGCTACGCCAAAACGGGATGTAGACCTCAGGTCCCCGCCCCACTTGTCCCTCCAAACAAACGATGGCGTGCAGAAAGCGCGTTGGCGCAGAAGATCGAGGCTCGTTATGTGCGGAAATCACGTTGGCGAGGGGCGAATCGGGGTGCTTTTCCGCGCCAAGGCGTTTTCCGCACGGCGGGGCGAGGAGCCGAACCCGGCGTCTCGTCCTTCACCCCAAAAACATCATGGGGCCCGCCGGCTTTACCGACGGGCCCCAGAAACAGGCTCTTTTCAGGAAAGAGTATTTATTTTGCGGAACCCTCCGCAACGTTCAGCTGGATGTCGCACCACTCCAGACGGGTCTGAGTCGTCTCAAGCTCGATCTTGGACTGCTCATCCTCGTCCTTCGCAAGAGCCTCGGCCTTCTGGCGAAGCTCCTCGGCCTCGGCGCGAACCGCGGCCACGTCGATCTCCTCAAGCGCAATGCCGAAGCTTCCCAGCACCGACACGCGGTCGTTGAAAACCTGCGAAGCACCCTTGAAGATCACGAACTCGCGACGCTCTTTGCCCTCGGAATCGAGCCACAAGGACAGAATGCCCTTGTCGTTCGTGCCGACGAACAACTCGTGACCGGGAAGGACACCATAGCTGCCGTCTGCACCAGGGATGCTCGCATAGGCGATCTCGCCCTGGAACAGCTCACGCGTGGGAGTAGCCACTGTGCAGCGAAGTGCCATGGTTAGTCTTCCTTCTTGCTCATTGCGTCATACGCAGCGTAAACGTCCTCGATGGCTCCCTTGTAGACGAAGCACTGCTCGGGGATGTGGTCGCACTTGCCGTCGAGAATCTCGGCGAAGGAGCGGACGGTGTCCTCGATCTTGACGTACTTGCCCGGGTTGCCGGTGAAGACCTCGGCCACGTGGAACGGCTGGCCCAGGAACTTCTGGATCTTACGAGCACGGTTAACGGTCAGCTTCTGGTCCTCGGAAAGCTCGTCCATACCCAGAATGGCGATGATGTCCTGCAGGTCCTTGTAGGACTGGAGGATCTGCTGCACGCCAACGGCGACGCGATAGTGCTCCTCGCCGACGATCTCGGGATCGAGAGCGCGGGACGTGGAGTCCAGCGGGTCAACCGCGGGGTAAATGCCAAGCTCGGCGATGGAACGGGAAAGAACCGTCTTAGCGTCGAGGTGGGTAAACGTGGTGGCCGGAGCCGGGTCGGTCAGGTCGTCAGCGGGAACGTAGACAGCCTGAACGGAGGTGATGGAGCCGACGTTGGTAGACGTAATGCGCTCCTGCATGTCACCCATCTCGGTTGCCAGCGTGGGCTGGTAACCAACGGCGGAAGGCATACGGCCCAGAAGTGCGGAAACCTCAGAACCTGCCTGGGTGAAGCGGAAGACGTTGTCGACGAACAGCAGAACGTCCTGGCCCTGATCACGGAAGTACTCGGCCTCGGTCAGGCCAGCAAGGCCGACGCGAAGACGGGCTCCCGGAGGCTCGTTCATCTGACCGTACACCAAGCAGGTCTTGTTGATAACGCCGGACTCGCTCATCTCCTGATACAGGTCGGTACCCTCGCGAGTACGCTCGCCTACACCCGTGAACACGGACGTACCGCCATGCTCCTGGGCGAGGTTGTTGATGAGCTCCTGGATGCACACCGTCTTGCCTACGCCAGCGCCACCGAACAGGCCGGTCTTGCCGCCCTTTACGTAGGGCTCGATGAGGTCGATAACCTTGATGCCAGTCTCGAAGATCTCGGTCGTGGTGGTCAGCGTCTCATACTCGGGAGCAGGATGATGGATGGGCATCCACTGGTCGATCTCGGGCATGGGTTTGCCGTCAACAGGCTCGCCCATTACGTTCCAGATGCGACCCAGCGTGTTCGGACCAACGGGCATCATGATGGGAGCGCCGGTATCGACAGCCTCGATACCGCGAACCATACCGTCGGTCGAAGACATGGCAACCGTACGAACGAGGTCGCCAGGAAGGTGAGTCTGCACCTCGAGAATGGTGTTGATCTCACCAATGGGGGTAGTTGCATTGACCGTCAGAGCGTTGTAGATGGCCGGCATCTGATCCGGCGGGAACTCCACGTCAACGACAGCGCCGACGATGCGGACGACGCGTCCCGTTGCGCCCTGCTTGGCCGATGCGTTGTTAGTCTCAGCCATTTATTCCTCCAAAGCCGCAGCGCCGCCCACGATCTCGTTGATCTCGGTCGTGATGGCACTTTGGCGTACACGGTTGTACAGTCTGGTCAGCGTTTCGACCATTTCGTTTGCGTTGTCGGTCGCCGACTTCATGGCCGTACGGCGCGCGCCCTGCTCGGCAGCGGCGGAGTCGATAAGACCATGATAGATGGTGGTGCGTACATAGGCCGGAAGAAGCCTGTCCAACACACCAGCCGCATTGGGCTCGAACACGACATCGCCCGAAAGAGCGGACGCACCGTCGGCACCCTCAGCGTTACCGGCACCGGAGAGCAAGGTCTCGGTGTCGATGGGGAGCACCAGCTCCTCGCGGAGGGTCTGCTCTGCGGCGTTCTTCGCGTGGTTGTAAATAAGCACAACCTCGTCCAGTTCACCCTTCTCGTAGCCGTCGATGGCGAAAGCCGCGATGGCAGCCGCCTCGTCGACCGTAGGATCAGCGGAAAGGTCCTTGAACTCCAACACCGGCGCTACTTTGCGGTAGTTGAAGT
>JAFSHA010000058.1 GCA_017440565.1 Eggerthellaceae bacterium | reverse complement strand
TCGTTTCGCTTGGCGCATCTTCGCCCGAGTTCGCATCACTCTGGCTGTCTTCGCCTGAACTCACGTCGCCCTGGTTGTCTTCGCTCGGATTGGGATCACTTGGGCTTGGGCCGCCTTGTTCGCTTTCGCCCGCGTCTTCGCCCGGATTGATCTCGTCTTGGCTGCCCGCGCTTTGCGTATTGCCATCCGCGCCTGAGCTGCCCTGCCCGTTTTCGCCTGAGTTGCCGCTCGAGCTAGCGCCGCCCTGCCCGTTTTCGCTCGAGCTTGCGCCGTCCTGCCCGCTTTCGCTTGGCTCGTCACCGGTTGGGCCGACGCCCTCTAAGTTTCTTTCATCCTGCTTGCCAATTTCCAGGTCGGCCTCATTTTGGACGCTTTTGCCCAGAGCGCTTTTGCCTGGAATGGCTTCATTTGGGATAGCCTTGAGCGAAACCATTTCATTTGGAAGCGTTTCATTTGGAATCGTTTCGTTTTGGTTGGTTTGGTGCGAAATGGGCTGCTGGTTGAGTTGGCTGAGCTGGCTGAGCTGGCCGAGGTGGTTGTTGAGGTTTGCGAGGTTCTCGCCCAAGCTTTCGAGGTCTTGGTGGAGCTTCTGGGCGGCGCCTTCCGCTTCCAGCAGCGTATCCTGGGCGCCTTCGGCAAGCAGGAGCGCATCGCCAAGGGCCGTGTCGGCCTGCTCGAAGGCAAGACGCGCGGCGTCGAGCGCATCGCGGGTCTGTTGCGCCCGTCCGGACAACGTGCTCTCTGCGGCGTTCGCCTGGCTCTGCGCCGTCAACCCGGCCTCTTGCAAGACGCGCGTGACGGCCGTTGCAACCGTGGCAGCAAACTGCCGGTCGACCTCGTCGACAAGGTGGGTTGCCCCCGTATCGGTCATCTTCGGCGCGACGGCGCTGACCTTCTCGTTGACGTAATAGTCAAGCTGCGGGCGCGTGAACGATCCGCTGGAGATGCTGGCCAAGTCGGTGCTGAAGCTTTCCGGAATAACGATGGCGGCGAAGTACGCGCCCGAGCGCACGCCCTCCATGGCTTCGTCGTACGTAGGAAAATCCCAGCCCAGCTGGTGGTTTTCCTTAAGCTCGGCAACGATCTCGTGCCCCGCGTCGATACTGCGCGGCCCACTTTCTTCCGCAACCCCTTCGACCACGGCGCCTTCGTCAAGGTTCACCACCGCCACCTTGATGGCGTCGGTATGCGCGTAAGGGTCCCAGTTGGCGGCGATGCAGTACCATGCGTACGCGCTTGGCAGCAGGCAGGCTCCCAGAACCACGGCAAGCGCAAGCGGGCTGCCGACAAGTCGGCGCACGTCGCGCGCGAAAATACGCCACGCGCCTCGTATGATTTCGGCGAGCCCCATCCGCTTCCAATCAGTTGGCGTCAAGCGGAAGGCCTAGCCCAGCTGCGGCGGCTCAGGGTGAGGCTCGTCTTTCTGATAAGGCGGGATAAAGCTCACGCCGCTTGTGGGGTTTTCGCGTCGCGGGGCGCCGAACTCGATCATCGCATAGCTGGGCGTGCCCTCGTGTTCGGGGCGCACATCGAGGTAGGGGCTTGCCGAAGTGGCCGCGTCGAATTCGCTCAAAGGCGAGGTCATGGGGTCTTTCAGCTCGTGGCGCAAGATGGCGTCAGCTGAGGAAGGCGAGCGCAGCCGCGCATTGCCGCTTCCGGTGCTTAGGTTGTTGCCCAGATGATGCTGCTCGTCAATGACGTTGTAGGGTGCCTCGTGCCGGATGTGATGCTGCTTCACGTCTTTGCGTTTGTTCGCGTTCATGGCAATTCCTCTCGCGGAAGGGTGCGAAAGGCGGCGGCCATCAAAGGCGAACCGCCGCCACTGCCCACGATAGGCAATGACGGCGGCTTTGCGTGCGAAATTGGAATGCTGGGGTCTAGCTGTTTCCCGGATGTTGGATAGGCTGCAGAAAGCTCAGCGCGCTTGTTGAGGCGGCGTTCGAGCTTGGCAAACGTCGCAGGGGCAGTCCTACGCCTCGATGCGCTCGAACATGTCTGCGCCCATGCCGCACAGAGGGCACTCGTAGCCTTCGGGCAGCTCGTCGAGGTACTCGATGTGCCCGCAAATCGTGCACTGCCAGGCATATTTCTTCGGCGCGCCTTCGGCGGGCTGCTCTTCTTCGGCCGTCGCCTCGGCCTGCGCACCTTCGGCCGGCGCCTCGTCCTTCGGCGTGTAAGAGGATGCGCGCTTCGGTGTCTTGCCGCGCAGCACCTCGTGGTAGTACGCGTAGGTCATCGGAGCCTCGTCGGCCAGCGCCTCGGCTTCCTCGACCTCGCCGATGAACATGATATGCGTGCCCACGTCGACGGTCTCGATGACGCGCATCGAGAAGCGCGCAACGGCCTGCTCGGTAACGTAGGGCACGCCGGCGCCGTCAAGCGCGTGCTCGATGCCCGCGAACTTGTTGACCTCGAGGCTCGAGCGGAAGCCGAACACGCCGATGAGGTCCATCGTCGCGCTTTGCGAAAGCACGCTCACGGCGTAGCGTCCCGAGTTCAAAATGGCCTGCGTGGTGGCGTTTTCCTTGTTCAGCGCCACGGAAACGCGTGCCGGCGTAGATGTGACCTGCTGAAACGTGTTTACCACGCAGCCGAATGCGCGGTCTGCGTCGGTGGTGGAAACAAGGTAGAGCCCGTAGCTCAAGGCATGGAATGCGCTGCGATCGATCATAGTGCCCTCGCTTTCGAGTTGACTTCGCGGATGTGAAACATGATAAGGGTTTGCCGTGCAAAACAAGCTGTCGCTTTGGTGGCAAGCAGCTTGTTACGGGCTTCGGCCGTGACGCCGTGCTGGGAGTTGCCGGCACGGTGGTGGAGGCCGTGAAGGCAGGCGACGTCCGTCACTTCTTCCTGGTGGGCGGCTGCGACGGCGCGGGCGCCGGCGGCATTTTTTCGCTAGGCGCGGAAAGGCCTGCCGCCCATGATGCGGCTTCCGTCATCGAACGGCTCGACTGCGGCGATGGCGCGCGCCCGATCCAGCAGCCAATACTCTCGGTCGGTCAGCTGCTCGAGCCTTGCCGCGCTCACGGCCTTGCGGCACGCATCTCGAAACGTCCCCGCCGACTCCTCGAAGCACTGGCGCGCAAACGCACTGCTGCCGCTTGCCACTTCACACCCATCGGCGTACAGGCGCCATTCCGTTGGGTTTTGCCAGTCATCGCCCTTGCGGTCCATGTTCAGCTGCAGAACGTGCGGCGTTCCTTCGATGACCAGGTGCTTTTCGAGCGTCTCGACGCTGTAGCGCATCTGATACGCCAGGTTTCCCCAGGCCATGCCCGTCGTGAAGCCGGTCGGCTTGCGCAGGTAATGGAATTCGGGTCGCTTCTCGGAGAAGTGGTGTGGGACCGTGCCGCGCATGCGCGCACCGACGCCCGCGTCAAACTGAGCGCTCTCGGTGGGATTGGCGGAAACGGAAGACGTGAGACGATTGCCCATGTGGGCCTCCTTTCATCGATGTTGGCGTTACCACCTTGCCTCTTGGCAGGTTGGTGCCGGGGTCTTCGAGCCAACTCTCTATCCCGACTCTGGATAAAAGTCGCGGCGACGCCGCGCCGCGCATCATACCACAACGCCCGAAAAGCGCGCGGAAAACTCTATAAGATTATAGGAAAGGCGCGACTTGCCTATTCGGTCACAACCTCGCCGGGCCAGGTGTTGATGCCGCCGAACTCGACGACGTTGGAGTAGCCAAGATCGACAAGCTTCTCGGAGGCCTGCTTGCTGCGGTTTCCGCTGCGGCAGTACACCATGATGAGCTGGTCTTTGTCGGGCAGGCCCTCCGGCGGCGTGGCGCCGATGGTCTCGACGGGGATGTTGAGCGCGTCGGGAATATGCCCCTGTGCGAACTCCTCGGCCGTGCGCACGTCGAGGATGATGTAGCCCTCTTCGGAATCCATCATCGCAAGCGCCTCTTCCTGCGAGATCTGGCGGTAACCTTCGCCGGTGGCGCTGGGATTGTCGCTGGATGCGGCGCCATCGTTGCCACAGCCTGCAAGCGGCAGCGTGGAGAGGCAAAGCGCAAAGGCGAGCGCAAGCGCAAGAAAGAAGGAAACCGGTTTGCCCTGCTGCCCGAAGCTCTTCATAGTGATCATTTCGTTTTCCTTTCGGTTTCTGCTGCCTACATGATGTTGCGTTGGTGAACGATGCCGTGGAAGAGGACGAGGTCTTCTGATTCGCGGTACTCGTACACCAGATTGAAGGGCATAAGGTCGGCCGTGTAGCAGTCTTCACCGAACTCCGCTTTCAGTGATTTTCTGTTTAGGCGTGAGCCAGATGTGGGAACGTCGGCGATAAGTGTGACCAGCCTTGTGAGTCGGTTTTGGAGGCGCGGGGACGTAATCTGGGCGATGCTGTCAAAGTAGCGCTGCGTGAAGGCGACCCTAGCCATTATTCGCCCACACTTCCTCCATGCGGGAAAGGCCAGCTTCAAGCCCCTCGACAAAACGTCCCTCTTCGTAGTCAGCGCGGCTTTCGCGGATGGTTTCCGCGATGCGCTGCTCGTACAGCGCTGCCTCGACGGCGGCGATTTTCTCGAGTTCGAACACCTCTTCTGAGCAGAAGATGAAGGCGGCGTTACCGTTTTCGGTTATGTGGACAACCTCTTCGGTTGCGCGATCCTTGATTTCCCGCTGCTTTGTTTTGAGTGCCGCGAATGAGTATATGGGCGTGGTCTTCGGCTTGCTTGCGGAACGCGGCATGATAACTCCCATCTAAATAGATACCTAATTAGATGCCTATTTTAGCACCTGAAATAAAAATGCTGCAATGAGTGATGTCGCTGTAGCGCGATGTCATTTTTTCGAGTTGTGAACGATTTTTGGGGTGGCGTTTTCGACAACAAAAAACGGCACTCCGCTGATCTGGGGCTTTGCGAAGGCTTTCCGTCTGTATCGAAAAGCGCTCCGAAGAAATCGCTCACAACTCGATTTTTTGCCACACATGCTCTGTGGGATAGCGGTCGAGGCGCGGTGCGCTGTTTGCGGCGCTCTTCGCGAGGGCGTCGTTTACCTTCGGGCGGTTGCGAGGCGGGAGTATACTGAGCGGAAGAAGGCCACTATGCTGACAGGTGAAGGAGGACCCGTGCGTACGTTCGACACGTTCATATTCGACCTGGATGGGACTTTGGTGGACACGCTGCCCGATCTCGTGGTTATTACCAACGAGGCGCTTGTCGCGGAGGGTTATCCGCCGCGCACGCGTGAGGAGGTTCTCAGCTATGTGGGAAACGGGCTGCGCGCGCTTATGCTGCAGGCCGTTCCCGAAGGCACTTCCGAGGAGGATGCCCTTCGCGCGCTCGCGCGGTGGAAGGCCATCCATCGCGAAACGGGCGATCCGTTGGCG
>JAFSHA010000057.1 GCA_017440565.1 Eggerthellaceae bacterium | reverse complement strand
GGCAAAGGCGGAGCCGGCGTTGAACCCGAACCAGCCGAACCACAGAAGCGCGGCGCCGAGCGCCACGAAGGGGACGTTATGGGCGCGATAGCTCATCGCCCCGAAGCCCTTGCGTGGGCCTAAGAAGAGGCAGAGCACGAGCGCTGTGAGGCCCGAGCTTATGTGCACGACATCTCCCCCCGCGAAGTCGATCGCGCCGACAGCATCGCCGATGAGGGAGCCCTCCCCTCCCCAGACCATGTGGGCGAGAGGCGGGTAGACGAAGACGGTCCAGACCGCGAGGAAGGCGATCACGGCTCCAAACTTCATACGACCGGCCACCCCGCCGGTGATGATAGCCGTCGTGATCATGCAGAACGCCGCCTGGAAGGCGACATCGACCACGCCGGGATAGACCGCCTCAGGATCGGCGCCCTCGGCTTCGGCCAACATTTCCTGCACGGAGCCGATGAGGAAGAGCTGATCGAAGCCACCGAAGAACGACAGCGCCCCGTCGCCGCCGTAGGCAAACGACCAGCCGCACGCCGTCCAGGTAAGCGCCGCGATGCCGATGGTGGCGAACACCATGAGCATGGTGTTGCCGACGTTCTTCCTACGAGACAGCCCCCCGTAGAAGAACGCCAGGCCCGGCGTCATGAGGAGCACGAGCATCGTGCTGATCAGCATGAAGCCGGTAGATCCGGTGTCAAGCATAAGTACCTCCTTATGAAATCGATTGCCAGACGCATCCGATGATCACAGGGAAGGTTTAAGGGGAGGTTTCGCGAGCGTAATGCAACGTGTCCTCAAAACACCTTTAACAACGCCATGACAAACCCGTTACGCAAGGGAAACAGGGGCGCTTGGAAAATCGAAGGGTCGGCATTGGAAGAGCATGCGGCGACCTGTCGCGAGAGTATAAGCGAACCAGCCGTAGCTTTACGCGCAAGCACCCCGCAGAAGCCCCTTCAGACGCTCCATAGCCTCGATCGTGTCATCGGGATCCCCGAAGGAAGACAGCCGGAAGAAACCCTCGCCGCAGACCCCGAATCCCTCGCCCGGCGTGCCCACCACTTGTATCTCCTCGAGCAGATAATCGAAGAACTCCCAGCTCAACATGCCGTTCGGGCACTCCATCCACACGTACGGCGCGTTCTCGCCGCCGCAGTACCAGATGCCAAGCTCGGACAGCGCCCCCGTGATCACGCGGGCGTTACCCTTGTAGACTTTGATGTTTCCCTCGATTTGGCGTCGGCCTTCGGGGGTGAAGACAGCGGCAGCCCCCTTTTGGATGATGTAGCTGACCCCGTTGGTCTTCGTTGTTCGGTTGCGCGTCCACATGCCGTCGAGCGATAGGCCCTCGCGTCTCAGCTCCTTCGGGATGATGGTGTACCCAAGCCTCGTGCCGGTAAAGCCAGCCGTCTTCGACAAGGAGCAGATCTCGATGGCGCAGGTGCGCGCGCCGTCGATCTCAAAGATGCTATGCGGGGTCCCGGGGTCCTCGATGAACGCCTCGTAGGCCGCATCGAACAGGATGACGGCACCCCGCTCGTTCGCGTAATCGACCCAGGCTTGAAGCTTCTTTCGGGAGTAGACGGAGCCGGTCGGGTTGCTCGGAGAGCACAGGTAGATGAGGTCGGCCTTTGCCTCGGGATCGGGCCAAGGGGCGAAGCCGTCGTCTTTGCCTGCCTCGAGCCTTTCGACCCTGCGACCCGCCATCACGTTCGCATCGACGTAGGCTGGGTACGCCGGCTCGACGACAAGCGCCGCGCTTCGCGGGCTGAACAGGTCGAGGATGTCGCCCAGCTCATCGCTTGCCCCGCTTGATATGAAAACCTCCTTCGGCGCCACCTCGACCCCGCTCTCTGCGTAGTGCCGGGCGATCGCCTCGCGCAGAAACGGGGCGCCGCATTCCGGGAGGTAGCCTTGGAAGCTCTCTTTGCGGGACTGGTCGTCCACCGCCTCGTGCAATGCCTCGATGACCGCCGGCGCCAGCGGCAGGGAGACGTCTCCTATGCCGAGGCGAAGGAGGCGGCTCCCAGGATGCCGCTCGAGGTAAGCCTCCGTCTTCTTCGCGATACCGGCGAACAGGTACGACTCTTTCAGTTCGGCGTAGTGGACGTTCATCTCGATCATAGCTCGACCTCTCCTTCGTAAACGAACTCGGCAGGGCCCGCCATGACGAGCGCACCGTCCTCGCGGGCGAAAACGTCGAGGCAGCCGCCGTCCAAGCAGACCGTAACGGGCGCACCGCCTTCGACCAAGCCGCAGGCCAGCGCGGCGGCCACGCTTGCGCACGCACCCGTGCCGCATGCCATGGTGATGCCGCTTCCGCGCTCCCAGACCCTCATGCGAAGCTCGCTTCTTCCCCTTACCTCCACGAACTCGACGTTCACGCCGTCCGGAAACTGGGGGCTATGCTCCACAATGGGCCCGGCCTCTCCGACCGGTGCGCGCTCCGCATCCTCGACGAACACCACGGCATGGGGGTTGCCGACGTTCACCGGAACACAGCTCAAAGCCTCCCCCGCCTCGACGATGAGGCGCTTTCCCACCTCCGCCGCGCCCATGTCGACCGACGCCCGCAGAACCCGACCGCGCACGTCGGCCTCCACGGCCACCTCGCGGATGCCCGAGAGCGTCTCGATCTTCATGCGCATGCGGTCGACAAGCCCCCTCTCGTAGGCGTACTTGGCGACGCAGCGGATGCCGTTTCCGCACATCATGGCCTCGCTTCCGTCCGCGTTGAAGATGCGCATGGCGCAGTCGGCCGCCTCCGACGGGGCGATCCAGATCATGCCGTCGGACCCGGCCCCGAAATGGCGCTCGGAAAGCCTCCTCGACATATCAGGGGCGCTTATTCCGTAGCGTTCAAGCGCCTTGTCCGGGTTTCCCAGCACGTAGAGGTAGTCGTTTCCGAGCCCGTGCATTTTCGTGAACCTTAGAACCGCCACGAATGCTCCTTTCCGACATGCCACGCGGCACGTCACTTCCCTCCGATGGGGGACACGCCCACCGTTATCTCCTCGAGCACGTCAAGCAGCACCTTCACGGTGTCGAGCGACGTGAACATGGTGATGCCGTTTTGGCTGGCGCAACGGCGAATGGCCGCGCCGTCCTCGTAATGGACGCCGGAGAGGATGGCCCTCGTGTTGACGACGTAGCCCACGTACCCCGCGCGTATCGCGTCGAGGATCTCAACACTGCCCTCGGAGAGCTTGCGCAGGACGCGCGTGGGCACCCCGTGGGCGTTGAGGTAATCGGCGGTCCCCACCGTGGCCTCTATGTTGAAGCCCATGTCGAAGAATCGGCGCACGAGCGAAAGAGCCTCGGCCTTGTCCTCGTCCGCCAGCGTGACGACCACGGTGCCGTAGTTGGCAAGCCGCACGCCGGAGGCTATGAGCGCCTTGTACAGCGCGCGGTGAAGCTTGCGGTCATGGCCTATGGCCTCGCCCGTGGACTTCATCTCGGGCGAGAGGTAGGCGTCCATGCCGAGGAGCTTTGAGAAGGAGAACGCGGGCGCCTTCACGTAATAGCGAGCCCCTTCGGCTGGTTTCCCGCAGGGAATCCCCTGCTCGTCGAGCGTGTTGCCCAGCATGACGCGCGTTGCGATGTCGGCCAGCGGGTATCCGGTTGCCTTCGAGAGGAACGGGACCGTGCGCGACGAGCGCGGGTTCACCTCGATGATGTAGACCTCATCCTGCTCGTCGACGATGAACTGGATGTTGAAGAGGCCGACTATCCCTATCCCGATACCGAGCTCCTCGGCGTACGCGACCACCTTCTCGCGTACCGCGAGGGAAAGGGAGTGCGGCGGGTAGACGCTTATCGAGTCGCCGGAATGGACGCCGGTTCGCTCGACGAGCTCCATGATGCCGGGGACGAACACCCGCCCGCCGTCGCAGATGGCGTCGACCTCGACCTCTTTGCCGCAGATGTAGCGGTCGACGAGCACCGGTTTGTCGGCGTCGACCGCGAAGGCCTGCTTAAGGTACGCGCGCAGATGCTCCGGCTTCGCCACGATGCGCATGGCGCGCCCACCCAGCACGAAGCTCGGGCGCACGAGGACCGGATAGCCGATCTCAGCCGCCGCCTGCACGCCCTCCTCGATGCTGCGCACCGCGCAGCCCTTGGGTTGGGGAATGCCGAGGTCGGAGAGGACTTTCTCGAACGCGTCGCGGTCCTCGGCGCGCTCGATGGCCTCGCACCCCGACCCGATGAGCCTCACGCCGCGTCCGGCGAGGGGCGCGGCCAGGTTGATGGCGGTCTGCCCTCCCAGGGTCGCTATGACGCCTTCGGGTCGCTCGAGGTCGACTACGTTCATCACGTCCTCGACGGTGAGCGGCTCGAAATACAGCTTGTCCGAGCAGGTGTAGTCGGTGGAGACGGTTTCGGGGTTGTTGTTGATGACGATGGCCTCGAAGCCCTCGGCGCGAAGGGTTCGCACGGCACGGACGGTCGAGTAATCGAACTCGACGCCCTGGCCGATGCGTATGGGCCCCGACCCCAGCACGATGACCTTGCGCGCATCGGTAACGACCGACTCGTTCTCCTGCTCGTACGTTGAGTAGAAGTAGGGGACGTAGCTGTCGAACTCGGATGCGCAGGTGTCGATCATCTTGTACACGGGTACGATACCGCGCCGTTTCCGAAAGCCTGCGACCTCTTCCGCATCCGCGCCCCAAAGCCGCCCAACCTCGGCATCGCAGATGCCCATGCGCTTGGCGGCACGCAAGGTTGACGCGTCGAACGGGCGGGCGACAAGGCTTTCCTCCATCTCGACGATGCGCCGGATCTTTCCAAGGAAGAAGGGGTCGATCCCCGTTGCGCGGGCCACATCCGATGCGGGGGCCCCGAGGCGCGCCAGCTCGGCAACGGCGAACAGGCGGTCGTCGGTGGGTGTGGACACGTAATCGAGGAGGGCCCCTTCGTGCCAGCCTTGAAACTTCGCCAGGCGCAGATGATCGGCGCCGACCTCGAGCGACCTTACCGCCTTAAGCAGGCTCTCCTCGACCGTGCGCCCGACGCCCATCGCCTCCCCCGTCGCCTTCATCTGCGTGCCGAGGGAGTTGTCGGCGTCGGCGAACTTGTCGAAGGGGAAGCGCGCCACCTTCGCGACCACGTAGTCGAGGGCGGGCTCGAAGGAGGCTGGCGTGTTGGCGAGCTGGATCTCGTCGAGGCTCAGGCCCACGGCGATTTTGGCTGACACGCGCGCTATGGGGTAGCCGGTTGCCTTGGACGCTAGCGCCGAGGAACGCGAGACGCGGGGGTTCACCTCGATGACGTAGTAGCTGAGCGAACGGGGGTCGAGCGCGAACTGGACGTTGCACCCGCCCTCGATCTTCAGCGCGCGGATGATGCGCAGGGCGCTGTCGCGCAGCATGTGGTACTCGCGGTTGGTAAGCGTCTGCGATGGCGAGAACACCACCGAGTCGCCCGTGTGCACGCCAACCGGGTCGAGGTTCTCCATGTTGCAGATGACGATGGCCGTGTCGTTCGCATCGCGCATGACCTCGTACTCGATCTCCTTGTAGCCCCTGATGCTCTTCTCGACGAGCACCTGACCCACCGGCGAGAGGGAGAGCGCCTTGGGCATGATGGACTCGAGCTCGTCGGGGTTGTCGGCGAAGCCGCCGCCCGTGCCGCCGAGCGTGAAGGCGGGGCGAAGCACGACGGGGTAGCCGATGCGCTCGGCGACCTCCAGGCCGCCCTCCACCGAGGTGGCAACCTCAGATGGCGCAACGGCTTCGCCCAAGCTCTCGCACAGCCTCCTGAACAGGTCTCGGTCTTCGGCGCGCTCTATGCTCTCGACGTCGGTGCCCAGAAGCTCGACGCCGCATTCGTCGAGCACGCCCTTGCGGTGAAGCTGCATGGCCAGGTTGAGGCCCGTCTGCCCGCCGATGCCCGGCAGGATGGCGTCGGGACGCTCGTGGCGGATGACCTTGGCGAGGAACTCCAGCGTAAGCGGCTCCATGTACACCTTGTCGGCCACGGTGGTGTCGGTCATGATGGTCGCCGGGTTGGAGTTCACGAGCACGACCTCGTAACCCTCCTCCCGAAGCGCCAGGCACGCCTGCGTTCCCGCATAGTCGAACTCGGCGGCCTGCCCGATGACGATGGGCCCGGAGCCGATGACGAGGATCTTGCGGATATCGTCCCTCTTAGGCATGGCGTGCCCCTTCCATCATCGCGACGAACTCATCGAACAGATAGGCGCTGTCCTGGGGGCCGGGCGCGCTTTCGGGGTGGTACTGGACCGACATCACGCGATCCCGCTCGCAGCTTAAGCCCTCCACCGTGCCGTCGAGCACGTTCACGTGCGTGACGGAAAGGGGCGTAGCCGCCAAGCTTTTCCCATCGACGGCGTAGGAGTGGTTCTGCGACGTTATCTCGACGCGCCCCGTCAGGAGGTTGCGCACGGGGTGGTTTCCCCCTCGGTGGCCGAACTTCAGCTTGTAGGTTCGAGCCCCGTAAGCGCGGGCGATTATCTGATGCCCCAAGCAGATGCCAAACATCGGCACCGTCCCGACAAGCCCGCGCACAGTCGCCGCCACCTCGGGCACATCGGCCGGATCGCCCGGCCCGTTCGAGACCAGAACGCCGTCGGGCTTAAGGCGCATGATGTCCTCGGCACGCGTGTTCCAGGGAACAGCCGACACCCTGCATCCCCGCTCAGAAAGCGAGCGTACGATGTTGGCCTTCATACCGCAGTCGATGGCCACCACGTGGTGCCTCTCGTGCGCGGTACGGTACACGTGCGGCTCTCTTCGGCTCGCAAACGAGACGGCATCGGTGGGAACCGGCGTCGCGGCAATGATGGCAAGGCCCTCCTCGATGCTCGTCGAGGCCTTGGTGATGAGCGCGCGGCGGCTTCCTCCGTCGCGGATCGAGCGGGTAAGCGTGCGCGTGTCGATGCCGGCGATGCCGGGGATGCCGAAGCGCCGCATCACCGTCGAAAGCGTCTCTGCGCTGCGGAAGTTCGAGGGCTCGTCGCAATAATCGCGCACGATGAGCGCCCCTGCGGCCGGGCGTTGCGCCTCGTAGTCGTCGTCGGCCATACCGTAGTTGCCTATGAGCGGGTAGGTCATCACCACTGCCTGGTAGGCGTACGAGGGATCGGAGAGAATCTCCTGGTACCCCACCACAGACGTGTTGAAGACGACCTCGCACACGCGGTCGACCTCGGCGCCGAAACCCGTCCCGTCGAAAAACGAGCCCCCCTCCAGGATGATCCGCCTGTCGTTTTCCACCATCTTCGATTCCTCCCTCATCGTCCCTCCAAGTCAACCTCGGAGAACCTGCGCTCGTAGCGGTCCCTGCGAACGTCATCGGGAACCGCCGTCGGATACCGGCCGTCGAAGCAGGCCGAGCAAAACCCCTGCCCGCCGATCAGCTCGCCCAAGCGGCTTACAGGCAGGTACCCAAGGCTATCGGCGCCGATCTCGACGGCTATCCCCTCGACGGGAAGCCTGCAGGCTATGAGGTTGTCCCGGGAGTCTATGTCGGTGCCGTAGTGGCACGGATGCAGGAAAGGCGGGGCGGAAACCCGCATGTGAACCTCCTTGGCTCCGGCATCGCGCAAAAGGCGCACTATGCGCGCGCAGGTAGTCCCGCGCACGATGGAGTCGTCGACGAGGACGACGCTCTTCCCGCTCACGCTCTGCTCGACGGCGGCGAGCTTCATGCTGACCTTGTCAACGCGAGAGCCCTGCCCCGGAGAAATGAAGGTGCGTCCCACGTAGCCGTTCTTGACCAGGCCGATCGAGTAGGAAATGCCTGACGCCTGCGCATAGCCAAGCGCCGCGGCAAGGCCCGAATCCGGCACCCCCACGACGATGTCGGCGCTTACGGGATGCTCCTCGGCCAGAATGCGACCCGCGCGCAGGCGCGCATCCTGCACGGAGACGCCGTCGATCACCGAATCGGGACGCGCGAAGTAAATGTGCTCGAAAATGCAGGTGCGCTTCTCCTTTGTCCTGCAGTGCTCGCGCCGCGAAGCAGGCCCGCCGTCCCCGAACACGAGGATCTCGCCCGGCTCGACGTCGCGCACGAATCGGGCGCCCACCGCCGCAAGCGCGCAGCTTTCCGAGGCAATCACGTAGGCGCCCTCGTCAGTTCGGCCGTAGCACAATGGGCGAAAGCCGTGGCGGTCGCGCGCGCAGATGAGCTTGCGGGGCGACATGAGCACGAGCGAGTACGCCCCCTCGAGGACCCCCATGGCTGCCGAAAGCGCCTCCTCGATGGACGATGAGGTCAGGCGCTTGCGTGTGACGACGTAGGCTATCGTCTCCGTGTCGCTCGTCGTATGGAAAATCGCGCCTTCGAGCTCGAGAGCGTCGCGCAAGGCCGAGGCGTTGCTCAGATTGCCGTTGTGAGCGATGGCCATGCGCCCCTTCTGATGGTTGACCTCGATTGGCTGGCAGTTTTTCCTGCTCGAGGCGCCGGTCGTGCCGTAGCGTACGTGGCCGATCGCCATGGACGCCCGGGGCATGGCCTTAAGCGTCGACGCCGAGAACGACTCGCCCACCAGCCCGAGGTCCTTATGCGAGACGAACACGCCGTCGTCGTTCACGACGATACCGCAGCTCTCCTGTCCGCGATGCTGCAGGGCAAACAGGCCCCGGTACGCCATGTGGGCGACGTCGACAGGCTCAGGTGCCCATACGCCCAAAACCCCGCATTCCTCGTGCACGCCCATCACCGCCCGCTCCCCGTCCGCATAAGGGCCGCCTTCACGAAGCCCTCGAACAGAGGGTGAGGCCGGTTCGGCCTGCTCTTGAACTCGGGGTGAAACTGCACGCCCACGTAAAACGGCGCATCGGAAAGCTCGACGGCCTCGACCAGGCGTCCGTCGGGGGACAGCCCCGAAAGGACAAGGCCCGACCTTTCGAGGACGTCGCGATACCCGTTGGCAAACTCGCACCGATGCCGGTGCCTCTCCCTTATCGCATGCGACCCGTAGCAGCGCTCCATCGTGGTGCCCGGGGCGATGACGCAGGGGTAGGCGCCCAACCGCAGGGTTCCCCCTTTATCGCGCTCCTCGTTTTGCCCGGGCATGAAGTCGATGACCTTGTGGGGGCTCTCTTCGTCGAACTCGCCCGAACACGCGCGCTCAAGGCCCGCGACGTTTCGCGCGTATTCGATGACCGCGACCTGCATGCCAAGGCAGATGCCGAAATACGGCAGGCCTGCCTCGCGGGCGTAGCGCGCCGCGCACACCATGCCCTCGACGCCTCGAGGGCCGAAACCACCTGGCACGATGACGCCGCCCAGCTCGGAGAGGGCGGCGGCGCAGGACGTCTCGTCAAGCCCCTCCGAGTCTATCCAGCATATGTCGATGTGCGCACCGAGCGCGAAGCCGGCGTGGCGCAGTGCCTCGACCACCGAGAGGTAAGCGTCGTGCAGCTCGACGTATTTGCCCACGAGGCCTATGCGCACGGTCTTGCCGCGCGAGGACATGCTCCTGACAAGGGCCCGCCATTCTTCCAGATCGGGGGCGGGAACTTCAAGCGAGAGTTTTCGGCACACCACCTCCGAGAAGCCCGACTCCTCGAGCATGAGGGGCGCCTCGTAGAGGTTTCCCAAGGTTCGGTTCTCTATGACGCAGTCGGCGTGCACGTTGCAGAACAGGGCGATCTTCCTGAAGATCGCCTCGTCAAGGGGCTCGTCGCAGCGCAGCACGATGATGTCAGGGTGAATCCCGAGGCCTTGCAGCTCTTTGACGGAGTGCTGCGTCGGCTTGGTCTTGTGCTCATCGGATCCCTGCAGGTAGGGAACGAGCGTCACATGCACGAACAGGCAGTCATCAGGGTCCTGCTCAAGGGAGATCTGCCGGACGGCCTCTATGAAGGGCTGGGATTCGATGTCGCCGATGGTCCCGCCTATTTCGGTTATGACCACGTCGGCGCCGGTGCGCCTGCCCACCTCGTACACGAAGCCTTTGATCTCGTCGGTGACGTGCGGAATCACCTGGACGGTGGACCCCAGGTACTCCCCCCTGCGCTCCTTGTTGAGCACGCTCCAATACACCTTGCCCGTGGTCAAGTTGGAGAACCGGTTGAGGTCCTCGTCGATGAAGCGCTCGTAATGCCCCAGGTCAAGATCGGTTTCGGCTCCGTCCTCGGTGACGTAGACCTCGCCATGCTGATACGGGCTCATGGTACCGGGATCGACGTTGATGTAGGGGTCGAGCTTCTGGGCGGCTACCCGCAAGCCGCGGGCCTTAAGCAGGCGGCCGAGCGATGCGGCCGTGATGCCCTTGCCCAACCCGGAGACGACACCTCCGGTGACGAACACGTACTTGGTCATCCTCGATTCTCCTCTCGATTTCCCGGTCACTCGACGGTGACCGACTTGGCCAGGTTCCTCGGCTTGTCTATGTCGCACCCGCGCTCACGCGCCACGTGGTAGGCCAGAAGCTGAAGGGGGACCACAGAGACGGCGGCGGAAAGCATCGGGGGCACCGGCGGTATGAGCAGCAGGTCATCGGCCAAGGCGACGACGTCCTGGTTGTCGAGGCAGGCAACGGCGAGCACGTTTGCGCCGCGCGCCTTCACCTCAAGGATGTTGCCTGCCACCTTCGCGGCCAGCCTTTCGTCGCAGCACAGCGCAATGACGGGCTGCCCTTCCTCGACAAGTGCGATGGTCCCATGCTTGAGCTCGCCTGCTGCATATGCCTCCGCGTGGATGTAGGAGATCTCCTTCATCTTGAGGGCCCCCTCAAGCGCCACAGCCCAATCGACCCCGCGCCCCATGAAGAGAAGCGAGGGGCAGCTCTTGTAACGGACGGCGAGCTCCGACACGCAGGGATTGAGGTCGATCGCCTGCTGGATGGCCCGAGGAAGCGCTGCGATCTGCCGGACAAGACGTGCCTCCTCCTGGGTCCCGATGCAGCGCAAGGCGCGCGCCATGCGCACCGCAATCAGATACAGGACGGAAAGCTGCGTGGTGTAGCCCTTCGTGGTGGCGACGGCGACCTCGGGCCCCGCCCAAGTGTGAACCGCGTGGTCGGCGAGGCGCGCGACGGTGGAGCCCGCGACGTTCACGACAGCCAAGGTGCGCGCGCCCCTGCACACGCACTCGCGCAGCGCGGCGACCGTGTCGGCGGTCTCCCCCGATTGGGAAACCGCGATGACGAGCGTGGACGCATTGACAAGCGTGCTGCCGTAGCGCAGCTCGCTGGCAAGCTCGACAGATGTCGGAACGCCCGTCAGCCGCTCGAATGCCGAACGCACGCCTTGGCCCGCATAATAGGACGACCCGCACGCCGCTATGACGACCCTCGTCACACCGCAGAACGCACCGTCGTCAAGCCCCTCGTCATCGAAGCAGACCCGTCCTGCCGCGATGCGCGGGGCAATGGTCGCCTCCACCGCGCCGGGCTGCTCCATGATCTCCTTGAGCATGAAGTGACGGTAGCCGCCCTTTTCCGCCGCGCGAACGTCCCAACGCACGCGCACGACCTCCTTTGCGCGCTCCCGCCCCGCCGCATCGAACACGCTCACCGAATCGGGCCTTATGTCGGCAAACTCTCCGTCATCGAGGTAGAGGCAGCTGCGCGTCCTCTCCACGAGCGCCGTCACGTCGGATGCGAAGTAGTTCTCCCCCGCGCCGATGCCGACTATGAGGGGGCTTGCCTCCCTCACGGCGACGATACGACCAGGCTCGTCGGCGCAGACGACGGCGGCGGCGTAAGAGCCCCTCAGCCGCAGCGCAGCCTTCATGACGGCTTTCAGGAGATCCCCCTCGTAGGCCCTCTCGACCAGGTGGGCTATCACCTCGGTATCGGTCTCGCTCTCGAAACGGCACCCCTCGGCCTCAAGCTCGCGCCTCAGTTCGGCCCAGTTCTCGATGATGCCGTTGTGGACGACGGCGAAGCGCCCGTCCCCGCTTGCATGCGGATGCGAGTTCGCATCCGTCGGAGCACCGTGCGTCGCCCATCGAGTATGTCCGATGCCCGCTCCTCCTTGGGGGTAGCCATCGCGCTCGCATGCGGCAAGCAGCCGCGCAAGCCTTCCGCTTGATTTCCTGATGTCCACGGCGCCGTCGCACACGACGGCGATCCCCGCCGAGTCGTAGCCGCGGTACTCGAGCTTTCCGAGGCCCGAGAGCAGCACACGCGACACGTCAGCCGCCCCGACGCACCCTACGATCCCGCACATGGGCTACTCCCACTCCACGGTGGCCGGGGGTTTGCCGGTGATGTCGTACACCACACGACTCACGTCCGCCACCTCGTTGACTATCCTGCTCCCGGCGCGCTCGAGCACGGCATAAGGCAGGCGCGTCCATTCCGCCGTCATGAAGTCGTCCGTCGTGACCGATCTGAGAGCGACGACGTAGCCGTACGTTCGCGCATCACCCTTGACCCCCACGCTGCGAAGGTCGGTGAGCACGGCGAAGTACTGGCTCGCGCATTCGGCGCAGCCTGCCTTCTCCACCTCCTCGCGAAAGATCGCGTCCGCCTCGCGCAGGATGGCAAGCCTCTCCTCGGTGACCTCGCCGATGACGCGCACCGCAAGTCCCGGGCCTGGGAAGGGCTGGCGCCACACCAGCTCGGCAGGCAGGCCCAATCGCTCGCCTACCTCGCGTACCTCGTCCTTGAACAAGTCGCGCAGCGGTTCCACCACCTCGGAAAACTCCATTGCCGCGGGCAGGCCGCCCACGTTGTGGTGACTCTTGATAACCGCCGATCCGCCTCGGCCGCTCTCGACTATATCGGGATAGATAGTTCCCTGCGCGAGCACCTCGACGCCGTCGAGCTTGCGAGCCTCGTCCTCGAATGCGCGGACGAATTCCTCGCCGATGATGCCGCGCTTGCACTCCGGGTCGGTAACGCCGGCAAGGCGGCCGAGGAAGCGCTCGCGAGCGTCGACCCTCACGAAACTAGCCCCGAGGCGTTCGCCGAACGTTTTTTCGACAAATGCGCCCTCCTCCTTGCGAAGAAGGCCGTGATCGACGAACACGCAGGTGAGGCGGCTGCCTATCGCCTTATGGAGAAGCGCGGCCGCAACGGAGGAATCAACGCCGCCGGAAAGGGCGAGCAGGACGCGCTTTCCCTCGAGCTCGCTTCTCAGAGTCTTGACCTCACGCGTGATGAAGTCCCCCATGCTCCAGCTGCCGACGCAGCCGCACACCTCGAAGAGGAAGTTGTGCAGAAGCCGCTCGCCGTAGGCGGTATGGGCCACCTCGGGGTGAAATTGCACGCCGAACAGCCGACGCGACTCGTCCCACATGGCAGCGCACAGGCACTTTGACGTACGCGCGATGACCTCGAAACCCTCAGGCGGCTCGATGACTTCGTCGAAATGGCTCATCCAGCAGATGCTCTCGGGGGGTATCCCAGCAAACAGGACGTTCTCGAGCGTGCGCACCGCCGTCTTGCCGTACTCGCCGCCGCGATGCGCGCTAGCCACAGCGCCGCCTGCAAGGTGCGCCATGAGCTGATGACCGTAGCAGATGCCCAGAACGGGTATCCCCGCATTGAGCATGCGAGCGTCCACGGTGGGGGCGTCCTCGGCGTAGACGCTGTGAGGCCCGCCCGTGAAGATGATCCCGGCATAGCGGCCGGAGGCTATCTCGTCGACCCCCACGCTATCGTAGGGCCTGATCTCGGCATAGACGTGCTGCGCGCGCACTTTCCGCGCGATGAGCTGGTCGTACTGCCCTCCGAAATCGAGGACGAGGATCTTCTCTTCCATCCCGTTTTCCCTTCTCACAGGTCGATCTCGACGGCGTTTCGGACGGCGGTCGACGTCAGGGCGGAAACGTTCGCAAGGAAGGCTTCCACCTGGCGGGCCGCGCGACCCGTGTACAGAGCAGGATCGAGCAGCTCGTCTACCTCTTGGCGGGTAAGGGCGAACTCCGGATGGCATGCGAGCCTTTCCATCAAATCGCAGGCGCCGCCCTCCTTCATCTGAGCGACAGCCTCCATAGAGCAGCTCCTTATCACCTCGTGGAGCCTCTGCCGGTCCCCACCCCGCTTGACGGCCTCCATGAGGAGGTTTTCCGTCGCGATGAAGGGAAGGTAGGTGCGCACCTCCCGTTCGATCACGCCCTCGTTCACCACAAGCCCGCTCGTCACGTTGCGCGAAAGGCGCAGGATGGCGTCAACGGCCAGGAAGCCCTCCGGGATGGCGATGCGGCGGTTCGCCGAGTCGTCGAGCGTGCGCTCGAGCCACTGCGACGAGGCCGTCATGGCCGCGTTGCCCGCATCGGCCATGACGTAGCGCGCAAGCGAGCATATGCGCTCGCTGCGCATGGGGTTGCGCTTGTAGGCCATGGCCGACGAGCCGATCTGGCCCTCCTCGAAAGGCTCCTCGATCTGGCGGTCGTGCTGCAGAAGCCGGATGTCGCAGGCCATTCGGTGGCAGCTCTGGGCCACCGCCGAAAGCGCGTTCAGGATGCGCGTGTCCACCTTGCGCGGGTAGGTCTGCCCGCAAACGTCGAACAGGTCGGCGAAGCCGAACTCGTCGGCGATGAGGCGGTTCATGGCGTCGATCTTCGCCTCATCTCCCTCGAACAGCTCCATGAAGCTCGCCTCGGTGCCGGTGGTGCCCCGGCATCCAAGAAACCTCATCGTGGACAGGATATGGTCGATCTCCTCGACATCGGCCACCAGATCCTGCATCCAGAGGGTCGCGCGCTTGCCCACCGTGGTGAGCTGCGCGGGCTGGTAGTGAGTGTAGCCGAGCGTGGGCAACGCCTTGTGCGCGTCTGCAAAATCCGCGAGGTTCGCGATGACCTCCACGAGTCCGATGCGAACGAGGCCGAGCGCCTCGCGGTAGATCACGAGGTCGGCGTTGTCGGTGACGTAGCAGCTCGTAGCTCCCAGATGCATGATGCCGGCGGCCGAGGGAGCCGCGATGCCGAAGGCATGGACGTGCGCCATGACGTCATGGCGCACCTGAGCCTCGCGTGCGGAGACGCACTCGTAGTCGATGTCCTCGATATGGGCCGCCATCTCGTCCACCTGAGCCTGCGCGATGGGAAGCCCGAGCTTCATCTCGGCGCGCGCAAGCGCTACCCACAAACGCCTCCACGTGCGATACCTGGTATCAGGCGAGAACAGCCCGAGCATCTCCTTTGATGCGTAACGCGACGCAAGCGGTGACTCGTAGGCGTCTCTCATGTCGTTCCTCACTTCCTCACGATGATGCTGTCGCGTTCGGGGCCTACCGAGACGTAGGTGATAGGGCATCCGATGCGGCGTTCCAGCAGGCTGACGTACTCGCGGGCCTTACAAGGCAGGTCCTCCCACGTTCGCGCGCCCGAGATGTCGCACATCCAGCCGTCGACGTATTCGTAGACGGGAAGGGCGGAATCCAACGCCAGGGGAAACGGGAAGTCTTCGGTTTCCCTTCCGCCCATGAGATACGCGACGCACACCGGGATGCGCTCCATGAAGCTCAGGACGTCGAGCTTCGTGAGGGCGATCTCGTTCGCAGCCTGGACCTTGACCCCGTAGCGCGCAGCGACAAGATCGACAGGACCCACCCTGCGCGGCCTGCCCGTCTTGGCGCCGTACTCGCCCCCAGCCTCCCTCAGGGGCTCGGCGTCCTCCCCCCGCAGCTCGCAGACGAAGGGGCCCTCGCCCACGCAGGTCGAATAGGCCTTCATCACGCCGATCACGTTGTCGATGCGGGCCGAGGGAAGCCCCGATCCGATGGGCGCGTAGGCGGCGGTGGTGTTCGACGACGTGGTAAAGGGGTAAATGCCGTAGTCAAGGTCGCGCAACGAACCCAGCTGGGCCTCGAACAGAATGTTTTTGCCCTCGCCCTGCGCGCGCTCGAGGAAAGCCGCCGTGTCGCAGACGAAGGGGCGCATCCTCTCACAGCACCCTTCAAGCCACGCCTCCAAGTCCTCGATCGAGTAAGGCTTCGACCCGTACACCTCGGTCAAGGTGAGGTTCTTCCATTCAAGCAGCTCGGCCAGATGCCGCCTGAGGTCGTCCGGATAGAACAGCTCGCCGGCAAGGACGGTCTTTTTCTGGTGCTTGTCGGCGTAGAAGGGGGCGATGCCCTGCTTCGTTGAGCCGTACCTGCGCTCTCCCAGGCGGAGCTCCTCGAGCTCGTCGAGGTCGCGATGCCAGGGCAGGACGAGCGACGCGCGGTCGCTGATCTTGAGGTTCTCGGGGGTTACGGCCACGCCGCGTTTTGCGAGGGAGTCTATCTCCTCGACAAGGCTCTGGGGGTCTACGGCCACCCCGTTGCCGAGAACGTTCACCACGCCGTCGCGGAAGATGCCCGAGGGCAGCAGGTGCAGCGCGAACGTCCCGCGCTCGTTGACGACGGTGTGCCCGGCGTTTCCGCCTCCTTGGAAGCGCACGACGACGTCGTAGTTATCCGTGAGCAGGTCGACCATGCGGCCCTTCCCCTCATCGCCCCACATCACCCCCACGATCGCGCTGTTCGTCATAGGGCCTCTCCCCCCTCTTCCAAACGGTCGCGAACACGGCGCATGGCCTCAACGTAAGCCTCCTCGACGCCGCCGAGGTCTCGGCGGAAACGGTCCTTGTCGAGCCGTTCGCCCGTTTCCGCATCCCAAAGGCGGCTCGTGTCGGGGCTGATCTCATCGGCGAGGATCACCGTGCCATCATCCGTCCTGCCGAACTCGAGCTTGAAGTCGACCAGAGTGATGCCGCAGGAAAGCCAGAACTCACGCAGCAAGTCGTTGATCCGGAATGCGAGGCGCTTGACTTCTTCGATCTCGTCGTCGCTCGCAAGGCCGAGCGCCTTGGCGTGGTAGGCGTTTATGAGCGGGTCTCCCAGCTCATCGTTCTTGTAGGAGAACTCGATCGTCGGCCGATCGAGCACGCGGCCCTCATCAATCCCGCAGCGCTTGGCAAAGGAGCCGGCAGCTACGTTTCTCACGATAACCTCGAGCGGTATGATCTGAACGGCGTAAACGAGCGTCTCCCTCTCGGAGAGCTCCTCGACAAGGTGCGTCGGCACGCCGTTGCTTTCGAGGTAGCGCATGAGAACGTTGCTCATGCGGTTGTTGACGGCTCCCTTGCCAACAATGGTGCCCCTCTTCTGCCCGTTGAAGGCGGTGGCGTCGTCCTTGTACTCCACGACGAGAAAGCGCTCGTCGTCGGTGCGGTAGACGCGCTTGGCCTTTCCCTCGTAGAGTTGATCGAGCCTTTCCATGGGCCATCCCCTTTCCGCTTGAGCCGTGTCGCATGAGAAAACAAAGGCGGCGCGAGCCGACTTCCGTGCCGATCCGCGCCGCAGGTACCCGCCTAGTCGACCCCGAAGAGCAGGTCGCCGTACGTGGGGAACGGCCAGTGCTTCCTCGAGGTGAGGGTCTCCGCCTCATCGGCCGGAGTCCTCAGCGCGTCCATCTTCGCAAGAACCTCGTCGCAGATCTTGCGAGACCTTTCAACCACGTCAGAAGCTTGCTCTAGGCTGGCCATGGCCTCCCCGAGTTCCTCCGACGCTTGGAAGATGCGATCGGCAAGCTCGGAAAGCCTGACTACCGTCTCGGCCTCGTAGGCGCAGGCGAGACTGGGTGCGACAGACCTCTTCGCCGCCGCGGCTGCCGCCAGTTCGGCGACGTAGGATTCAACGGCGGGCAAGATTTGCGAGAGCGCCATCTCCCTCATGGTTGCCGCCTCGATTTCGACGACGTTGCAGTAGTTCTCGAGCATGATCTCGGTACGCGACTTGAGCTCGGAGAGCGTGAACACGCCGTGGGAAGTCAGCATCCTCACGTTCTTGTCATCGAGGAGGTGAGGCATGCAATCGGGAGTGGTGCGGTAGTTGAGCAGTCCGCGCTTCTCGACGGCTTCCTCAATCCAGGCGTCGTCATAGCCGTTGCCGTTGAAGATGATGCGGCGATGGTCTCGTATGGTCCTCTTGATCATCTCGTGCAGGGTCTGCTCGAAGTCCTCGGCGCCCTCGAGACGATCGGCGAAGATCTTGAGGCTCTCTGCGACCGCGGTGTTGAGCATGATGTTCACGCATGCGATGGAGTTCGAAGAGCCCAGCATGCGGAACTCGAACTTGTTTCCCGTGAACGCGAAGGGGCTCGTGCGGTTGCGGTCGGTGGTGTCGCGGCTGAAAGGCGGGAGGACATCAACGCCAAGACGCATCTGCGCCTTCTCGGCGCCAACGTACGGCTCGTCGTTCTCGATGGCCTCGAGCACGGCGTTGAGCTCATCGCCGAGGAAGATGGAAACCACAGCCGGAGGAGCTTCGTTGGCGCCGAGGCGATGGTCGTTTCCAGCCGTTGCGGTTGCGAGGCGAAGCAGGTCTTGGAAGTCGTCGACGGCCTTGATGACGGCGCAGAGGAACAGCAGGAACTGGACGTTCTCGCCCGGGGTGTCACCCGGGGAAAGCAGGTTCTGGCCGCTATCGGTGGCAATGGACCAGTTGTTGTGCTTTCCGCTTCCGTTCACACCTGCGAAGGGCTTTTCGTGCAGGAGGCAGACAAGCCCGTGCTTCGCGGCGACCCTCTGCATGATCTCCATGGTGAGCTGGTTGTGGTCGGTTGCCACGTTGGTGGTGGTGTAGATGGGCGCGAGCTCGTGCTGGGCGGGGGCGACCTCGTTGTGCTCGGTCTTCGCGAGGATGCCGAGCTTCCACAGCTCTTCGTTGAGCTCGGCCATGAACGCCGCCACGCGGGGCTTGATGACGCCGAAGTAGTGATCGTCCATCTGCTGACCCTTAGGCGCGGGGGCGCCAAACAGCGTGCGCCCGGTAAAGCGCAAGTCGGGTCGCTGATCGTACATCTCGCGCGTGACCAGGAAGTACTCTTGCTCGGGGCCAACCGAGGCGCTTACGCGCTTGACCTCGTCGTTGCCGAAGAGGCGCAGAATGCGCAGAGCCTGGCGGTTCAGCGCCTCCATGGAGCGCAAAAGCGGGGTCTTTTTGTCAAGCGCCTCGCCGGTGTAGGAGCAGAAGGCCGTGGGGATGCACAGCGTCGTGCCCTTGATGAACGCGTAGCTGGTGGGGTCCCATGCCGTATAGCCACGCGCCTCGAACGTTGCGCGCAGACCGCCCGACGGAAACGACGACGCATCCGGCTCTCCTTTGATGAGCTCCTTTCCGGAGAACTCCATGATCACGCCGCCATCGGGAGAAGGGGCGATGAAGCTGTCATGCTTCTCGGCAGTGATGCCGGTGAGGGGCTGGAACCAATGGGTGAAATGGGTTACACCCTTGGACACGGCCCAATCCTTCATCGCCTCGGCGACGGCGTTTGCCACCTCGACGTCAAGCGCAAGCCCCTCGTCGATGGTCTTGCGCAGCGATTGGTACACGTTTGCGGAGAGAGTCGCCTTCATGACCCTGTCGTCAAACACCATGCTTCCGAACAGTTCTGGAATCCCACCCATAACGCTCTCCTTCTTCATACAAGCCAGGTCTTGGGCCGGCAAGATCTGAGTTAGGAGGGATGCTCGCCGACCCACGTGAGCACATTTTAGGAACCCGCATTTCGAGGGCGTTTCAAGCGAATTTCAGCGTGTTTCGCAGCGTTTAACTCTGTGTTTCGCGAAATCGGGACCCCGTAAACGCAGCAAAACCCGCCGATTTGACGGGTTTTGCTCTGCGCAAAGGATGGCGTCCTGCCCTTCGTGAGAGGAGCCTATTGCGCATACATCGATGCGTACGGACGGCTCGACGCGGGCCTCAAGCGCCAGAAGCCCTCGCCCGATTCGTCAACGGCCGCGCCTCGCTCCTCGGCGAACAATCGGTTGTACGCGCACATGAGCGGCGAGAGCACCTCCGCATCGGCCTCATCGGCCTTCTCGAGCACCAAGCTGTCGGAAATGAGGCCCGGATCGGGCGGAGCCTTCAGGTAGATCACCCCGCCGTGCATCCCGGTGCCAAGGTGCTTGCCGGCTTTCCCCAGCAAGACGATGACGCCTCCGGCCATGTACTCCCCGAGGAAGTCGCCCGCATCGCCGCCGATGAACACCACCGGCCTCCTGCCTTCATACTGCTTCATGTGAATCCCCACGCGCCAACCGCAGTCGTCGCGAACGAAGATCTCCCCGCCGCGCATGGCGTAGCCGGCCGCGTCGCCGCAGCGTCCGTGGACGACGATGCGCCCGGCGTTCATGGTGTTGCCGATCTGATCTTGCACGTTACCGTGCACCTCGACCTCCCCGCCGTCCAAAAAGCACGCCATGTCGTTTCCCGGCGTACCGAAGATGTCGAGCTTCTTGCCGGCATCCAAGGCGCAGCCGAGGTAGCGCTGGGCGAATACGTCGTGCAGCTCCACGACGTCTGCCGCGGCGAGGGCCGCGCGCACCCTCTGATTCGCCTTCTGAAAATGAGACGTCCCCAAACTGACGCACGCCTTGACGGGTTGCCCGCCCATGATCATGCACGCTCCTTATTGTTCGTCCTCGTCACTCCCCCGCGTGCTTGACGCCGAGGATATCGAGCTCCTTCTCGTTGATCCCCACGCCGCGCAGCATGAGGCGGTTTCCCCTCAGGCTGTCGATGGCATTGATCCCCATGCCTCCCATCATTTCCTGGATCTCGTGATTCCATGCGCGAACCAGGTTCACGACGCGCTCGGCGCCCTCTTCGGGGTTGAGGCGCTTTGTCAGGCGGGGGTCCTGGGTGGCTATCCCCCAGTTGCACCTCCCCCTCGAGCAGTCCTGGCACTGGTGGCAGCCCATGGCTATGAGCGCGGCGCTTGCAATGTACGCGGCGTCGGCTCCGAGCGCCACCGCGCGCACGATGTCAGCCGAGCTTCGAATGGATCCCCCGGCAACCACGCTTACCGTCGACCGGATGCCCTCGTCGCGCAGGCGCTGATCGATGGCGGCAAGCGCCAGCTCGATGGGAATGCCGACGCTGTCGCGGATTCGCTTGGGCGCCGCTCCCGTGCCGCCGCGGAACCCGTCGACCACGATGACGTCGGCGCCCGCACGGGCCATGCCGCTTGCTATGGCCGCCGCGTTGTGCACCGCCGCTATCTTCACGGCAACGGGCTTGCGGTAGAGCGTCGCCTCCTTAAGCGAGAAGATAAGCTGCTTGAGGTCCTCGATCGAGTAGATGTCGTGGTGCGGCGCGGGGGATATGGCGTCGGTGCCCTGCGGGATCATGCGGGTGCGCGAGACCTCACCGCTGATCTTCTCACCGGGAAGGTGCCCGCCGATGCCCGGTTTCGCGCCCTGCCCGATCTTGATCTCGATCATGGCGCCGGCGTTGAGGTAGTGCGCATCGACGCCGAACCTGCCCGACGCCACCTGCACGATAGCGTGTTCTCCGTACCGTTCGAGTTCACGATGCAGGCCGCCCTCGCCCGTGTTGAAGAACGTGCCCAACTTCTCGGCTGCCATGGCGAGGGCCTTCTGCGCGTTGAGCGACACGGACCCGAAGCTCATCGCCGAAAACATAAGGGGGACGTCGAGCTTGATTTGGGGCGGCATCTCCGTAATCACGGTGCGTTCCCGCTCGTTCACCTTCAAGGCGCTGGGGCGGCTGCCCAAAAACACGCGCGTCTCCATGGGCTCGCGCAGCGGATCGATGGAGGGGTTCGTCACCTGGCTTGCATTGAGAAGCAGGTGGTCCCAGTAGATGGGAAGGGGCTGGGTGCTGCCCATCGAAGCAAGCAGCACGCCGCCCGTTTGGGACTGCTTGGCTATGTCCTGCATGTAGCCGAGCGTCCAGTTCGTCGATCCGCAGTCCACCTGGGGCCAGTTGGCTATGGCCAGGGCGCGTACGGGGCACATGACCACGCAACGCTGGCAGTTCACGCACGCAACGTGGTTGGCCGCAAACTTTCCCGAGGCGCCGTCGCTGCGATGCACCTCGTTCGCGCATGACCGCTCGCACACCCCGCACTTGACGCACAAGGCCTCGTCACGCAGCACCTTGAACCTGGGAAGCGCGTAATCGAGCATGTCCCTACGCCTCCCTTCTCTTCGGCTGCACGCCGACCTCGTGGGCAAGCGGGTTCAGCACCGGGGAGTTCTCGCAAGCCGCAAGGCCCTTGCGCCTCGCGACCTCGTCGAGCTGCGCCACGAAGGGGATGCCGCCCTCGACGGGCCGGATGTTCTCGGCATCGGGGCACACCACCTCGATGGCGGCCTGCTCGCTGGCGAAGTAGACCATGCTGCCCTTCTCTCCTACCATGAGGGCGCGAAGCTTCAGCCGGTCGTTGATGGCAAGCAGGCCCTCTTCGGAGCCTAGGATGACCGAGAAGGGCCCGTTGACCAAGGCGCTCGAGTACGTAACGCGAAGATCCGTCTCGAACTTTGCCCGATCGGGCGGCATTCGGTCTATCTCGTCCCAGGAGGGCGCTGTCATGATGCGCGCGGCAAGCTCTTGCGAAAGACCGTGGCGGCGGCAGAGCAGGTCGAAGAGGTAGGTGATGACCTCGGTATCGGTCTGCAGCTCACAGTCGTAGCCGAACTGCTCGACGTATCGGCGGTTGGCGTCGTAGCTCGAGATCTCCCCGTTGTGGACGACCGACCAGTTGAGCAGCGTGAACGGATGCGCGCCGCCCCACCACCCCGGCGTGTTCGTGGGGAAGCGTCCGTGCGCCGTCCAAGCCCACGCCCGATAGTCGCCGATACGGTAGAACTCCCCGATGTCCTCGGGGTAGCCCACCCCCTTGAACGCCCCCATGTCCTTGCCCGAGCTTGCCACGAAGGCGCCCTCGATCTGGCTGTTTATATGGAACACGTGCCTCATGACGTATTCGGACTCGTCCAAGCCGCTCATGTTCATGCGCATGGGGTGAGGGGCGACGAAGTAGCGCCAGACGTCGGGCGGGTTCTTGATCGACGGGACCGGCTCGGTGGGGATGCGCTCCTGCTTCTCGCTCATGAAGTAGACGTCCAGGTATGCCTCCGTCGCAACACGGGCCTCGTGGGTCTCGTACATGACGTGGAACGCGTACAGTTCGCGGTACTCCGGGTAGATCCCGTAAGCCGCGAATCCCCCGCCGAGCCCGTTGCTGCGGTCGTGCATGAGCTCAATCGACCGAAGTATGTCTCCGCCGTCGTGCCTCACGCCGCTTCGGTCCATGATCCCGGCGATCGCACAACCGGAGGGAATGCGAACGTCCCCCTCCCTTATAGCCGTTTTGGGCATCTCAAGCCTCCTTGCCCCTCGAATGTGAGAGAAGGATACGGCCGGTTTGTTTCACGGAAATATTGCCTTTGTTTCCGCGCAGTATCCCTTGCGTTTCGAGGGGGTTTAACTTCTGATGACGACCCACGGAGAAGCCGAAAGGTGGCATTATCTCCTTGGGAGGTTTCCGAAAGGCAGGTACATCGCGGTGAGCTTCTGTTTCGAAAACGACGCAGGCATCTTGCCTTCCAACTCTAAGTTTCCATCATCCGTGAGCACTTCCACGGGTCGCCCGCTTCCCGAGCGGCCCTCTCCCAAGCTCTGCCGCGGCGGCGATTCGGAACCTCCCCTGACGATCGCGCACCTGCTTCCCGACCTGCTCAACCTCTACGGTGACCGGGGAAACGTGACGGTGCTTCGGATGAGGTGCGCATGGCGGTCAATCCCCGTTAGCGTTTTCGAATGCCGCAGGGGGGACGAAATTGAGCTTCCAGGGGTCGATGTCCTGTTTATCGGAGGCGGGCCCGACGAGAAGCAGCGGGTTGCACACGAGCGCCTTATGGCAATGGGAGGGCAGATCCGAGGCTTCGTCGAGGAGGGAGGCGCGCTCTTGGCCATCTGCGGGGGCTTCCAGATGCTCGGAAGGAGCTGGGTTCTTGACGGCAAGCCGGTCGAGGGCGTCGGGGTGTTCGACGCGGAAACGCGGCGCGCAACGAACGCGCGAAAGCGGCTCGTCGGCGACTTCGCCCTGGAATCCCCCCTCTCGGAAGCGCCGGTCGTCGGGTTCGAGAACCACGCCGGCCGCACGTTCCTCGCTGAGGGAACCCAGCCGTTCGGCCGAATCATCTCAAGATGCGGCCATGGCAACGATGAGCGCTCCCGCGCAGATGGCGCCATCCATCGCAACGCGATTGGAACCTACGCCCACGGCCCCCTCCTTTCGAAAAACCCTGAGATAGCCGATTTCCTCATCGCGGCCGGCCTTGAGAGACGCGCCGAGCGCACGGGCTTTCCCGCATCCACCCTGGCAAGGATCGACGACGCCGAAGAGCTTGCGGCCAGGGCCTTCATGCTCGGGCGAATGCGGCTCGCCCGATGACCTCCGCCTCTTATGCCCCGTTGCGGGACAGGGCGTCGAGCGCTAAGCGCAGCTCGGGAAGAGCGGTGTAATTGGCAATGACGTACAAACTCGCAAAAGGCGGCAGCGCAAAGTCGCCGAGAGCTGTGAAGACCTCTTCGACGTCATCGACGAGGCGTGCGCGCAGGCCCGCGTACTTGAGGCGAACCTGAAGGTCGTTTCTGCGCGTACCCCCCGCAAATACAATCATCCCCGCAGGGATGCCGGCTCCCAGCCTCTCGAAGTCGACGTCCCAAATCCACGAGACGTCGCGGCCGTCGGCCTCCTTGTCGTTCACGAAAAGCGCGACGGCCTTCATCCCCTCGTCGGCCAGAAGCAGACGCAGGCTCTCGTTGAAGCCCGTCGGGTTCTTCGCCAAGTTGAGAAGCACCGGCCGGCCGTCCACCACGTAGCGCTGCAGGCGCCCGTTTCGGGGGTTGAAAGAATCGACGGCACGGTGGAAATCGCCGACGGGCACACCCGCAAGGCACGCCGCCGCAAAGGCGGACAACAGGTTGTAGAGCAGGTAAGGCGCAGGCTGCGGGCAGGAAATCTCGGTCGAGGCGCCGCCTTGCGCAGCAAAGCCAGCCCAAGCGACGGCCGCAGTCACCGAGAAACGCAGGCCCGTGGCATCATATGAGGCATCATGCGCGGCGAAGTCGAGCTTCGGGCGGGCGAAGCCGCAGCCCTCGCAGCGATACGCTCCCAGCTGGTCGTACTGGCGCGCGCCGTAGGTCAACGGCGCCCCGCAACGCCAACATGTCTGCTCATCGACCACCCCGAACGTCTCCAGCCCAAGGTCGCCCTCGACGCCAACCGCGATGCGCGCATTGCCCACGGCCTCGGCGACGGCTGCGCACTGAGGGTCGTCGGCTGTATAGACCAGCGTGGTGCCCGGCGATGCCGAGAGCGCTTCCGCGATCCTCTCCCGAACGACGTCTGTCTCCCCCACGCGATCGAGCTGATCGCGAAACAGGTTGAGCAGCACCACGTAATCGGCCTGGAGAAGGGGCAGCACCTTGGACAGCCACAGCTCGTCGCACTCGAACACGCCCCATTCAGCGCTGCGGGTTTGCAGCAAAGCCGTGGCCACGCCGGAATCCAGGTTCGCACCGCTGCGGTTGCACGCCACGGTCTGGCCAGAGGCATCGATGGCATCGGCGACGAGGTTTGCGACGGTGGTCTTTCCGTTGGTGCCCACCACCACAATGGACCCCTTCGACAAGCGCACGCGAAGGTGGGCTATGAGAGCCGGGTCCAGAAGCAGCGCCACCTTGCCGGGCGCGTTGCCCGCAGGACGACGCGCCACGTTGCGCAGGGCCCACGTCAGGGCCGCGCCCGCCGCCTTAGCCAGGCAAAACCTCACTCCCATAACCGCGTCAAGAGACCCAGAGGTAGCCGACGCCGCGCACGGTCTGGAGGTGCTCCGCCAACCCGGGGCCCAGCTTCGCGCGCAGACGGCGCACGTGGACGTCCACCGTTCGGCTGCCACCGTAGTAGTCGAAGTCCCACACGCGGCGCAGCAAGGCGTCACGCGGGTACGTGCGGTCGGGATGGGTAACGAAGAACGAGAGCAGGGCGTACTCGAGGTACGTCAGATCAAGCGGCTCCCCGTTAACCTTGACCTGGTACGTCGCGAGGTTGACGCTCATGCCGTCGATGATGACGTAGTCGCTTGAAGACACCTCGCCTCCCGGCCATAGCAGCTGCCTGACGCGCATGGAGCATTCGGCCTCGCTTGCCCCGTAGAGCACGAAGTCGGCCTTGATGCGCACCGGCAGGCGAAATTCCTCAAGCTGCCGCTCCTCCACTATGGCAAGCATCGGAACCCCGCCTTCCTCGGCGAGGATCGACTCGATCCGGGAAACGTTCTCGAGCGCGTCCCCGTGCGCCTCGAATATGACCAGATCGCGTTCAGGATGCTCCGACAACAGCCTTTTGAGCTGGGCAGACGAGCCGGCAGCAACCTCGATGTCGAGGTCTGCCAGCACCCGCTGGAACTTATGGGCGCCTCCGAGGCTGTCCGCTATGAATATGACTTCCTTGCGCGGCATCTTCACAACACCGCCAAATAGCGGTCGCGCTCCCACTCGGTCACGACCCTCTGGTATTCTTCCCATTCCGCTCGCTTGGCCTTGGCCAGGTACCCATGTATATGGCGACCCAGCACCTCGCGCATAAGCTCGCTGCCCTCAAACAGGCTAACCGCCTCGCCCAACGTCGTGGGAAGGGTTCTCGCGCCGCGCTCGGCAAATCGCTCGTTCGGCAAGGCTTCTGGTTCGGCCCCATCGACAGGCGGCGGAAGCTCGAGCCCATCCTCGATGCCCTTCAGTCCCGCGGCCAGCAACGCCGCAAAGGCAAGATAGGGGTTTGCCGCCGGGTCTGAGCCGCGAAACTCGATGCGGCACGCCTCTTCGCAACTCGGGCGATAGCCCGGGACCCGTATCAGCGCATCGCGGCTTCGCCCAGCCCACGCAACGCGACTCGAGATCCCCGCTCCCCCCGCAAGGCGCTTGTAGGAGTTCACGTACTGATTCGTGACCAGGCACATCTCGCAAGCGTATTTAAGAACGCCTGCGATGAAGCTCTTGGCGATGCGCGAAAGGCAAAAGCCCGACGGGTCGTCGGCATCGAAAAACGCGTTGCGGCCGTCAAGGTCAGAAAGGCTCATGTGCAGGTGCATGCCGCTTCCCGAAACACCCTCGATCGGCTTGGGCATGAACGACGCGAACACGCCGTGCTTGTGCGCGACCTCCTTGACCACCAGCTTGTAAGTCATCACGGCATCCGCCATGGAAAGCCCGTCAGTGAAGCGCAGGTCTATCTCGTGCTGGGAGGGACCGCTCTCGTGGTGGGAGTACTCGACGGGGATTCCCATCTTCTCGAGGGTCAGGATGGTGTCCCTTCGCAAGTCGCTCGCGCAATCGAGGCTCGTCAGGTCGAACAAGCCGCCGTTGTCAAGCGTTTCTGCGCCCTTGGAGTCCCTGAAGTAGAAAAACTCGATCTCGGAGCCCACGTTGAACAGATAGCCCATGTCGTTGGCCTTGAGCATCACGCGTTCGAGAACCTGGCGAGAGTCCCCCTCGAAGGGCCGGCCGTCAGGCGTCCTGATTTCGCAGAACATGCGCCCGACCGCGTTCGACTGCGGACGCCACGGCAGCACCTGGAAGGTGGAGGCGTCGGGGAAGGCGAGCGTATCCGATTCCCGCAGTGTGCGAAAACCCTCGATGCAGCTTCCGTCAAACCCCATTCCCTCGGAAAAGGCCCTCTCGAGCTCGGGCGGCGTGATGGCGAAGGACTTCATTCGTCCCATCACGTCGACGAACCACAGGCGAATGAAGTGGACATCGCGGCTCTTCACGGTCTTCAATACGAAATCCTGCTCGTGACTGGAACTCATGGCACTCGCCTTCCTTGGGCCCTGCACGCTATCACCGAGGCGACGGGGCCTTTAACGGTTGGGGAACGAACTGAATGCTAGCAAAAGGAAAACGAAGAAAATCCGCGCTGGCAACGCGTTTTCGATCGGCTTAACGCAGGGTTTACGTAAATGAAATCAAAGCGAAGCGCCCTGCGAAGATCATGCCCTCACGCAAGATTTCAGCCCGCCACGCCGATGCTTCAGCTCGCAGGCCGGCGATCGAAGAGAGGACACGGTGCGTCATGTGCGGCATCTGCGGATTCACCGGCGCGTCGGAAAACGACCTGCCAACGCTCAAGGCGATGTGCGACGTCATGGCCCACCGAGGGCCCGATGGCGAGGGGCGCTACATCGATGGAGGCATAGCCCTCGGGCACAGACGGCTTTCCCTCATTGACATCAAAGGAGGAGGCCAGCCCCTGGTGCGCTCGAGCGGAAGCCGACAAGCCGCCGTAACCTCCGCCTCCCTCGCAGCCGACGGCCCTTCTTCCCAGGGCGTTTCCGAAGGCGCGGCGAGGGGCGACTACGCGATCGTCTTCAACGGCGAGATATACAATTACCTCGACCTGAAGTCGGAACTTGAGGACGAAGGGTGGGAGTTTCATACCGAATCCGATACCGAGGTTCTGCTGGTCGCCTGGATCGCATGGGGCGAAGGGGCCCTTGCCCGCCTGCGCGGCATGTTCGCCTTCGCCATCTGGGACTGTGCGCGCAAGGAGTTGTTCTGCGCCCGTGATTTTTTCGGGATCAAGCCCTTCTACTACGCCACGGTCGACGGCGAATCAGGAAGGCAGTTTCTCTTCGCCTCGGAGATAAAGAGCATTCTCGAGCACCCGGCCTACGAAAGGAGGCTCAACGAGGACGCTCTCGAGCAGTACCTTCAATTCCAGTTCTCGGCCCTGCGGGAGACGTTCTTCAAGGGCATCTTCAAGCTTCCCCCAGGGCATTGCCTCAGGGTGAGCGCCGACGGGTCGACAGAGCTGACGCGCTACTGGCGCCCCAGCTTCTCCCCCGAAGAGACCCTCGATCTCGAAGGCGCCTCCCGGGCTATCGACGCAGCCATACGCGAGAGCGTGCGCTACCACAACGTCGCGGACGTGGAGGTTGGAGCCTTCCTCTCATCGGGCGTAGACTCCAGCTACCTTGCCGCATGCCTCTCCGAGATAAACCCCGAGGTCAAAACGTTCACGGTCGGCTTTTCCGAGTACGCAAGGGAACGGGACGAGCTCTCCTGGGCTCGGGACCTGGCCGCAATGCTTGGCGTCGCCAACGACGGCAAGCGCATCGGAGATGGCGAGTACTGGGCGAGCCTGCCCCGAATCCAATGGCACATGGACGAACCGTCAGCCGATCCGAGCGCCGTGGCCCTGTACTTCGTCGACCAGCTCGCCTCCTCGAAGGTCAAGGCCGTCCTCTCAGGCGAGGGGGCCGACGAGCTTTTCGGCGGCTACCGTATCTACCAGGCACCCGCCGCAAGCCGCAAGCTCTCCTGGATGCCGAGGAGCCTTCGCCGCGGTGCATCCCGCATCCTGCAGACAACGGGGCTGCGCGGGGCAAGCTACCTGAACCGCACCCTTATGACCTGCGAGGACTGGTACTACACCAACGCCAACGGCCTTGCGTTCAGCACCGGGGAATGCGCCCGCCTGCTGAAGCGCCCCCTTTCGGGTACGCGGCCGCAGGACCTGACGGCGCCGTCGTACGCCGAAGTCGCAAACGAGGACGAGGTCACGCGCATGCAATACGTCGACCTACGGTTCTGGCTGGCGGAAGACATTTTGCTCAAAACCGACAAGATGTCGATGGCCCATTCGCTCGAAAGCCGCGTCCCCTTCTTGGACAAGGAGGTTTTCGAGATCGCGCGAGCGCTCCCGACGAAGCTCAAGGTGGACGACGCCCAAACGAAAACGGCGCTGCGCAAGGCTGCCGAGCGCATCGTTCCGAAAAGGTGGGCGCAGAAGGAGAAGCTCGGCTTCCCCGTGCCCATCGCAGGCTGGCTCAAGCAGGAGCGCTACCGCAAGCTTGTCGAGGGCTGGCTCACCGGCCCCGAGGCGAGCCGGTTCTTCCGCATAGAGGAGTTGAAGAAGCTGCTTGACGAGCATTGCGCAGGCGTGAAGGACAACTCGCGCAAGATCTGGATCGTGTACATGTTTCTCATCTGGTACCGCGTCTTCTTCGTCGACCGCGCAAAGCCCGAGATCGGCTGATCTTGCAACAAGGGGCGGCCGACTTCGATGCGGGCCGCCCCGGCGAGAGGTTCGAGCGTTATGCGAGCCTCGACCCGAGGACCTCGTTGATGACGCGGGGGTTGCCCTTACCCGCCATGCGCTTCATGCACTGGCCCACGAAAAAGCCCGCCAAACCCGTCTTTCCCGCGCGGTAAGCCTCGACCTTCCCGGGATTCTCGGCAAGCACGGCATCCACCACGGCCTCTATGGCGCCAACGTCGGATATCTGACGCAAGCCGCGTTCCTCGATGACCCCGGCAGGGTCCCTGCCCTCGGCGAGCACGACCCACAGCACCTCACGGGCCTGCCTCGAGGAAATCTCGCCGGCCAGGGCAGCGCTTGCCAGCTCGACCAGGTGCGCGGGCCTGATCGACGCGTCGGCCATGCCGTCCGCACCTCGCTCGTTCAGGTAAGCCGCGACGTCGTTTATGAGCAGGTTGGCCACCGGCTTGGCCAGCTGCGCCGCACGAGGCCCCGCAACCGCCATGCACCCATCGAAGAGATCAGCGAAGCCGTCCGCTTCGACAAGCTGGCGGGCATCGCGAGCCAAAAGGCCGTACGAGTCCACGAAGCGCTGAGCCTTGCGCCCGGGCAGCTCGGGCAGCCGCGAGCGGACGCTCTCGATGAACTCGTCGGACAGATCGAACGGCGCCAAGTCGGGATCGGGGAACAAGCGGTAATCGTCGGCGGTTTCCTTCGCGCGCATCGCGACGGTCCACTTGGCCGCGGGATCCCAATGACGCGTCTCCTGCACGACGCTGCCGCCGCCCTCGAGAACGTGGGCCTGGCGACGGATCTCGTAAGTCAGGCCGTCGTGCAGGCTCTTGAAGGAGTTTACGTTCTTGAGCTCGGTCTTGGTGCCGAGCGTCACGTCGCCGCGGCGCCTGATGGAGACGTTGCCGTCGCAGCGCAGCGACCCCTCCTCCATCGAGCAGTCCGATATGCCTATCGCCCGGTAGACCCGGGCAAGCTCCTGCATGAACAGGCGAGCTTCCTCGGGAGTGCGCAAATCGGGCTCGGTAACCAGCTCTATGAGAGGAGTTCCGGCGCGATTGTAGTCAACGAGAGAGCGCGTAGCACCCGCGATGCGCCCACCCTCGCCGCCGAGGTGCACCATCTTGCCCGCATCCTCCTCCATGTGGATGCGGGTTATCCCCACGCGGGTTCGGTAGCCTTCCTCGGTCACGGAAACGCCGTCGCACGTTTGGCCGGGCTTCGCCCCCGTAAGGCCGAACCGCTCCTTGGCGCCCGGCCCCTCTACGTCGAGGTCCAGCCAGCCCCGCATGCAGAAGGCGACGGGACCCTGCGTGATCTGGTAGTTCTTCGCCATATCGGGATACATGTAATTCTTGCGGTAGAACATCGAGCGTTTCTCGATGTCGCAGTTCGTGGCAAGGCCCGCCAGCACGATGGACTCGATGGCGTCCCTGTTCGGCACGGGGAGCGCGCCGGGAAGACCCAGGCAGACGGGACACGTGTGAACGTTGGGCTCGGCGCCGAACTCGATCCTGCATCCGCAGAACATTTTGGTGCTGAGCGTGGTCAGCTCGGCGTGAACCTCAAGGCCGATGACCGCCTCCCAGTCGACAAGCACCTCTTCAAGCGTCTTCACAGCCTACTCACCCGCCCTTTCATCCGCAAACCCCGGCGCCACGAGAGCCGCGCCGTACTCGCGCTCCAAGGCGGCTGCCACGCGCAGCATGTTTTCGTCCCTGAACGCGGGCGCGATGAGCTGCACGCCCACGGGAAGCCCGCTTTCACAGCCCAAGCCGACGGGCATGCTCATGCCGCCGTTGCCCGCGATGTTGATGGAGGTGGTGAACATGTCGGCCAGGTACATCTCGGTTGGATCGCCTATCTCGCCGATCCCGAACGCGGTGGTTGGCGCGACGGGCGCCAGGATGCAGTCCACCTTCCCGAACGCCTCGGCATAGTCCCTCGTGATGAGCGTGCGGATCTGCTGGGCACGGTAGTAGTACCTGTCGTACACGCCCGAGGACAGCAGGTAGCAGCCCAGCATGATGCGCCTGCGGGCCTCGGGGCCGAAGCCCTCGGCACGGCTCGCCTCGTACTGCTCCGCCAGGCTCTCGCAGCCCGGGGTTCGGTGCCCGTAGCGCACCGCATCGAATCGCGACAGGTTCGAATAGGCCTCGCAGGGTCCGAGGACGTAGTACGCGCTCATGGCGGCCTTCACATGGGGAAGCTCCACTTCCTCCAACTTCGCCCCCGCAGCCTCGAGCTTCGCGGCCGCCTCCTCGACCTTCGCCCTCACCTCAGATGAAAGGCCCTCGGCAGACATGAACGAGCGCACGAGACCTATCCGCATCCCCGCAACGCCCTCGCCCAGATTCGCAGTGAAGTCAACGCGCCGGTCCTGGCTCATGCAATCCCGCTCGTCGTGACCCGCCAAAACGTTGAGCGCAAGGGCGGCGTCCTCCACCGTGCGCGCGAGGGGACCCACCTGGTCGAGCGAGCTGCCGAACGCCACCACTCCGTAACGCGACACCGCGCCGTAGGTCGGCTTCACCGCCACGACTCCGCAGAAGCTGCCGGGTTGGCGGATGGAGCCGCCCGTGTCAGACCCCAGCGCAAGGGGCGAAAGGCCGGCGGCAACAGCAGCCGCGCTACCGCCCGACGACCCGCCTGGCACGCGATCGAGATCCCAGGGGTTGCGCGTGGGGCCAAACGCCGAGGACTCCGTCGACGACCCGAACGCAAATTCGTCCATATTAAGCTTGCCAAGGGGAATGCAACCGGCATCAAGGCATCGCTGGACGCACGTGGCCGTATAGGGAGACGCGTACCCATCAAGCATCTTCGAAGCGCAGGTCGTATGCGTTCCGACAAGGTTCATGTTGTCCTTGAAGGCAACGGGCACGCCCGCCAAAGGACCCAACTCCAAGATCCGCCCAGCCGCAACGGCGGCATCGATGCGAGCTGCCGCCTCAAGCGCCAGCTTCTTGGAAACCTCGAGGAAAGCACGGACACGCACGTCCTCACGCTCGACGCGCTCAAGCGCCTCACGCGCAATCTCGATAGCGGAAAACTCCCCAGCAAGCAGACCTGCCCTTATCTCGCGGGCGGTCATGGACGCCAGCCCCAGCATCATCGATCGCCATCCTCTCCAAGGATGGAGGGAACGGCAAAGAAGCCCTCCTGCTCGTGCGGTGCACCAGAAAGAGCCTGCCGCTGCGCGAAACTCGGCGTCTCAGCATCCTCGCGCATGACGTTGACGAGGCCCCCGATCGGGTGGAACGTGGGAGAAACTCCCTCGAGGTCGTACTCAAAGATACCCGCGAGGCTTCCCACGATGGCATTCAGGTCGACGGTCATCCGCGCCAGCTCATCCTCGGTAAGCCCGATGCGCGCAACTTCGGCAATCCCCCGCACGTCATCCTCGGTAAGATGCGGCCCCATACTGGTCTCCCTTCTACCGCAATCGCAAGAACGACGAACACGCTAGCAAAGCAAGCATTGCCGGCGATACGAAAACGAACCATCTTTTCGAGCGCCGTAACGAAGGGTTTACGCCGTTTTAATCTTTGGTCGACCGAAAGTCATCCCTGCCTCCTGAAGGGAGTCGGTACCTACCTGCCGCATGCTCTGACCAACACAGCTGCGAGCCCATCACATACCAGAAAAACGCGGGGCAAAGAGACGTCTGCCTCTTGTTTTGAGCAGAAAGCCTCTCCACTTGAATTCGACGTAGATGGACCGCGCAAGACGATATGAGAAGAACATTGCGAGCCCCTGCTTCGTGCCGTCATCAGATCGAATAATCCGCGGGTCGGGGCCGATAATGGTCATCGTCCATTCAAAACCGGCAATCGGCCAGGTTGTCGCACGCACGAGAGGGGCTCACTCATGGATTATACAACCTTCATCGGACTCGACGTCCACGCGAGAAGCATCAAGGCCTGCGCCTTCAACCCGCTCACCGGCGAGCTGTCCCGCAGGTCGTTCGCCTACGACCCCCCTGCCGTCGCCGAGTGAGCCGCGTCGTTCGAGGCGCCGAAGGCGGTCTACGAATCCGGCGTGACGGGATTCCACCTGTGCCGGGAGCTGCGGGCCCTCGGCCTCGACTGCGTCATCGGCGCGGTGTCGAAGATGCAGAAGCCAGCGGCCGACAGGAGGAGGAAGACCGACAAGCGCGACGCCGAGTTCCTCGCCAAGCAGCTCGTCCTGCACACCGTCAGG
>JAFSHA010000011.1 GCA_017440565.1 Eggerthellaceae bacterium | reverse complement strand
CTCGAGGCGCTTGACCGCGATGGGGTACTCGGCGCGAATGTAGACGTAGCCCTGGCTCGCGCCGATCGCATAAGCGGCGATGGCCATAGCCTCGATGACGGAGTGCGGGTCGGACTCAAGGACGGAGCGGTCCATGAACGCGCCCGGGTCGCCCTCGTCGGCGTTGCAGGCCACGTACTTGACGCCGTCTTCGCTTGTGGCGTTGGCGGTGAACTGCCACTTGCGGCCCGTCGGGAAGCCCGCGCCGCCGCGGCCGCGCAAGCCGGAGGCAAGCACTTCGTCGATAACCTGCTGAGGCTGCATGGAGTCGAACACCTTCGCGAGAGCAGAATAGCCACCCGAAAGCACGTACTGGCGCACGTCCTCGGGGTCGACGAGGCCGCACTTGCGCAGCGCGATGCGCGTCTGAGCCTGATAGAATCCGGCGTCCTCGACATTGGCCGTGGGTGCGTCGCCCGCGGGACCGTCGGGCCCGTTAATGGCGTAGTCGGCCACAACCCAGCCGCCCTTGATGTGGTCTTCAACCACCTTCGCGGCCTTCTCGGGCGTCATCTTGACATAGGTGGTGCGCCCGCCCTCCGCGTCGAAGACCTCGACGATGGGCTCGAGGAAGCACGAGCCAATGCAGCCAACTCGGTCGACCTGCACATCATCCTCATCTGCGAGAAGCTCGTGCAGCTTGTCGTACACCGGCTGAGCCCCGGCCGTCAGGCCGCAAGTCGCCATGCCCACGGTCACGCGCACGGGCTTGGCGGGCAGTTCGTCCTTAAGCTTGGCGACAATCGCGGAATAGTTCTCAACGGCGCTCATCTAAGCCACCTCCCCGCGGTACTTGGCGAGGATGCCCTCGACCTGGTCAGGCGTCATGTGCCCGTACACGTCGCCGTTCACGATCATGATGGGGGCCAGGCCGCATGCGCCCACGCAGCGGTCGGCGTCGATGGAGAACTTCCCGTCAGGCGTGACGGATCCGGCCTTGCAGCCGATCTGCGCCTCAACCTCGGCGAGCACGTCGGCGGCGCCCTTCACGTAGCACGCCGTTCCCAGGCACACGCTGATGCGGTTCTCGCCCTTCGGGTTCAGCGTGAAGCGCGAATAGAACGTCGATACGCCGTAGATCTCAGCCAGCGGAATGTCAAGCTCCTCCGAGATGATGACCTGCACCTCTTCCGGAAGGTAGCCGTAGATTTCCTGAGCCTCATGAAGCACGGGCATGAGCGGCCCTTGGGTGCCCTTGTGCTCGGCGATCACCGCCCGAAGCCTTTCCTCCTGCTCGGGCGTGCCCGCAAACGGCACGACGGTTCTGCAGTTCGGCACGATTTCCTCCCTTTCTCTCCTTTGCATAACGCCGCAAACAGCCCGAAAAACCGGTATGTCGACGGCGCGTGAATCCCCTAGGATTCAGCATAGCGCCTAGGCGCCCGCCGCGTATATAGTCCCACTGGTACGAACGGTAACCGATTGGGTACGATTCTTTCGACGGACGGATCCTAAAGGGTACGATGAGAGGAAGAGCCGAGGAACGCGCAGTATCCGACAAGGCCTAATCGGCAGACCTCAGAAGCGCGTCCGCATCAGGAAACACCCGAATCGCGCGATCAAAGATGCCGTTTAGGTATGCCAAGGTAAGCCCGTAGTTTGTCACGGGGACACCCGCCGCCACGCACGCCTGGATGCGCGAGAGCATGGCGCGCCGATTAAGCGTACAGCCCCCGCAGTGAATAACCAAATCGTAATCGGATAGGTTCTCGGGGAAGTCCCTTCCACGCACGTTGTCGATGGCAAGCCCCTCCCCGACGCGCTTGCGCAAAAGGCGCGGGATCTTCACCGTCCCGATGTCCTCCTCGATGGGATGATGCGTGCACGCCTCGGCAATGAGAACGCGCGAGCTTTCCGTCAGACTCGAGATAGCCTGGGCGCCCAGAGCCTGCATGGGAAGATCTCCCTTGAAGCGCGCGAAGGCAACGGAAAAGCTCGTGAGGGGAACGTCTTCGGGCACCATTGCCGCCACCTGGGCAAACGCCTGGGAATCGGTTATCACGAGCGCAGGGGGTGCGACCAGGCTTTCCAGACATGCGGAAAGCTCGGTGTCGCGCACCGCCATGGGAACGCAGCCGCTATCGAGCAAATCGCGGATGACCTGCACTTGGGGAAGGATGAGGCGGCCTTTCGGCGCCTCCTTGTCAAGCGGAATGACCAGCACGACCACCGATCCGGGCGCAACCAAATCCCCCACTATGCGAGGCTCCTCGACGAAATGAGCCGGGGCGTGCTCGATGATGGCGCGGCGCAGGGCATCGAGGCCCTCGCCGGTCTGCGCGCTCAGGCAAACCACGGGCAGCCCGGAGGCGGCCTCAGGCAATGCGGCTTCGCACTCTGCAAGCCCAAGGCCATGCAGGTCGTTTTTGCTGAAGGCGACGATAACGGGGGTCTTGCGAGCGGAAAGCTCGCCAACGACGGCGTCTTCGAACGGCCCCCACGAGCCAGCCTCCGAAACCACTATGCCCATGTCGCAGCGCTCGTATACATCACGGGCACGACCTGCGCGAAGGCCCCCCAGCTCGCCCTCGTCGTCGTCAAGCCCCGCCGTGTCAACGAAGAGGACCGGACCAAGCGGCAGAAGCTCCATGGCCTTTTCAACCGGGTCGGCAGTCGTGCCCGCACGAGGGCTCACGATGCTCGCATCCTGGCCCAAAAGCGCATTAAACAGGCTCGACTTCCCTGCGTTGCGTCGACCGAACAAGCCAATGCAAAGCCTCATGCCCTTTGGCGTCGCGTTTAGCCCTGCGCCCACAATTGCCATACGAGCTCCCTTCCGCGCCGAACGAGACAACAAGCCCGGCTCATTGCCCCGCTTCGACTCATTTCGTCTCAAGCGCCACCTAATGAGCCTCAGCCCAGTTGGCACCCCAGGAGACGTCGACCTCCAGCGGAACCTTCAGTTGCGTCACGCCCTCCATCACCTCACGCACCATCTCGGCCAGACGCTCCACTTCGCCTTCCGGAACCGAGAAGTCAAGCTCGTCGTGCACCTGCAGCATGAGCTTGGCCTTGAAACCTTCGGAAAGCAAACGGCGCTGAACCTCGTTCATGGCCATCTTGATGATGTCAGCTGCGCTTCCCTGCATGGGGTGGTTCATGGCCGTGCGCTCGCCGAAGCCGCGCTGCTGTGCGTTTCTGGCCTTCAGCTCGGCAATGTGGCGCTTACGTCCGAACATGGTGGCCGCATACCCCGCCTCACGCGCGCCCTCGACTGTTTCATCGAGGTAGCGACGCACGCCAGGGTAGGCCTCGAAGTACCTGTCGATCATCTCCTTCGCCTCGCCGAACGAGATGTCGAGGCTTTGAGACAAACCATAGGCCTGCTGGCCGTATACGATGCCGAAGTTGACCGCCTTCGCACGGCTGCGCAACTCGGGCGTCACCTCGTCGACGGCAACGCCGAAGACGCGCGCCGCCGTTGCCGCATGGAAGTCGGCTCCCGAGTTGAAGGCCTCGACAAGCCCCGCGTCCTCCGAAAGGTGCGCGAGCAGCCTCAGCTCGATTTGGGAATAGTCGGCGGAAAGGAACACCTCGCCTGGCTGAAGCGGTACGAAGCACGTGCGAATCTGACGGCCGAAATCGGTTCGCACGGGAATGTTTTGCAGGTTCGGGTCAGACGAGGAGAGGCGCCCGGTGGTGGTGACCGTCTGGTTGAAGCGCGTATGCACGCGCCCATCGCCAGCCCGCATGCGCGGAAGCGCGTCGATGTAGGTCGACTTGATCTTGGCAAGCTCGCGGTAACGCAGCACCTGAGCAGGCAGATCATGCACCTTCGAAAGCTCCTTGAGCACACTTGCGTCGGTCGAATAGCCGCGCGTGTTCTTCTTCAAGGGCTCGAGCCCTATCACCTCGAACAGGATGTGTGCAAGCTGCTTGGGCGAGTCGATGTTGAAGGTCTCGCCGGCTAGCTCGAAAATGCGCGCCGCAACCTGATCAAGCTGGACCTGCGTACGCGACCCCAGATCGGAAAGCACCTCGACATCGACGGCCGCACCCGCACGCTCCATGCAGGCCAGTACTCCCACCAGGGGAAGGTCGATGTCGTAGTAGGCCCGATCGCTCCCATCGGCTTCAAGCGCCTTTTCCAAAGGCTCCACCAAGTGACGCGCCGCCGCCGCATGAAGGGCGGTACGCCCGTCGCCGTCCTCGACCTCGGGCAGCACGGCCCCGCAGTACGCATCGATCAGTTGCGCAATCGAGTAATGTGCCACGGAGGAGTTCAGCACATAACCCGCCAGCGCCAAGTCGAAGGCGCAGGCGCCAAGCGCCTCGGCCTCGCTTATGCGTGCAGGCTCGGCGGTGTCGGCAGGCAGCACCTGGCGCAGCGTCTCCTTCAAATCCAGAGCGGCGAAGCGTCCCGCGCGCACCACCTGCGCCAAAGCGTCAAGCGCCTCGTCGCCCTCAAGCAGCGCCGTGCCCTTCTCCCCTGCAAACGCGATGCTTACCCCAGTATCGAAAAGGGAGGCCTGCTGGGGCTCCTCGAACGCCACTCCCAGAAGTTCGCGCGAAGCCACCGCATCGGCCACGAACGCAACGCCTTCCGCGCCCTTTAAGACAGGCTCGAAAGACAGTTCGAAGGCGCTGCGCGAAACCTCAGCGCCGGCAAGTTTGAGCAAACGCGGCAGATGGCTTGCCATGCGGTACTTCCCGAACGCCTGCTCCACGACGGCAGGGTCGAACGAGGGGAACGCCGCAGCCTCGAGATCGAGCGGGAAGTCCAGATCGCGCACGATGGTGGCGACCTCACGACTCAAATAGGCGGCATCACGGTTCTCACGCAGATTTTCCAGCTGCTTGCCCTTCAGATCACCCAGGTTCTCGTAGATGCCCGCCAGCGTACCGTACTTCTGCAAAAGCTTCGTGGCCGTCTTCGGACCGATGCCGGGCACGCCGGGGATGTTGTCGGAAGAGTCGCCCATAAGGCCCAGGAAGTCTGGGAACTGCTCGGGGGTCACGCCGTATTTCTCATACACCTCGTCGGGGCCGAGCACCACCACGTCGGTAATGCCCTTCTTGGTCGTCACGATGCGCGTAAGCGGGCTTGCCAGCTGGCAGGCGTCCTTGTCGCCGGTGATGAGCAGGCTCTCGAAGCCAAGCGCTTCGTTGCGCGCCGCCACCGTTCCCAGCACGTCATCGCCCTCCCAACCAGGCACCTTGACCACGGGCACGTTCATGGCGGCTAGCATTTCCTCCATTACGGGAAACTGCACGCGCAGCTCGTCATCCATGGGCGGGCGCTGGGCCTTGTACTGCTTGAGGGCCTCCATGCGAAACGCAGGCTTGCCAGCATCGAAAGCGCACACCACCGCATCGGGCTGCACCATGTCCACCAGCTTGAGGAACATGGAAAGAAAGCCGAACACCGCGTTGGTGGGCGTGCCGTCCGGCGCGTTCATGGTAGGCGGAACCGCATGGTAGGCGCGATGCATGAGCGAGTTGCCGTCGATGACGGCGACAGTCTTAGACATGGAGGTCCTTTCTGCCGAGATGCGCAGATGGCACGCGGGGCAAGACGTGCGGCCCGCCCCGCTTGGCTTTACGAGTTCCAGAGGTAGCCCACGCCGCGCACGGTTTCAAGGCGCTGGGCAAGCTCGGGGCCGAGCTTGGCGCGCACACGGCGCACATGCACGTCCACCGTACGGCTTCCACCGTAGTAGTCAAAGCCCCACACACGGCGAAGCAGCGCGTCACGGGAATACGTGCGCCCCGGATGCGTGACCAGAAACGCCAGGAGAGCATACTCCAAATAGGTGAGGTCGAGCGGCTCGTCGGCCACCTTCACCTGATAGGTTGCCAAGTTAAGGCTCATGTTGTCAATGACGATGTAGTCGCCCGAAGAAGCCTCGTTGCCCGGCCACAAGAGCTGGCGGATGCGCGCCGCGCATTCGGCCTGGCTCGCACCATGCACCACGAAGTCCGACTTCACCTGCACGGGAAGGCGCAAATCACCCAGTTGCTGCTCGTTGACGATGAGGAGCATCGGGGTCGAACCCTCCTCCACCAGCATGGCCTCGACCTGCGCCAGGCTGCCCAGCGCATCGCCGCGCGCCTCGTACACCACCAAGTCGCGCCCGGGGTTCTGCGAAAGGAGCCGCTTGATCTGAGCCGACGAGCCCGCCGCGACATCGACGTCAAGCCCCGAAAGCACCTGCTGGAACTTATGGGCGTTGTCCAAGCTGTCCGCAATGAATATTACTTTCTTCCGCTGCATCCTATAACACCGCCAAATAACGATCGAGCTCCCAGGCCGTCACGACCTTCTGATATTCATCCCATTCTTTGCGCTTAGCGCCCACGAGGTAGCCGTGGATGTGGTCGCCCAGAACCTCGCGCATCAGCTCGCTTTCCGCAAACAGGTCAACGGCCTCCCCCAGCGTAGCCGGCAGCACGGAAAAGCCCTCCTCGCGCAGCTGCTGACGCGTAAAGCCGCTCAAATCGACGCCCTCGGTGGGCTCGGGCAGCTCGAGTTCGTCCTCGATGCCCTTCAAGCCGGCAGCCAGCATAACGGCGAATGCCAGGTAGGGATTCGCCGCGGTGTCGGGGCTTCTCAGCTCGACGCGGCAGGCATCCTCCCTGTTGGGACGATAGCCGGGAATGCGCACAAGCGCCGAGCGGTTCCTGCGAGCCCAGGTAATGCACATGGGCGCCTCGCCGCCGGCGATGAGACGCTTATAGGAGTTGACGTACTGGTTGGTGACCAGGCAGAACTCAGGCGCGTACTTGAGCAAACCCGCGATGAAGCGCTTCGCGGTAGCTGACAGGTTGCAGCCCGAAGGATCCTCGGGGTCGAAGAACACGTTGCGACCGTCAAAGTCGAACAGGCTCATGTGCACGTGCATGCCGTTTCCCGGAGAATTCTCAAGGGGCTTGGGCATAAACGATGCGTACACCCCATGCTTGAGGGCGATCTCCTTCACCACCAGCTTATAGGTCATCACGGCATCGGCCATGGACAGTGCGTCGGCGAAACGCAGGTCGATCTCGTGCTGAGACGGCCCGTTCTCGTGATGGGAGTACTCCACGGGAATGCCCATCTTCTCGAGCGTGAGCACCGTGTCGCGGCGCAGGTCGCTCGCGTAGTCGAGGCTGGTCAGGTCGAAGTATCCGCCGTTATCAAGCGGCTCGGTCCCCTCGGGGTTTTTGAAATAGAAATACTCAAGCTCGGGACCCACGTTGAACAGATATCCCATGTCGTTGGCCTTGCGCACCATGCGCTCAAGAACCTGACGCGGGTCTCCCTCGAAGACGTTACCATCTGGGCTTTTAATGTCGCAGAACATGCGCGCCACCGCATCCGCCTGCGGGCGCCAAGGCAGCACCTGGAAGGTCGAGGCATCGGGGAAGGCAAGCATGTCGGATTCCTGCGCGGTGCAGAAGCCCTCGACGCAGCTCCCGTCGAAGCCCATTCCATCGGCAAAGGCGTTCTCAAGCTCTGAAGGAGTAAGCGCGAAGGACTTCATGCGCCCCATCACGTCGGTAAACCACAGACGCACGAAATGCACGTCGCGGCTCTTCACGGTTTTCAGCACGAAATCCTGCTCTGGATTACTCAGCATGAAATTCTCCTTCACTCGACACCAATCCGAAGAGGCTCGGCGCCTTTTCCATAACCTGGTTATTATAGCCGCTGCGACGCCACTCGGCGCACACGGCCCTCAAAGCAGGAAACCCGCCTCGCAGGCGGGTTTCCGTGTGCTCAAGTGCGGCTTGAGGTTACTCGGCCTCGACAGCCTCAACCTCGGCCTCAGCCGGAGCCTCAGCAGCGGCCTCAGCGGCACGAGCCTCTTCCTCGGCGGCCTTGGCGGCGAAGGCAGCGGCACGCTCGGCCTTAGCGGCGGCCTTAGCCTCGCGCTCGGCCTTCTTGGCGGCCTCGAGCTCGGCGGCCTTAGCAGCCTTGGCAGCCTTCTTGGCGGCCTCGCGCTCGGCGACGATGCTCTTAGCGGAGCCGAAGCGGTCGGCGAAGCGCTGGACGCGGCCACCGGTGTCGATCAGCTTCTGGGTGCCGGTGTAGAACGGATGGCACGCGTTGCAGATGTCGATCTTCAGCTCAGGCTTGGTGGAACGAGTGACGAAAGTGTTGCCGCAAGAGCAACGAACGTTGCACTCGACGTAGTTGGGATGGATACCCTGCTTCATGGTTGGTTTTCCTTTCATGCCTTGGTTTCCGACCAAGGCGGATCATGTGTCTCGGACACCCGAGACAAGACAGCCTGTCAATGATACATCATCGACAGGCTGTCCGCAAGATTATTTCACTCTAACTTAAAGTTCGGCCACCCACAGGCCGTGCAGGTTGCAGTACTCGTACACGGCAACGGGAGCATCGCCCTCGGCAACGGCGAATACGGCCTTGGGCTCGGCGTCGCTTGCCAGCGGAGCCACCTGATAGCCCTTCTCGGTAACCAGGCAGATCATCTGGATGTAGTGCTCGGGGGTCATGGGATGCTCGACCTCGCCTACGACAACGCTCACTACGTTGCCCTCGACTTTAACGGCGGGAACGTGCTTTTCCTTCGAGGCATCCACGCTGCCAGCCTCAAGCTTGACCATGCTCTCGCCGCAGCACACCAGCGGCACTCCGGAATCAACAACCTTCACAGCGACGTTTCCGCAATGCTCGCACACGTAAAACTCGATCTTCATAGCAAACTCCTTAAAGGTTCTCGTCTTTTCAGCTTCCTGCTGAAATATATGTTACCACATTGGTATCATTTAAGGAAGAGAAAGTTTGCGATTTGGAAAACTTTGGAAACCAGAGCGTGAAATGGGACGGGGAGCCGGGCTCGGTGTCCCATTCTGTATCTCGTCGGCTTTACTCCGGCAGGCCCTTCTGCTCTAGCCCCTTCCTCAACGCGTACACGACAATGGCCACACCCGCCACGATGAGCGGCAGCGACAGAATCTGCCCCATGGTCACCCAGTCGAACAGCAAGTACCCCATGTGGGCGTCGGGCTCACGCACGAATTCGATCAGGAACCGGAATACGCCGTACATCGCCAGGAATACGCCGATGAACGTCCCGCGCGGACGCGGCGGAAAGCGCCGTGAGAGCAGATACAGGATGGCGAACAGCACGATGCCCTCGAGAAAGGCCTCGTAAAGCTGCGTGGGGTGACGCGCCATCAAGCCAGCCGAGCCACCGAAGACAACGCCCCACGGCGCATCGGTGGGAGCACCCCACAGCTCGCCGTTCACGAAATTGGCGCAGCGCCCCAGGAAAAGCCCCAGCGGTGCGGCGATGGCCCCCAAGTCAGCCAACGTGAGAAACGGGATACCCGTGATGCGCGCAGCGGCCACACCGCCCAGCACCGCGCCCACAAGCCCGCCGTGGAAGCTCATGCCACCTTGGCTCAAGTTCAATATGGAAAGCGGGTTTTCCCAGTAATGCCCGCCGCCGTAGAAGATAACGTAGCCCAAACGGGCGCCCACGATAACGCCGATCATCACGCAGATCATGATGTTGAGCAGCGCATCGACGTCAAACGCCAACTTCCAGCGGCGTGCGACGCGGTACATGACAAGGCCCACGAGAACGAACCCCACCAAGTAGGCAAGGCCGTACCAGCGAACCTCGAAGGGCCCGGCAGCGAACGCAACCGGGTCAAGCGACTGGTAGATATCATTTAGCATTCAGGTACCCCATGGCATCGACCGCGAGGGCGGCAGCGCGTAGCTCGCCGCGCAACTCGGGCGGAATAGGCTGAATAGAGGAAATGCGCGCCGCGCAGGTGGGGCAGCGCATCGTGAACAGGGCAATCTGGGCGTTGAGGGCCATCATAGACTCACAGTCGAGCACATTGAGCTTTTCAGCACTGCACGCCGGACACGCTAGGACTTGAACCATACCACACCGCCTTCTCAAATACGCCTCTTGCAACCCATTGTAGCAGAACTCCCCACGGGGGCGCCGCAAGCGAAAGCAAGCCGTCGCACGCCCCTGCCCTGCCTGCCTACAGCAGGAAGCGGTTGGGGTTTCCGATGCGCTCGAAGTCCTCGGGGCGGTCGGCCAGGCTCGGACCGTGCTTCAGGAAGTGCTCGCAGAAGCGGCACACCTGCTTGACCGCCGCCTCGTAATCTCGTTCGGGATTCAGCAAAACGTCAAGGTCGTCGCACACCACATGGGTCTTGCGATGACAGGCCGCAAAATGGCAGTCAGCCGGGCAGGGCTCCCCCGGAACGTTGTGAGGGCAGCGGCTCTGCATCTCTTTGTCGCAACCGCGACGCTCCCAGCATTTCTCCATGAACATCCTCGCTTCCCAGCTGCCTGGCTGTGTAGGTGATTCGTAACTCGAAACGAAAAAGAAGGGGCTCTAAGAGCCCCTTCGCGATAGTTCGCGCAAATTCGGCTACATGGCCGGGACGACGCGGGCAACGCCCGGGACGCGCTCCTTCAGGATGCGCTCCACGCCGTTGGCAAGGGTCATCTGAGACATCGGGCAACCCTTGCAAGCGCCCTGCAGCTCGACGACGACCGTGCCGTCTTCCTGCACGTCAACGAGGGCGACGTCGCCGCCATCTGCCTGAAGGCTCGGACGGATAAGCTCGAGAACTGCCGCGACATCGGACTTCTCAACCATGGTAATCCCCTTTCGAAGGTCGGTTCGTTTTCCCAATCATAGCATAGCCTGCGTTTCGCGTCAGGCACCAAATGACCATCGGGCGAAAGAGAAGCGGCTACTCGACGGGAAGCCAGTCCTGGCCGACGATGACAAGCACGTCGGTTTCGAACTGATAGTATCCGCCGTTGCGAACCACACGGCCAATGCCCGCATCCTCGACAATAGCCTCGGCCGCTTCCGCGTTCGCATCGTCGGTGTAGACGACCAGCGTCTCGGGATACGTCGCGCCGTCGTCGGTGTTGCCCACGCCCTCGAGCGCGTATCCGCATTCGGTCAGGATGTCACCCATCTTGGCGCCCATGCCCGTCACGCCGCCGCCGTTGCGCACCTCCACCTTGACCTTGGAACGGTCGACGTCGATGACCTTCTCCACCTCGGCCGCCGGATCCAGGCCCGCCTCGACGTTGGACATCATGTCATCCCACTCGCTGCCATAGGCAACGTAGGCGCCGTTGCTCACGTAACCTGGCATGAACGCCGCATACACGGTAAGCGAATCGAAAGGACGCAGGGCCTCGCCCAGATCAAGCAGCTGCGAGGCAGTCCAGTCGGTCTGAATGCATTCGGCAACCTCGGCCACCACGGTGGCGAAGTCCAGGCCCTCAGAGGAAAGCGCCGTGTCGAGCATTTCCATGCAGAAGGCGACACGCGTGTTTTCGCGCGCCACTAGGCCGCCTGAAAGGTTGTCGGCGCGCAGCACGGTGAGGGCGGCACGCGCGTCAAGCAGTCGCTCGCCCGCCTCGAGGTGCAAGACTCCCGCATCGGGGTCGTCCACCTCTTCGGGCAGGGTAAGCATCACGCCGCCAAAAATATCCATGAGGCGCGTAATGCCCTGGGCGTCGGTTCGAACGTAGTGAGATATGCCCACTCCGGCGAAATCGGCCACCTTCGAGATAAGCTCGGCATCACCACCGATACCGCGAGCCTCGTACAAGGGATGGTAGGCGCCGTCGGAAAGGGCGACCGAAAGGTTCGAGGGAACGCCCACCAGCGTCAGCAGACCAGCATCTTCGTCGATGCGGGCCAGGACGTAGGCGTCGGTATGCGCGCCGCCGTTTGAGGTGGCGCTGCCCAGCTCTGCCGCGAACAGCGCGAAGTAGGCCCCCTCCTCCGGTTGAGCCACAAGCGCATCGGCCGCATTGGAGTCAGCTAGCGAAAGCTTCGCATCGGATGCTTTGAAGTAGGTGAACACGCCCACGCCCACCGCAACCAACGCGGCAAGCAGAACGACGACAAGCACCACAGCCGCGCTTTTCGCGCGGGACTTGCGCTGCACGCCCTGAGCGTAGCCGGCTCGCGCGCTACGACGACGATACGCCGCATCAGACTCGCCCGAGTGCGTAACGGGGATAACCCGGTCGACATAGCCGCGCTCGGCGCGCCTCTGCCGACGTGCGTTGGAAAACTCCACGTTCGAAGCGTTCATCGAACCGCGCGCATGACTTGCTCGCTGCGTCGGGCGGCCGTGTGTTCCGATGGTCGTTCCGTCGTAGCGCTGGCTTTTGCGCCGCGTGCTCGGGCGGGGGTTTCGCTGGTCTCCAACCATGCCAAGCCTCGATTAGGCGGAAACGCTCGTGCGGGAGACGTCGGCGCCCAGCGATGCCAGCTTGCCCACGTAATCCTCGTAGCCGCGGTCGATGTGCCTGATCTCGTGCACGCGGGTTTCCCCCTCGGCATCAATGCCGGCAAGAACCAAGGCGGCCCCAGCCCGCAAATCGGTTGACGAAACGGGCGCGCCCTGCAGGCGGCTCACGCCGCGCACGATAGCATGATGGTCCTCGATGCTGATGTCGGCTCCCATGCGGCTTAGCTCGGCTGCGAACATGAAGCGATTCTCGAACACGTTCTCGGTAATGACCGAAACGCCCTCGGCACGAGCCGCAAGCAGCATGAACTGCGCTTGAAGGTCGGTGGGAAAGCCCGGGTGCGGAAGCGTCTGGATCTCGGTGGCGACAAGCGGCTTGGTGCGCTCGACGCGAACCCAATCCTGCCCCGTCTCCACCTCGCAGCCCATGGCGCGCAGCTTAAAGATGGCCATACGCAAGAAGGAAGGGTCGATGCCGCGCACGGTCACAGGACCGCCCATGAGGGCGCCTCCCACCAAAAACGTGCCGGCCTCGATGCGGTCCCCCACGGTGGTGTGCTCGCAAGGATGCAGGCTTTCCGAAGGCACGCCCTCGACCTCGATGATCGACGTGCCCGCACCCGAAACGCGCGCGCCCATAGAGACCAGCATGTTGGCGAGGTCTTCGATTTCGGGCTCTCTCGCAGCATTCTCAATCACGGTCACGCCCTCTGCAGCCACCGCCGCCATGAGCAGGTTCTCCGTTGCGCCCACGCTGGGAAAGTTCAGCATCACGTGCGCGCCGTGCAGTCCGTCGGGGGTGGTGGCTATGAGGTCTCCGTGAGCCACGTCAAACTTGACGCCCAGGGCCTCAAGGCCCACCAGGTGCATGTCGATCTTGCGCGCGCCAATCTGGCAGCCGCCCGGCATGGCCACATGAGCCTGCCCGAAGCGTCCGATGAGCGGGCCGAGCACCGAAATGCTGGCGCGCATCTTCGAGACGAGCTCATACGGGGTCTTGAAGCTGTCGACCGGCGCGGTATCGATACGAAGCGTATGCCCCTCGCGCTCGACTTGCGCCCCCAGGCGCTCAAGAACCTCGCCCATAATGGCGATGTCCGAGATAAGCGGAACGTTGTGAATCACCGATTGGCCCCTGCCCAGCAACGCAGCAGCCATGAGCTTGAGCGCCGAGTTCTTAGCACCCGCAACCGACACCTCGCCCTTCAACGTGCCGTTGCCGCGTACGACGATAATCTCCTCAGACATGCAAGCCCTTTCCGCAAATCCGTACCATCCCAATCGATTATAAAGAAAGGCCCGATCGAAATTGCCGATCAGGCCTTCCCTTCAAAGTATTTCTACGCTATGCGTCGCGAGATCTTAGCCGAAGCGAAGGAAGCTCTTGACGACGATGGAGCCACCCAGCTCCTTGGCGCACTCGGCGACGTACTGGTTGACCGTCTGGTCGGGATTCTTGACGAAGGCCTGCTCGGTAAGGCAGTTCTCCTTGTAGAACTTCTCCATACGGCCCTCAGCCATCTTCTGCTGAATGTTCTCGGGCTTGCCGGACTCAGCGGCCTGGGCCTTGTAGATGGCCATCTCGCGCTCGGCAACCTCGGCGGGCACGTCCTCGCGGGTGGCGGAAACCGGGTTGATGGCGGCAACCTGCATGGCGAGGTCGCGGCCGCACTTCTGGAAGCCCTCGGAAGCGGCGTCGATGCCCTCGAGAGCGAAGGTCACCAGAACGCCGATCTTGCCGGTGCCGTGGATGTAGGCGGCAACGCCGTCAGCCTCGACAACCTGGACGCGAGCGATCTGGATGTTCTCGCCCATCACGTGGATGGCATCGGTGAGGATGGCCTCGACGGTCTCACCGTCGATCTCGGCGGCCTTCAGGGCCTCGACGTCGGCCGGCTTGGCAGCCAGGGCGGCGCGAGCGATACGCTCGGCGTAGGCCTGGAACTTCTCGTTGATGGCCACGAAGTCGGTCTCGCAGTTGATCTCGACGACAACGCCGGTCTTGCAGTCCTCGGAGACGATGGCAACGATGGTGCCCTCGTTGGTGGCACGGCCGGCCTTCTTGGCAACGGCGGCAAGGCCGCGGGTGCGCAGGACGTCAACGGCCTTCTCGAGGTCGCCGTCGACCTCGGTCAGGGCCTTCTTGCACTCCATCATGCCAGCGCCAGTCATCTCGCGCAGTTCCTTAACCAGTGCAGCGGTAATAGCAGCCATTACTATGTCCTTTCCTTGAGAAGGGTGTATAGCGAAAATTTACTCGGCGACAGCCTCGGCCTCGGCCTCGACGGCGGCCTCAGCCTCGACGACCTCGCCCATCTCGGCGGCGGTCACAGGCTCGCCGATGCCGGCGACAACGGCGTCGGCGATGAACTCGGCCATCATGCGCACGGAGCGGATGGCGTCGTCGTTGGCCGGGATGCCGAAATCGACGTCGTCGGGATCGCAGTTGGTGTCAAGGGTGCCGACAACCGGAATGCCAAGGCGCTTGGCCTCGCGGATGGCGATCTCCTCGCGGTTGGTGTCGATGACGAACACGGCGTCGGGGGTGCGCTTCATGTTGCGGATGCCGTTGAGGTTGGCCTGCAGCTTGCCGAGCTCCTTGCGAAGGAGGATCTGCTCCTTCTTGGGCAGAAGAGCCATGCGGCCATCGGCGTCCATGGCCTCGAGCTCCTCCATGCGCTGAACGCGGGTGCGGATGGTGACGAAGTTGGTCATCATGCCGCCGAGCCAACGAGCATTGACGTAGGGCATGCCGCAGCGGTTAGCGGCGTCGGCAACGGCCTCCTGAGCCTGCTTCTTGGTGCCGACGAACAGAACGGTGCCGCCCTTCTTGGCCAGCTCGGACACGAAGGTGTAGGCCTTGTCCATGCCGATGAGGGTCTGCTTGAGGTCGATGATGTAGATGTCGCCACGAGAGCCGAAGATATACGGCTTCATCTTGGGGTTCCAGCGACGGGTCTGATGACCGAAGTGGCTGCCTGCGTCAAGCAGCGTGGAAATGCTAATCTTAGCCATTCCTGTTTCTCCATTCGTTAGTCCTCTGCCCGTGGTCATCCTTGCAACCGCAGCCTTTTCCGGTGGCCACTCGCGGTGCAAGTCGCACGAGCATGTGAAATATACAGCCCTCCAAGTATAGAGCCGCAATCACGTGAACGCAAGGATAAATTTAACGAATTACGATATTCACCTGCGGCTACGAGCCGCACGAACTTCAAGCCGCGAAGAAGCGCATGCAGGGTCGCGCATCACGTCAGCCAAGGCTACATCACCACGGGGATCTCCATGCCCGCCGCATCGAGGAAATCCCTTAGATACTTTGAGTCGTTGCCCACATCGCGCGTCCGCGTGTTCGCGTCAATCTCGGCCTCAGTCATGTCCTTGAGCATGCGCACGCGAACATCTCCCCCGTCAGACCACTCGATGGCGGGATACCACACGGGGTTTTCAAGGTCCACCCCTTCGCCATTCCACACGAAATCGCACGTAAACAGGCCGCTCAATATGCAGTCGGTCAGCGTCCACCCCGACACGAAGTCAGACAGGCCGTATATCACGAGCACCGTGTTTCCCGTATCGCCCGTCACGTACTTGGTGGGCTGCATGATGTGGGCATGGCTTCCCAGCACAAGGTCGACGTCTAGGTCGGCCAGGAACCTGGCGTACTCCTCCTGTTGGGCATTGGGCTCAACCGTGTACTCGCTGCCCCAGTGCATCGAGACAATGACAGCGTCGGCCACCTCCTGAGCCCGACGCACGTCCTGCTCGATGAGCGCCTTGTCGAAGCCGCACACGTAGTAGCTGTTGGGGAAGTTCGCCGCCGTACCGTAATGGTTGTCGCCGTAGGTATACGCCAGGAAAGCAAACGTGATGCCATTGCGTTCTATCATGTGCACCGTCTCACGATCCTCCTGCGAAAGGTAGCTGCCCCCGATCAGAAGCTCGGGGTAGCCTTCCCACACCGCATGCGATCGCTCGATGCCGGCCAAGCCCATGTCGTAAGTGTGGTTGGTGGCGAAGTTCACCAAGTTGAACCCCACATCGGCAATGGCGCGCGCCTGAGCGTCGGGGCCGTTGAACACCGGGTACCCCGAAAAACCGCGATCGGCTCCCGCCATGACCGTCTCCTGGTTGATGTAGCGCAAGTCAAACCCGCCGATAAAGGGCGCCACGTCCTGGTAGAAAGGCGTGAAATCGTATTTCCCGTCGCCGACGCTCCCAGCATAGGCGTCCGCTATGGGCATGGAGTTGTCGGTGGCAATCTGGTCTCCCGCAGCGACGAGGGTCACCTTCCCGGCGTCTTGCGAGGAAACGCCGCGGCCGTGCACGGTATAGCGAATGCCGTCGGGGGTTACTCCATGCACGATGCCGTCTTCATCCACCGTCTCCGTCGAGCCAGCAAGCTTCGCCGGAAGGATTCCCGCAGCCGGCCCCTCAAAGGCAACATCGTCGACGGCCATCTCGTAAATATCGGAAGGGCCGTCAGAGTCAAGCTCTACCGTCTGCTCAATGGGCAGATCACGGCCGAAGCCGCTGCCACCGAAGCCTCCCATAAGGAGATAGGCGCCGCACGCTATGACGGCAAGCAGCAGGACGGTCATAAGAACCGCCGCTATCTTCCAGCCACGAGAAGAAGCCATCTGCATCCCTCCTAAGCCCCAACGTTCAGACGCCGACAGAAGGCCTATGCGGCGACGCGCCCATTATACGCCCGCCAACGCAAAGCCCCGCACGGCATTGCCAAAACCTGTGGCTTCACGACATCCGTCACAAAGATGAGTTTGTGGAATATGTTCCACAAATTTGGCCAACCACCTCTATATCTTTTTCACATGGGAAACAACAGGATCAGCACACACTTCCGCAAACAGCTTGGCGTGAACGTGGGCACCCTCAGAGAGGAAAGGGGTCTCACGCAGGCCGCCCTCGCTCTGCGCGCAAACGTCGATCGCTCCTATGTCAACAAGATAGAAAACGCGCGCGTCAACCCCACCATAGATAAGATGGTCCAGCTGGCCGATGGGCTGGGAGTGCCCATAACGGCCCTGTTTCACGGACTCGATCAGCTTCCGCCCAGCGAAACGGTTGCCTACGACTACGAGACCATACGCGTTCCCCGCTAGATGCCAACGGCAAGGCAAACGCCTGCCTCATCCTAGCCGTTCGTCACGTCGCCCGACTGGTCAAGCGAGATAGGCTCGCCCACAAACGTAGACTCGGGCTTGGTCATAACTTTGAAGAAGTCCTTCGTACGGGCCAGCGCTTCGCGCGTGCTGAACCAAAGCTGGCCGCCGTACACGTGCGCCTCGCTCGGAGAGCCAACCGCCACAAGCCCCAAAGAACCGGCCGTGTGCAACGCGCGGTAGAGATGATAAGTCTGCGTGGCCACCACAACACGCTCGCAGCCAAACACGTGCTTCGCTCGATACATGCTCTCGTAGGTCGAAAAGCCCGCATGGTCACAGAACACATCTTCGGAGGGAACCCCGCGCTCGACCAGATAGCGCTTCATAGCCGAAACCTCATCGTAGGCAACCGTACCGTTGTCGCCGCTCACGATGATCTTCGGTGCTGCGCCCGCGTGATACAAGGCCATGCCGCATTCCAGCCTGTCGCGTAGCACGTCGGAGGGAGTTCCGTCTGGATGCACCAACGCGCCCAGCACGACAATCGCGTCAGCTCCATAATCCGACAGCTCTTCAGGGGCATGCAGGTCGCCGCGCGTACCCAAAACCACCGCGGCATTCGTACCCGCCAGCAGCAAAACCGCAGCCATCACACCCGATACCGCAACGCCGAGCGCCCTCTTCGCCATGCCGCCCTTTCCTACCATGTGGCCCTCCCATCATTTCACCAGCAGCCACAGTCTAGCAGCCGCCCTTGAAAGACCCGTGACGCAACGACGTTGTTTTCATGGTGCCAACGCACCTCGCATCCACCACCCTGCCCGTTGCGCGCAAACATACGAAGGTCACATCACGACGGGAATCTCCATGCCCGATGCGTTCACGAAATCCCGCAGGTACGTATAGTCATCGTCCACGTCCTCGGTGCGCGTGTTGGCGTTGGTCGTGGCCTCGTCCATGTCCTTCAGCAGGCGCACGTACACGTCTTCGCCATTCGACCACTCGATAGTCGGATACCAGGTAAGCCCCGAAACCTCCACGCCCGCTTCCCCGCGCGCGAACTCGCAGGTGAACAGGCCGCTTAAGATGTAGTTTGTCGTAGTCCACCCCGAAACGAAGTCAGAAAGGCCGAAGACCACAGGAATGGTATTGCCCGTGTCACCCGTCACGTACTTCACCGGCTGCATGATGTGCGCATGCGTTCCCAGCACCAGGTCAACGTCCAAGTCGGCCAAAAACTTCGCGTACTCCATCTGCTGATCATTGGGCTCGACCACGTATTCGGTGCCCCAGTGCATCGCCACGATAACGGCGTCGGCCACGCTCTGAGCCCGCTTGATATCGGCCTCCATGGCCTGCTTGTCAAAGCCGCACATGTAGTGCTGATTGGGGAAGTTCTCGTACGTCCCCAGATAGTTGTCGCCATAGCAGTACGCCAAAAAGGCAAACGTCATGCCATCGCGCTCGATCATATGCACCGTTTCCCGATCAGCCTGCGTGGGATAGCTGCCGCCAACAACCAGGTTCGGGTACTTCTCCCACACCCCAAACGACTGCTCGACGCCGTACGTGTAGTAGTCGTACGTATGGTTCGTGGCAAAGTTCACCAGGTCGAAGCCCACTTCGCTGATGGCAGCCGCCGCAGCCTCGGGCGTATTGAAGCTCGGCCAACCCGAGTAGTCGTACTCCTCTTCGCCGGCCATGACGGTTTCCTGATTGATGAACGCGATGTCGGCGGCCTTCACCAGCGGCTCGACCTCTCGGTACAGCGGGCGGAAGTCGTATTCGCCGTCGCCCACCTCGCCCGCATAGGCATCGGTGATGGCCAGCAGGTTGTCAGTTGCCAGCTGGTCGCCCGCAGCCAGAAGCGTCACCTTGCCCGCCGTCTCCGACTCCACGCCACGACCCACGACCGTATAGCTCACGCCGTCGGGTGTGGTTCCATGCACGATGCCGTTCTCATCGATGGTCTCAACCGAACCTGCCGGAATGGAGGAAGAGGGCTTCGTCGCGACCTGGCCCTGCGAAGACGCCGTTCCCGCACCCTCGCCCGCCGAATCGGGCTCGTCGAAAGAACACCCCTTCACCAGCAAGAACACAACCAGCAAAACAGCGAGCGCCGCCGCGACGAGAACGAGAGCGCGCTTGCCGGCGCTTCGGCTATACCCGCGACTCGAAACCGCATATTGCTGGGTCTGAACCCGGACAGGCGGCGCGGAGGGCCTGCGGGTCGAGCCGCCACCCGAACGCACCGAGCGCTCCGAACCCGCAGGGCGCGCCGTGGCAGGACGACGCGGCGCGCCCTCGCGCGGGCCTTCCGACCTCGCACGCCGCGCTTCCAGACGCGCACGCGCCTCTTCTCTTCCCCGGTTGTCCCCCATCGCAATCCCCCTCGGCCAAACCGGCCGCCGTCGAAAAGCAGCGATGCCGCCCCGACCACGGAGCGGCATCGCGCAGAAATCCTACTTAAACTGGCTCGGATGCTTCTCGAAGAAGTCGGTCCGCGGCGGAAGCTCGGCCACGCGGTGAGCCCCCGCGTCGATCTCGCTTGCCGTGCACAGCTCATCGTTGTCTTCGAAGTCGTAGTTCCAGCTGAAGAAATCATCGAACTCGAAGTTCAGGTACGTGCAGATCTTCTCGCAGCCCTTCGGCACCACCGGGTGCATGAGCAGCGTGGCCACGCGCAGCATGAAGAAGGAGTCCAGCAGCACCTGGCGGCGCAGCTCCATGTTCTCGGTCTTCTCAGCCTCTCGAATGCCGTCGGCCCAGTACTTGTTAGCCCAGCGGATGAAGTCGTCCATATGCGACATCACCGCATGCAGCTCGACGCGGTGCATGCGCTCATCGTAGCCGCGCAGCGCCGCATACACCTTCTTGGCCACTTCGGGAGACGGCTTGCCCAAGGGCATGCAGGTATCGAAGTTCTTTTGAGCCTCGTAGAAGCAGCTGCGAGCCAGGCGGTTGAACACGTTGGTCAGAAGCGCGCCTTCCTTCAAAGCCGGGTCGGCGTAGCGCGTGTCATTGCGCTTGGCCTCGTCGGCCTCGAAGGGCTTCGGCTTGAAGCCGACCGATTTCTGGTCGAGACCAAGTGCCAGGAAGTGGGCGCGAAGCTGCTCGGGCATGTAGTGCTCCAGAAGCTGCTCGCCCGTCGGCGGCTTGACCGCACCCGAGGAGGATGCCTTCTTGTCGCCGAAAAGCATGTGGTGGTTTGCCACCAGCGTAGTTTGACGAAGCGGGGCGTCGGTTCCGGCGCTCAAAAGATTGCCGGGCTTGAGCGCCTCGAACAGCGCCGGTTGGGCGACACCGTAGAAGTACAGGTTGTCCTGCCCGATGAACTGGTAGACACACGCCTCATCCGAGCACCAGAAATCACGCCACGAACCACGAGGAAGACCCATGGCGTCGTTCACCGCGATGGTGAACGAAATGGGCGCCCACAAACTCTCGGGCCAGCACCACACGGTCAGGCCCTCAACTCCCTCGAGCACAGGAGCCTTCACTCCCCACTCGATGTTGCCGGTGATGCGGAAGGGCACGAGCGTCTTTCCCGTACGGAAGCGCAGGCCGGCGTTAGCCAGAACCGGACGGGCCGCATCGCGCTCGCCGATGCTGGCAAACTCGATCTCGAAGCTCTGCTTGCCCTTCTCCGCCGGACGGTAGCTATGCGCAGGCAGCGCATCGGCAACGGCCAAGTAGTCTTCGTACAGCTCGTTCTTGATGAAGATGATGGGCGGCGCCAAAAACTCCTTAAGTGTGGTGGGCACCACAGCGCGCACCTCGGGGTCGGCCTCGAGGTCGGCCACATGCTCGCGCAGGAAGTCGGCGAACGCAGGCAGGTCAAAGTACCAGTTTTCCACCGGGCGCATCTCAGGTACGGTACCCGTCACCGAAGAAACGGGCTTGAGCAGGTCCTCGGGCTGGTACTGATGGCCCAAATCGCATTCATCGGCGTAGCCATGCTCGGACTTGCAGCCCTGCACGGGGCAATGTCCCACCACCTGGCGGCCGTTTAAGAAGATGCCAGCCTCGGTGTCGAAGAACTGCAGGGTCGACTCACGACGCAGCCAACCGTTCTTGTACAGCTTGGTGATAAAGGCGTTGGTGACCATCTGGTGCACGTCGCCTGCATGCCCAATGCCCGACCCCTCGAAGATGTCGAGGCTCACATGGAAGGCCTCGAGCGTTGCCTTCTGCATGTCGTGGTTGCGCTGCACGTACTCGTTGATGGTGCCGTCGAACTCGCCAGCCTCGACCAGCTTGCGGTAACCCTCGTCAATGGGCGAACCGAAGCAGTCGGTACCCGAGATGAATCGCACGTTCTCGCGTCCAATGCGGTCGCGCAAAAAACGCGCGAAGCAGTCGGCCGGCACGAACACGCCGCCGATATGGCCAAAATGCAAAGGCTTGTTCCCGTAAGGCATGCCCGCCGTGACCACGGCGCGCGCAGGCCAGGGAACGCGCTTGTTATCCTTCAAATCCGACATGCTGCTCAAGCTCCTTCAAAGCGGCGGCGATATCTTCGGCCGAAGCCTCGCCCTCCGTCAAACCAAACAGGGAATACAGGTCATAGTACGAACCGGAGTTCAGGTACATGGTATCGCAATCGGCAGGCGCACCGGCAATCTCGCACGCCTTCAAGACGGCGTCCTCAAGACCGCCAATCTCATCGGCCAAACCGTTCTCCACGGCGTCCATGCCGGTATAGGTCATGCCGTTGGCAAGCTTGCGAACGTCCTCGATGTCCATTCCGCGCCCTTCAGCGACCGTCTCGATGAACGTCTCGTTGATCTGGTCAACCTGATCCTGATACCACGCACGCTCCTCCTCGGAGAGAGCGCGAGTACCGTAGCTGGAATCCTTGGAATCCGACGACGTGATGTTCTCGACGTTGATGCCAAGCTTCTCGTACAGGCCGGAAAGATCGGTGATCTGCATGGCAGTGCCGATGGACCCGATAGCCGTCGTCTTCGCCACAAAGATGTAGTCGGCCTGCGAGGATATCTCGTAAGCCGCGCTCGCATTGATGGAGGCGCTCGAGACCACAATGGGTTTGGAGAAGTCACGCACGTAGTTTGCCATCTCCTCGCCCGCGGTGGCGGTACCGCCGCCCGAGTCGACGCGCAGCACCACGGCTACGATGTTCGGATCCTCCTCGGCGCGGTCAAGCTGCTCTTTCAAGCCCTCGGGGCTGCAGACCGAGCCGTCATACTGGATGGTGCCGCCCAGCTCGATGATGCCCACCGTGTCGTCGTAGGCCATCTCCTGACCAGGCTCGGCGAAGCCGAAGCTCCCCAGAGAGCCGAACGAGTTCATCGAGCTGTTCACCATGCTGGTGCACGAGGCGATGCCAGCAAGGCACAGCACCAAGACGGCCACGATTACCGCCAGGGCGACAATCCAACCGCGCTTTTTGGGCTGCTGGGCGACGTCTGCGGAAGCGTAAGGTGCAGGCTGAGCCTGCGCGGCGTAGGCAGCTTGGGCTTGAGGATGAGCATAGGCCGCCTGCGGCTGACCCCAATTCTGCCCGTAAGCAGTTTGGGGCTGGGCGTAGGCTACCTGTGGCTGAGCTTGGGGCTGAGCCTGAGGCACTTGGGGCTGCTGGGGCTGCGCCTGAGGCTGGGCAGCCGGCGCATCCGCGTGCCACACCCCCTGCTGCCAGTTGTTCTGCTGTGTCATGTGACAACCCTTCCGTTACGGCTAGAACTCGAAGTTCTCGTCGGTCTTGCCAGCCTGCGTCTGGGCCTTCTTCGCCGTGCGAATGAGGAATTCTTGGTTCGTCTCGGTTTGCTTGAGGGACTTGATGAGCATGTCCATGGCGCGCTCGGTGTTGTTGAGGTTCGCAAGGATGCGGCGAACCGCCCAAATAAGCGGCGCCTCCTGCGGGTTGAGCAGCAGGTCCTCCTTGCGGGTACCGCTTGTCACCGGGTCGATCGCCGGGAAGATGCGGCGGTCGGCAAGGTAGCGATCAAGCTTAAGCTCCATATTGCCCGTGCCCTTGAACTCCTCGAAGATAACTTCGTCCATCTTCGAGCCGGTGTCGATGAGCGCCGAGGCGAGGATGGTCAGGCTGCCGCCGCCCTCGATATTGCGCGCAGCGCCCAGGAAGCGCTTCGGCGGGTAGAGGGCCGTGGAGTCAACGCCACCCGAGAGGATGCGCCCGGAAGCGGGCTGCGCCAGATTGTACGCACGGGCAAGGCGAGTGATGGAGTCGAGCAGAATGACCACGTCCCTGCCCATTTCCACCAAGCGCTTCGCGCGCTCGATCACCAGCTCGGCCACGGCGATGTGGTTTTCCGAGGGCATGTCGAAGGTCGAGGACACGACCTCGCCCTTGATGGAGCGCTCCATGTCGGTCACTTCTTCGGGGCGCTCGTCCACAAGCAGGCACATGAGGTGCACCTCGGGATTGTTGGCCGTGATGGAAGCGGCGATATCCTTGAGAACCGTGGTCTTGCCGGCCTTCGGCGGCGAGACGATAAGGCCGCGCTGGCCCTTGCCAATGGGCGCGCACAGGTCGATGACGCGGGCGGTGATGGTAGTGCGGCCGTGCTCCATGAGCAGGCGCTCGTCCGGGTACACCGGCGTGAGGTCGGCGAAGCGAGGACGCGCTCCCAGCTCGGCAATGGGCACGTCGTTGACGGAGATGATCTTCTGAATGGCGGCGAACTTCTCGTTTTCGCGTGCGGGACGCGTCTGGCCCACCACGAAGTCGCCCTTGCGCAGGCCGTTGCGACGCACGAGCGCGGTTCCCACGTAGGCGTCGCCCTCGCCGGGCAGGTATCCGCTTGCGCGCAGGAAGCCGTAGCCGTCGGGCATGATGTCAAGCACGCCGGAAACCTCGATGAAGCCCTCGGCCTTCATGCTGGCCTCGTAAACAGCCTCGACAAGCTCGGCCTTCTTCATGCCAGAGGCGTCAAGCGCAAGCTCCGCGGCCTTCGCGCGCAGGTCGGCCACCTTGAGCTCGGCCAAACCCTCGCGGGTCACGCTGGGCACGACCTCGCGGTTGTTCTGGTTGCGCTCGCGCCTGTTGCGTCGACGATCGTCGCGGTCGCGATTGTTCTGCTTCTGACCGTTCTGCTTGCCGTTGTTGTTCTGGCGGTTGTCCCCACCGTTGTGCTTCTGGGAACCTTGGCCCTGCTGGGCCTTGCCCGAAGCGTCCTCGCGCTTGTCGCGGTTGCGGTCGCGGCGGTTCTTCCCATAGGGCTTCTCGCGCTGCTCGCCCGCATCGGCCTTGGACTCGGCACCTTCGGCGGCAGCCTCGGGCGCAGGAGCGCCTTCCGGCTTGGCCTCGACCTCAGGCGCCGGCGCCTCGGCAGCAGCCTCGGGCTTGGCCTCAGCGGCGGCCTCGGGTTTATCCCCAGCAGCGTCTTTCTTGACGCGAGAGCGCGGGCGGCGCTTGGGCTCCTCGGCTACCTGAGCTCCCTCAGGCGCAGGCGAAGGAGCCTGCTCGGCGGCTTCTGCAGCAGCGGAAGCCTCAGGCGCGCTTTCGGGAGCGGCCTTACGAGCACGGGTACGGCGCGGCTTGGGCGCCTCCCCAGTTGCAGGAGCCTCGGGCGCAGGAGCAGCCTCGACAGCCGCAGGAGCTTCCTCGACTGCGGCGGCCTTGCGAGTGCGGGTGCGGCGCGGCTTTGGCGCCTCCGCCGATCCTGCCTCCGAAGCAGCAGGGGCCTCGGGCGCAGGAGCAGCCTCAGCAGCCGCAGCGTCAACCTTCTTCGTGCGACGACGCACAGGCTTCTTCTCGGCAGGCTCGGCGCCCTCGGCTATCGCGTTGTTCTCGGATTCGATCATGCGTTAAGAACCTTCTCCCAGTCCTTCATGAATGCGTCGAGGCCGCGGTCGGTCAGCGGATGCTGCACCATCTTCTTCAGCACGCCGAAGGGCACGGTGGCAATGTCGGCGCCCATGAGGGCAGCCTGGGTCACGTGGTTGGCGCTGCGGATGGACGCGGCAATGATCTCGACCTGCTCGCCGTTGACCGTATTGGCGGTGAAGTCGTAGTTGCCAATGGCGCGCACGATGTTTTCCACCTGCTGCAGGCCGTCGTCGGCGATGTCGTCGAAGCGGCCGATGAAGGGGCTGATGTAGCGGGCGCCGGCGCGGGCTGCAAGAAGGGCCTGCGGAACCGAGAAGCACAGGGTCATGTTAACCGGGATGCCCTTGTCGGCCAAGGCGCGCGTAGCGGCCAGGCCCTCGACCATCGTGGGAACCTTGACGACCACGTTCGGCGCGATGGCGGCCAGCTCGATGCCGTCCTTGACAATCTCGTCGCGAGTCATGGCGACGGACTCGGCGGACACGGGGCAGTCGGGGCCGACGATCTCGCAGATGCGGCCGATGTGGGCGTGGAAGTCATCAAGCTTGCCGCCGATCTTGGCGTACAGGGACGGGTTGGTGGTAACGCCTGCCAGCGCGCCCCAGCTTGCCGCCTCTTCGATCTCGTTCAGATCAGCGGTGTCCAGAAAGAACTTCACGGTTTCCTCCTCATACTAGGATTCCTATTTTGAAATGCGCCTTCGCGCACATCATGCCAACGTCGCAGCTCCCGATCAACGCACGAGGGCGCAAAGTGCTTCGATTGTGGCTTCGGGGACTCGCAAGAAGAAGCGCAGTTCGCCCAAGGGCGCTCACGCGTATGTTTTGCGGGGGAATTTAAGCTGCGAATTCAACGCACCCATATTAGCGTAAGTCCAGATGCGGCACAAGAAAATGCCTACTTGCGTTCAAAGATGGTAGCCGAAATGGTCGACGGCGCGCTGCTCTGATCAGCCGAGCAGTCGCTCGTAGTCTGCGTCCGAGAGAGCGCCCCCTTCTACCAGGCACACAGCAGCTGCGGCACGGTTGGCGCTTGCCAGAGAATCGCGCCATCCGGCACCCGAGCAAAGCGATGCCACAAAAGCGCCGAGATGCGTATCTCCCGCCCCCACCGTATCGACCGGCACCACCGGGTCGGTAGGCACGCTCACGCTCGTCCCATCGGGAAAGAACGCGGTCGAGCCCCGTTTGCCCCGCGTTACCACTACCGCGTTGCCGAATTCCGCGGCAAGCCACGCACCCGCAGCCTCGAAGCCCTCCGCATGACCTTCGGAAATCTGCGCCAACTCCAGATCATTGAGATGCCACAGAGGCGAGAGCTTCTTGATGCGAGCCATCTTGGCGGCGTCCTGCGCAACCCCCATGATGCGCGGACCGGGCGCGTAGGCAAATGCGAGGTGGGGGTTCGCCTCGATGAAAGAGAGGATGGCATCGCCGCCAGGCCCCTCGATCTCGTAACCCGCCGCAAGCACGAAGCCGAACTCGGAGGCATCGAGGGAGTCGAACCACGTCGGCTCGAAGCAGCGCTCGATACCAGGAGAGGTCACCATGGTGCGCTCGCCGTCAGGCTCGATGAAGCAGGTACACGAACCGCAGTCAAGCGCCGTGTCGACTTGCAGCGCAGAGAGGCCGCGCGCATCAAGCTCGCGGCGAATGAAATCGGCGTAAAGGCCACGCCCAATAGGAGCCATGAGAAAGCACGGGTAGCCCATCTGACGCACGATGCTCGCCGAATTGAAGGCGCATCCACCAAGGTAGACGTCGCGCCGCTCCACCACTACGCCCTCGCCTCGTTCGGGCAGGCGCGGCACGCGGCACACCACGTCGGCCATCACCGCGCCGATGCACAGAACCTTGGCACCCGTCGCAACTCTGGGCAGCCACGCCGAACCAACCGACTCCATAAGCCTAGCCCTCGATCGCGCGGAAGAAGCACGTACGTTCGCCGGTGTGGCAGGCGGGACCCGCCGGCTTCACCAACGCAAGCAGCGTGTCGGCGTCGCAGTCGTAGCGAAGCTCCACGAGTTTCTGAGTGTTTCCGCTGGTTGCTCCCTTGTGCCAGATCTCCTGCCGGCTGCGGGACCAAAAGACGGTATCGCCCGTCTCGAACGTAAGGCGCAGCGACTCAGCATTCATCCACGCCATCATGAGCACGTCTTTCGTCTCGACGTCCTGCACGATGCACGGGATAAGCCCATCGGCGTTGTATTTCAGCTCGAAGCTCACGACAATCCTCTCTCGCAGGTTGGCGCTAGTAAGTCAGCGAGGAGCCTCACAGACGCACGGGAATGCCCTGAGCGCGCATGTACTCCTTGACCTCGCGTACGGTAAGCTCACCGAAGTGGAAGACGCTTGCCGCAAGCACCGCATCGGCCTCGCCCTCCAATACTCCCTCGGCAAAATGCTCGATGGAACCAACACCGCCCGACGCGATGACCGGAATGTCGACCGCGCGCGCGATGGTACGCGTAAGGTGGCAGTCGAAGCCGTCGCGGCTGCCATCGCGGTCCATGCTGGTAAGCAGGATCTCGCCGGCACCACGCCGCGCCGCCTCAACGGCCCATTCGACGGCGTCGATGCCCGTCGCCTTGCGGCCTCCGGCAACGTAGACCTCCCACTTGTTGGGGTTGCCCGCCACGGCCTTCGCGTCGATCGCGCAAACCACCGCCTGCGTGCCGAAGGCGGCTGCTGCCAGCGTCAAGAGCTCGGGGTTGGCGATGGCGGCCGAGTTCACCGAGACCTTGTCAGCGCCTGCGGCTATCATGCGGCGCATGTCGGCAACCGTGCGGAAACCGCCACCGACGCAGTAAGGCAAGTGCAGCTCCTCGCTCGCGCGACTCGCCAGCTCGATAGTGGTGGCGCGATCGTCACTTGTCGCCGTGATGTCGAGGAAGATGACCTCATCGGCTTTCTGCTCGTCGTAGCGCTGCGCAAGCTCGATAGGATCGCCCGCATCACGCAGGTTCACGAAATTGACGCCCTTGACAACGCGACCGTCTTTAACGTCCATGCAGGGAATGACGCGCTTCGTCAGCATTGCGGCCCCTCCTTACCTACAGGCTCGCCGCGCGGCAAGCCGCCACACCCTCGGCAACGCCCAGCGTGCCCTCGTAAACCGCACGGCCCGCAATGACTCCCTCGATAGAGGAGGCAACGGGCACCAAGCGCTCGATATCGGCCACACTCGCCACGCCGCCCGACGCGATAACCGGGTGCCCGAAAGCGGCGGCCATGCGCTCGTAGGCAGCCACCTCGAGGCCGCACTGCATGCCATCACGCGCGATGTCGGTGTACACCAGGTGACGATAGCCCATCGCGCTCATCTGAGCGGCAAGTTCGGTCGCGGCTACGCCCGACCCCTCGCGCCAGCCGGCAGTGGCCACTTCCCCGCCTTTGGCATCGATGCCAGCGCACAGCATATCGGCCCCATACAGCTCGACGGCCTGCTGGGCAAAATCCGGGTCAGTCACCAGCTTCGTTCCCAAGACCATGCGGCTTACGCCGGCATCGGCCAAACGGGCCATGGTCTCAAGCGAGCGAATGCCCCCTCCCACCTCGATCTTGAGGTTGGTGCGGCGAAGAATGCGCTCGATGATAGCGATGTTCTCAGGAACGCCCGACTTCGCGCCGTTCAAGTCGACCATGTGGATCCACTCGGCGCCAGCCTCCTCGAACAGCTGAGCCTGCGCGGCGGGATCCTCATTGTAGACAGTCACGCGGTTGTAATCGCCCTTCGCCAGGCGCACCGCGCGCCCGTCGAGGATGTCAATGGCGGGAAGCAAGTACATGGCCCCTCCTTTTACGCGCCGACGATGCGCACGAAGTTACGCAACATGCGCGCGCCGGCATCAGAGCTTTTCTCGGGATGGAACTGCACGCCAAACGCGCGTTCTCCGTAGCAAACCGCGCTCGGGAACGTGACGGAATGGGTGGTGGTGGCAATGGTTGCCGGCGTATCAGGTGCCGCGAAGCTATGGGTGAAGTAGAAGAACTCGCCCTGCGAAATGCCGTCGAACAGCGGTCCTTCGGAAAACTCGATGGAATTCCATCCCACATGCGGAATCTTGTACGCGTTTCCCGCAACGTCCAGACGCGGAAGGCGCGCCACCACGCCAGGAAGGACGGCCAGGCCCTGTGGACGCAGCGGATCCTCGTCTTCCCCGGTTACAACCTCGCCCTCTTCGCCCTCTTCGAACATGAGATGCATGCCAAGGCAAATGCCCAAGAAAGGGACGCCGCGCGCAATGGCATCGCGCACCACGACGTCTTGGCCGAGCTCGCGCATGGTGGCTGCCGCATCGGCAAAGGCGCCTACGCCGGGCAGGACGACGCCATCGGCGCGCGCGATCACCGCGGGGTCGTCGGTGATGAGGGCATTGCCGCCTACGCCGACAAGCCCGCGCTCGACGCTCTTCAAATTCCCCTTATGGTAGTCAACTACAGCAATCAAAGCCAAACCTCTTCTTGTTCGGAAAACGTAGCGGGGCTGGGAGGCGGGGTGTCCCGCGCGCAGTTCCGCACGAACCGAACAGCCCCCGTGGGCTGTTCGCTCGAGCTCAGGACTGTCTGAGCACGGGGCATCCCGCCTCCCAGCCCCGCGGTGCGGACCCGCAAGAGCCCAAGCCTACAGCATGCCCTTGGTCGAGGGGAGTTCGCCTTCCATGCGCGGGTCGATCTCGCAGGCCTCGCGCAAAGCGCGCCCCACCGCCTTGAAAGACGCCTCGATGACGTGATGGGCGTTCTCCCCCGAAATCTCACGCACGTGCAGCGTGATTCCCGCATTCGTGGCAAGCGCGATAAAGAACTCCTTGGCAAGCTGGGTATCGAAAGCGCCCACCATGCCAAACGGCAGGTCGACGCTCCAGTGCAGCTGCCCGCGACCCGAAATGTCAAGCGCCGCATGCAGCAGCGCCTCGTCCATGGGGACGAACGCCGAACCGAAGCGCCTGATGCCGAGCTTATCGCCCAAGGCGCGCGCGATGGCCTGCCCCAGTACGATACCCGTATCCTCCACGGTATGGTGCGCGTCGATGTCGATGTCACCAACCGCCTTCACCTTCAGGTCGAACAAACCATGGCGCCCGAAAGCATTCAGCATGTGATCAAAGAACGGCACACCCGTCTCGGCCTCGACCTTCCCTGTTCCATCAAGGCAAATCTCAACCGAAATATCAGTCTCTTTCGTCGTGCGCTTAACAACGGCCTCTCGCACAATGACCTACCTTTCGTCAATAAAGTCGCGCAACGAGCCCAAGAACGCGTCGTTTTGCTCTGCCGTCCCAATGGTAACGCGCAACGTGCCCTCAAGCATGGCCGAAGCGCTGAAATCGCGGATGAGCACGCCTCGATCATACAGGTAATCCCACGCAGAGGCGGCCTCCTCCACGCGAAACAGGATGTAGTTGGCATCAGAAGGATACGCCTTAACGCCCGGAATCTTCGAGAGCTCCTCAAAAACGCGGGTTCGCTCGGCGACGATCGCCTTTATGCTGGGATCGAATGCGGCGCGGTTTGCGTAAACCACTCGCGCTATGGCTTGGGAAACGGCATCGACCGAATAGGGCTGACGCACTTTGATGAGCTCGCGAATAACGCTCGGACTCGCCATCACGTAGCCCAGACGCACGCCCGCAAGCGAATACGCCTTCGAGAACGTGCGCAAAATAATAAGGTTCTCATGCTCTGCCAGCAGGGGCACCACCGTACGGCCGGCGAACTCGAAATACGCCTCGTCGACCAAGACAAGCGCATCGCTCGCCTCGAGCATGCGCACGATGAACTCTTCGCTCGCCAATTCGCCCGTCGGATTATTCGGGCTCGTCAGCACCGCGAAATCGATGTCACCCCGCGAAAGGCGCTCGATCACGGCCTCTTCGTCAATGGCGAAGTCAGCCCCACGAGCCACGTTCACCACCTCGGTGCCCGTCAGACGCGCATTGGCCGCGTACACCGAGAACGTCGGCGGCACGTTCAAGAGCTTTCGCCCGGGGCCACCCCAAGCAAGTGCAAGGTTGAACAGCAGCTCGTCGCCGCCGTTGCCCACAAGCACATGGTCGCGCGAAAGGCCGTTGGCCTCGGCGATCATGTCGCGCAGCTCGTTGGCGAGCGGATCGGGATAACGATTGAACGCAACCTCGGCCACCGCACGCATGACCTCGTCACGCAAAGCCCCATCGATGTCGCAGGGGTTCTCATTGGCGGAAAGCATCGCCTGCGCCGGCAGGTACTTGGGGTCGTAGGGCACCAGGCCCTCAAGCTGCGGCGCCGAAGCACGTACGCTATTCACAGCCTTCCTCCCCCAAAATCTTCATTCTCTCGCGCACGCTTTGCGCATGGGCCCACAGTCCCTCATGATCGGCTATGCGGGTCACAGCAGCGGCGTCGTTTCTCAAAGCCGCGGGCGTGTATTGGATGACACTCGACTTCTTCACATACTCGTCGACGGAAAGGGGGCTCGCGTAGCGCGCCGTCCCACCTGTCGGAAGCGTGTGGTTGGGACCAGCCACATAGTCGCCCAGGGCCTCGCACGTCCATTCACCCAGGAAGATGGCACCCGCGTTGCGTATGCCGCCCAAAAGGTCCATGGCACCCTCGACATGCATCTCGAGGTGCTCAGGCGCGATGACGTTCACGGCCTCAAGTGCCTGAGCCATATCCTGGCACACCACGATGAGCCCCTGGTCACGCAGGGAGGCCTCGGTGATCTCGGCGCGCGTGGAGTTCTTGAGGTGCCCGGCCACGGCAGCCTCGACCGCATCGGCATACCCCTCGTCGAAAACCACCAGGTAGCACGCCGCCAGCGGGTCGTGCTCGGCCTGCGCCATAAGATCGATGGCCACAAGCGAAGGGTCAGCCGCAGCATCGGCGACGACGCACACCTCGGAGGGGCCGGCGATCATGTCGATGCCCACATCTCCCGAGACGATCTTCTTGGCCGCCGCTACAAACGCGTTACCAGGGCCTGTCACCTTGGCCACCGGCGCGATGCTTTCCGTGCCATAAGCCAAAGCGCCTACAGCCTGCGCGCCGCCCACCGTGTAGATCTCGGTAACGCCCGCAATGGCGCAGGCGGCCAAGATGGCGCAGTCAAGCGTACCGTCTTTAGTCGGCGGCGTCACGCATACGATGCGGCCGACGCCTGCCACCTGAGCGGGAATCGCGTTCATGAGCACGGTCGAAGGATAGAGGGCGCGGCCTCCTGGCACGTAGATTCCCACCGAGTCAAGTGGGGTCACCTTTGCACCCAAGATGGCTCCGTCCTCGCGCGCGAAAAACCAGCTCTGCTGCTTCTGGCGCTCATGAAAGTCGCGAATCTGACCTGCGGCATGCCTTAGAGCCGCAAGCGTCTCGGGGTCAACCGCGTCCAAAGCAGCCTCGATGGCCTCGGGCTTAACGCGGAAATCCTCAACGCGCACGCCGTCGAACCTCTCGGTGAACTCGCGCAGGGCATCGTCGCCGCGCGTGCGCACCTCTTCGATGATAGACGTGGCCGCCGTGAGGGCCTGTGCGTTGAAGGCCCCGGTGCGGTTGATGTACGAACTGTTGAAACGCTCTTCCGGAGCGAGAATCACTCGACGCATGGCTACTCCTTTACCTGCGAAGCGAGGGTTTGGGCAAGTTTGACGATGCGCGCATCCGTGCGGAACGCGCAGGTGTTGGCGAAGAATCGGGCGGTCGAGGCAAGAACCTCGTCGACGATGCGTAGATTGTTCTCTCGCAGCGTGGTGCCCGTGGCCGTAATGTCGACGATGCGCTCGGCCATGCCCGTCAAGGGGGCAAGCTCGATGTTTCCGTGAAGCTTCACGATCTCGACCTGCGTTCCCGTCTTGGCGTAGTGGGCGCGCGTGATGTTGGGGTACTTCGTCGCAACGCGAATGCTTCCAAGCGTGCGATAGTGCTCCTCGATAGCCGCAGACGCCCCTTCCGGCTCGGCAACCACGAATCGGCAGCCGCCGAATTCCAGGTCCACCAACTCGACAACGTCAGGTGAGGCCTCGAGCAGCGAGTCCTTTCCGCAAATGCCGCAGTCGGCGGCGCCAAGCGCCACGAACACGGGCGCGTCGGTGGGACGCACGATGATGAAGTCTACGCCGGGATTCGAGATGACGAGCTGGCGTCCCGGGTTGTCAAGACCGGTGGTGTCCAGACCCGCCTGCGTAAGACAACGGATGGCGTCGGCATTGAGGGACCCCTTCGGAACGGCGATGCGCAGGTTGCGGCCCTCCGCGCGGCCCTTACGCTGGGCGGCCGAAGCGTTCATGGCGCGCTCGAGGCAGAAAGCGAAACCAGCCGCGGGACGACTTTCGCCATACGCCCCGATCATGTTGTCATAGCGTCCACCCGATCCAAGCGCCATGCCCAGGTAAGGCGAGTAGGCCTCGAAAACGATTCCGGTGTAGTAGTCAAACGAGCTCATAACCGAGAAGTCCACGAGCACGCGGTCGGCAAGCCCAGCCTGAGCCAGCAAGTCGAAGGTGCGTTCAAAATCGTCCAGGCCGCCGAGGCAACCCAGAGGCGCAACCAACGAGCGAACGCGATCAATGGCCTCACGTCCGCCGCGAATGCGCGGAAGCAAGCGGATGGCCGAAGCGTATGCCGGAGCAACGCTCGAAACGTCCATGCCAAGCTCTTCGCCGTCAAGCGCGGTTAAGCGGTCAAGCTCTACGAAGTTGGAGGCGTGGTAGGCCTCAAGCACACGGGCCTTCCAAGCAGAAGGCGCGCCCGATCGATCGAGAAGCTCGCGCAGCACGCCCACCGTGGCGACCGCAAGCGAAAATGCCTCCACGCCGCTTGCCTTCAGAGCCTCGGCCAGAAGACCGATGACCTCGGCATCGGCCACCGGGCCCGCCTCGCCGATGCACTCGATGCCCATCTGGGTGACCTCACGCGCCTCTGCCTGGGAAATACCCTCAGCCTCGCGGAACACGCGCTGCGTATAACGGAAGCGCAGGGGACCCTCCACGGCAGCCAGGCGCGTCGCGCACATACGAGCGACCTGAATGGTCACGTCGGGGCGCATGGCAAGAAGGTCGCCTCGAGAGTCGAAGAACTTAAACGGCGATCCCGGCAGACGGCCGCCTGCTTGCATGACATCCATCACCTCAAGGGTGGGGGTCTCTATGGGAAGGTATCCGCGGTCGGCAAACAGCTGCTGGACGACGCGCGTGATGCGCTCTCGCACAACGGCTTCCTCTGAAAGCACGTCGCGAAAGCCGGAGGGGGTGACTAGGTTCACGGCAATCCTTCTTCTTGGGGTCGAAGCATGTATGGTAGCGCTTTTCGAGCGTTTTGGGGACGCCCGAAGCAGCCCATTAGGCGAAATACTTCCATCACTTTAGCACAGTAGAGTAATAAAGCAATAGCTATTCAGACGAATGGCCGCTTCGACCTTTAGCGCCTCTCGATAATCATGGCGCGCAGGATGCCAGGCGTTTCGTATTCGCGCTTGCCCGCTCCAACGCCCGTCTCCCTGATGACGAACGCCTCGGGAAGCGAATCGCCCGTACGTATGGCCGCGACGATGGCGGCGCCCGTCGGCGTCACCAACTCGCCATCGACGGGAAGGGGGCGCAGGGAAATACCGTAGGCGCTCGTAATGCTCACCACAGCGGGAACGGGAACGGGGATGACGCCATGCTGGCAGCGAACCGTCCCCCTCCCCTCGGCCAGATCGGTAACAACCACGCCCTCGACATCCAGATCGTCGAGGCACACGGCCGCCGCGAGAATGTCGGCGATCGAGTCAACCGCCCCTACCTCGTGGAAGTGAACCTGATCCACCGGCTTGCCGTGAGCGGCCGCTTCGGCCTCGGCGATGATGGAAAACACACGTCTCGCAATGGCCTTAGCCCCGTCGGTTGCGCAGGAGCCGTCGATGACGGCCGTGACGTCGGCGAGATTGCGATGCTCATGCTCATGGTGATCAGCGTGCGAATGCCCGTGATCATGGGCATGTTCGTGGTCGTGGGCGTGAGAGCGACCATGACCGTGGGAATGACTGTGGGAATGCCCGTGCAGGTACTCCATGTCGTGGTCGTGGTTCTCATGCGCTGCGTCGAGCACCACGTCGAAATCGCAGGCGTCCAAGCCCGACTTCACCACGCGGCTCATGCGAATCGAGAACCCATCGACCGGCAGACTCTCGAGCACGGCGCGAACCTTTCGCTCACGAGCGACCTTCTGCTCGGGAGAACCCAGGTCAAGCAGCGCCGCAACCGTCATGTCCCCGCTGATGCCAGACGAGCAGTCCAAGTACAGCATGCGCGAAGCCGCCCCGACAGCCTTGCCGCAAGGACGCGCTATTTCGTCCACCGCGTCACGCGATCGCCCTAGGTGGTTGATCAGGCTCGCCTGATAGGCCGCGCCGAAGCCGTTGTCGATGTTGACCACCGAAACGCCGCTCGCGCACGAGTTAAGCATGGCAAGCAAAGCCGTCACGCCGCCAAACGAGGCGCCATAGCCCACACTCGTAGGCACGGCGATGACCGGGCAGGACACCAATCCGCCCACCACGCTGGGAAGGGCACCCTCCATGCCCGCGACGGCCACAACCACTTGAGCACCCGACAGTTCTTCCGCATGTGCCAAAAGCCGGTGAACGCCGGCTACGCCCACGTCGTACAGACGGCAAACCTCATTACCCAGAAACTCGGCCGTCAAGGCCGCCTCCTCGGCGACGGGCAGATCGCTCGTCCCCGCAGCGGCAACCACCACGTAGCCATTCCCGTCGGGTTCGGGCATGCCGCCGACCACCCCCAGGCGCGAATCGGACCAATACGCCAAGTCAAGCTCGGCAGCGAGCAACGCGCGCACGTCAGCGGCTTTAAGCTCGTCGAGGCGCGTCACCAACACGCGCTCCTGCCCCGCCGCCACCAAAGACTGAACGATCCCCGCAATCTGCGCGGCGGTCTTGCCCTCGCCGTACACCACCTCGCCAACGCCCTGACGCGCTGCGCGAGCCGTATCAACCTTCGCGTATCCCAATTCGACGAATCCGCAGGAACCCATGCGTTACCCTCCGCTCATAAAACATATCGAGAATGGGTCAACGAGTCGGGTTCGTTGACTCATTCCAACAAATTGCATGCGTCCCATAATACACGAGGGGCTGCTCCCCAGCTCGAATTTTCATCATGCGGAAAAGAGAGGCGCAACCGATGGCCCGCCAATCGCCCGCTCAAGCGCTGCCGCAGCGCGCAGCATTTCCCTCTCGCCTCCGGCAGCTGCAATAATTTGCACGCCAACGGGAAGGCCCGTCTGCGAGCCCAAGCCCATGGGCATGCTCATAGCCGTGTTGCCCGCAAGGTTAACCGATACGGTGAACATATCGGAAAGATGCATCTCGGTCGGGTCGGTAATCTCGCCGAACCTGAAGGCGGCCCGCGGCGTCACGGGCGCCAAGATGACATCGACCGAGCCAAAGGCATGCTTGTAATCATCAACGATACGACGACAAACCTCCTTGGCCGCGCTCCTGTAGCGAGCTCCCTCGTCCGTCGAAAGCAGATACCCGCCCAACACGATACGCCGCCGCGCCTCCGCGCCAACCGCGAGAGGCAGCTTTTGCGCATCTTCGACGCCATAACGCGCCAAGTCAAAGCACGCGAGGTTCTCGAAAGCCCGGCACGGGCCCAGCACCCGATAGGCGTCCATGGCAACCTGCGCTCCGGGAATCTCGACTTCACGCAAACTCGCCCCCTGCAAAGCCAGCGCATCCGCCGCCCGCAGCACCGCCTCGCGCATCTCCCCTGAAAGACCCGCTACGTCCATGAACGAAGGCACCATACCCACCCGCATGCCTCGGACGTCGTCGCGAACGGCCCTCGAAAGCTCCGTCTGCCATGCACCCGCACTCCAACGGCCTGCCAGCACGTCGATCGCAAGCGCCGCATCCTCCACGCAGCGCGTAAAAGGCCCCACCTGGTCGAGCGACTCGGCGAATGCCTCCACCCCTTGACGCGAAACCAGCCCGTATGTCGGCTTCACGCCCACCACGCCGCACAAGCACGCAGGCTGGCGAATGGAGCCCCCGGCATCCGAGCCCAGCGCAATCGGCACGAAACCCGCGGCAACCGCAGCTGCGCTTCCGCCCGACGAGCCACCCGGGACGCGCTCAAGATCCCACGGATTGCAGGTACGCCCGAAGGCGGAGGTTTCCGTCGAACTCCCGAAAGCAAACTCGTCCATGTTCAGCTTGCCAATCGGAATCGCACCCGCATCCAATACGCGCTGCACGCAAACGGCGGTTTCGCGGGCAACGTGCCCCGCAAGCACGCGCGACCCGCATGTCGTATGCGCGCCCGCTAAGTTCATGTTGTCCTTGAACGCCACGGGAACGCCCGCAAGCGGACCCAACTCCTCAAATCGACGCATGGCAACCTTCTCGTCCACTTCGTCAGCTGCGCGCAAGGCCATCTCGGGCGTCACCTCCAGAAAAGAGCCGACGCCCCCGTCGTATCGCCCAATGCGCGCAAGACACGCCTCGGCAGCCTCGCGTGCGCTGAACTGGCCATCCAATAGGCCCTCACGCAAAGCGGAGGCACCAAGGGCTGCGAAGGGTCTTGTTCCGAAGCTCATCGATCAACCTCCTTAACCGCAACCGACCCATCGAGGTCAAGCAGGCCCTCGAAGCTGCCCACGATCTCCTCAAGTTCCTCAGCCAAAAGCGCCGCCTCACCTTCAAAAAGACGGATCCTCGCCATTCTCGCTATCTCGATGACGTCATGCTCGGTAATATGCGCGCGCATCCTGCCCTCCGCTCCGCTTGATTGCCAAAACCATGATAGGGCAAAACGCGGCAAAGCCCTTTGATACAATGGGAAGGCCGTGGCACGCTGGGCACGATGCCCCGGCAAGCGTCCATCCGAACACGTCAACGCCCAAGCGAAAGAGCACGCTGTGTGGAAGTATCTCAAACGCTATCTTCCCTTCGCCTTGCTGGCGGTTCTCAGCATGCTCGGAGATGCCGGGGCCGATCTCATCCAGCCGCTTCTCATGGCCGAAGTGGTCGACGAGGGAATCCTCGCGCAGCACGGCCCCGAACGCACCGAGTTCATCCTCAAGATGGGCATCGACATGATCCTCGTCGCCCTTGGCGGGGGAATAGCCGGCTCGCTGTGCAATCTGTTCACCCACCTCGCCTCGCAGAAAACGGGTAATCTTATCAGGCAGGACTGCTTCGCGCGCATCATGAGCCTCTCGTTCGAGCAGATCGACCATCTCGGTGCGGGCACGCTCATCACTCGCCTCACCAACGACATCACCCAGGTGCAGGGCCTGCTCGCCATGTTCATGCGCATGCTGGTGCGCATGACGCTGTTCGTGGCGGGCAGCATCGCGTTGCTGTTTTCGCTCGATGCCCACTTCGGCATCATCGCGCTTATCGCATGCCCCCTTATGGCATCCATCGTCATCTCCTGTCTCAAACGCACAAGCCCCCTTTTCGATCGCCTGCAGACGCGCATCGACGCCGTAAACGACATCATGCGCGAGGACATCACCGGTCTGCGCACCATCAAAGCCTACGTACGCGAAGCCCACGAGAAGCGCCGTTTCGAGAAAGCCAACGATGATCTCGTTGAAACCCAGCTTTCAACGCTACTCATCTTCGCGCTCATGAACCCCTCCGCAAGCGCCATCGCCTATATCGCCATTGCGTGCATGCTCGCCGCGGGGAACTACGACGTAGCCGCGGGGGCAATCGAGCCTGGCGACGTCATGGCCGCCATCTCTTATGCCCTGCTCCTCCTGCAGGGAACCCTGATGATCGTCCTGCTCTCCCAAAACATCTCGCGCGGCATCGCCTCGTGGAAGCGCGTTAAGGAGATCCTTGCCCTGGAACCCGACCAAACCGACGGAACAGCCACGCACGGATTGCCCGATGCGCCCGCCTTCGAGCTAAGAAACGTCTCCTTCACCTATCCAGGAGCACGCAAAGCCGCCGTTCGCAACGTCTCCCTCGTCGTCTACCCCGGCGAGACTATCGCGCTTGTCGGACCTACCGGTTGCGGAAAGACGACCCTCGCCCATCTCGTCCCTCGCTTCTACGACGCCTGCGCGGGAGAGGTGCTCGTCGAGGGCATCGACGTACGTGCGTGGAACCTCATCGCCCTGCGCAACAGGATCGCCTTCTCCTTCCAAAGGCCCGAACTGTTCAACGCCAGCCTGCACGACAATATCACCTGGACCGCGCCTGACGCCTCGCGCCAGCAAGCCGCCCATGCGGCGCTCGTTGCCCAAGCTGACGAGTTCATTAGCGAAATGCCCCAGGGCTTCGACGAACCCGTCTCCGAAAGGGGGGCAAACCTCTCCGGCGGCCAGCGTCAACGCATAGCGCTTGCCCGCGTCGCGCTTTCCGAAGCCGACATCATCATCCTCGACGATGCGACCAGCGCGCTCGACGTCAAAACCGAGGCCGCCTTCTACGCCGCCCTCGCCAGCGCACGATCCGATGCCACCAAGCTCATCATCACCCAGCGCGTTGCAACGGCGATCCTCGCCGATCGCATCGCCGTCATGGAGAAGGGGCGCATCCTCGACGTCGGCTCCCATGTCGAGCTCATAAAGCGTTGCGCATCCTATCGACTCCTCATCGAGTCCCAGCTAGCCGAAGAGGAGGTGGCTTCTCTTGGCACGCAACGAAGTTGAGGATCGCTACGTCCCCTCGGCTGCGAGGCGGCGCTACGCCTCCCTGCAAGCCGAATATGCTGATGACGTCAAAGGCACCGCCGCCCGGCTCTTCTCCTATTTCAGGCACGAAAAGCCGCTCGTCGCCGCACTGGCGCTCGTCATCGTCTCAGGAACGGCGGCAGCCGTTTACGCACCGGCAGTTCAAAGCGATGCCGTTGACATAATCGCCGGTCAGCTCAGCGGAAACTTCGTCGAAACGCTTGGGCTCATGCTGGCGGCCTACCTTGTGAGCTGCCTTTGCCAAATGGCGCAAGGACTTCTTTGCGCTCGACTAGGCATGCACATCGTCAAACGGATTCGCAAGGAGCTCTTTGACAAGGTGGTCGACCTGCCCGTGTCCTACCACGATTCCCACCCGCAGGGCGACACGGTAAGCCGCATGACCAACGACGTTGAGAATATCTCCTCAACCGTATCTCAAGCCCTACCCTCCCTCATAGCGGGCGTGCTTACCGTAGCCGGCACCGCATGCGCCATGGCTCTGCTGTGCTGGCAGCTCGCGATTTTCACCTGTGCCACCGTAGCCCTTACCGTTGCTGCCACCAAATTCCTCAGCGGCAAAGTTCGCCGTCACTCCCGCGCACGACAGGCCTCCATGGGCCAAGTGAGCAGCCTCGTCGACGAGATGATCTACGGATACCGCACCGTCGTCGCGGGAAACCGCCAAAGCGATGCGGTCAGAAGGTTTCAAAGCGCCTCAAGCCAGCTGACCGACGCCAGCATCCGGACTCACGCCTTCAGCGGGATCATGGGACCGGTGTCCTCCTCCATCAGCAACATCGGCTACGCCATCGTGGCAACCCTCGGCGGCCTCTTGGCCATAAACGGAGTCATCTCCATCGGCGTAATATCGGCTTTCATCGTCTACATGCGTCAATTCAGCCGGCCCATCAACGAAATCGCCCAGCTGTACTGCCAGCTTCAAACGGCCGTAGCCGGTGCCGAGCGCGTCTTCTCCGTTCTCGACGAAGCCTCCGAGGAAAAGCTTGCCGCCACCCAATACGCGCACCCGAATAAGCGCGACGCGCATTCAGGCGAAAGCAACGCTCCCTTCGTCAGCTTCGATAACGTCAGCTTTTCCTATTCACCCGGAAAGACCGTACTCGAGGGCTTCAGCCTTGACATACCCCGCGGAACGAAGACAGCGATCGTCGGTGCTACTGGCAGCGGCAAAACCACGCTCGCGAATCTTCTCTTGCGATTCTACGATCCCGAAAGGGGCCGCATCCTGCTTGACGGCATCGATGTCAAAGACATGGATCGGGATCATCTGCGAAAGCGCATTGCCATCGTACTTCAGGATACATCCCTTTCGTCGGGAAGCGTGCGTGACAACATACTCTACGCGAATGAAGAGGCAAGCAGCGCTCAGGTCGAGCAAGCTGCGCGCGCCAGTTCGTGCCTCGAGATGATCGAGGGATTGCCCCAGGGCTTCGACACTCCACTTGGCGCTTCGCGAGGCTCTACGCTCAGCGAAGGCCAGCGTCAGCTTATAGCCATCGCACGCGCTTTCCTCGCCGACCCCGATCTTCTCATCCTCGACGAGGCAACCTCCAATGTCGACACCCAGACGGAACGAGCCATCCAGCAGGCCATGCGGGACCTCATGAAAAATCGCACGAGTATCGTCATCGCACACCGTCTCTCCACCGTACGAGACGCAGACCGCATCGTTGTGCTCGATCACGGGCGTATCGTCGAGGCGGGGACGCACGACGAGCTCATGCGCGCTCAGGGCAAATACCACGAGCTCTACCTCACCCAACTTGCCGGTTTCGCCACCTAGCAAATCGCCCCGTCATCCACGCAGACGCAACGTCCATCACTCTCGTTCAGCTCAAAGGATTCACGCGCGATTTCGCACAGTTTGGCCTTTCGACTAGCTACAAGCCGCGCGCCAAGGCGGCTTCCGCAAGAGACTCCTCGGTAATGCGCTTTCCCTCGCCCACGAAAACCGCCAAGCAGGGAAAGCTCGGCTTATCTGACATAAGCTCACCAGAAGCGAAGCCCAAACGCGCCTCCAGACGCCTCAGGGCATCGCGAACATCCGCCTTGCTCATACCGGCCCTCCGCAAAGGGGAAAGCACCCCGCACTCCCCCAAGGCGCGAAAACCGGGCCTTCTGGAAGGATCGTCGCTCGCGTTGGTACCATCAATCACAACGCCAAAGCCATCCTCACGCGCAGCTTTCCCTATTTCGGAAAAAATGACGCGCTTGCACAAATAGCACCGCTCGACGGTGTTGGCGCACACTTCCTCGCGGGAAAGCATATCCACATCGAGCACCTTGAACGGAACGCCGAGACGATTCGCCACCGCGAAAGCGTCCTCAAGCTCAAAGGAAGGCTGAAAGGCGGTGCGAACCAGGTACGCCCGCACGTCGCATCCAGCCTCGTAAGCCGCGGCCAGCAAATACGAAGAATCGCAGCCCCCCGAAAAGGCGATAGCTAAGCGCTTGTTGCGCTCAAGAAACGCATCGAGACTCTCGGCGCCAAGCTTTTGCCCTTGGCCAATCCATTCTGCATCATGCGCAATATGCTTCTCGTAATCGCCCATTAGTCTAACCATCCCTCTCGCCAAGGTAACAGCGGAGTCAGTAAATCAGTCGACCCGGTTAATCGACTTGCATACGCAAACCCACAGCAACAAAGAAAAGGCGGCCCGAAAGCCGCCAATCGCATTACACGTTAAACTTGAAGTGCATGACATCGCCGTCCTGCACGACGTACTCCTTACCCTCTTGGCGCAGCTTTCCTGCATCGCGGCAGCCCTTGTCGCCGCCAAGCGCCACATAGTCCTCAAACGACGCCGTTTCAGCTTTAATAAAACCGCGTTCGAAATCAGAGTGGATGACGCCCGCCGCCTGAGGAGCCTTAGCGCCAACGGGAATGGTCCAAGCACGCGTCTCGGTTGGGCCGCTCGTGAAGTAGGACTGCAGCCCAAGAAGCGCATAGGCTTCGTGGATAAGGCGAGAAAGACCGCTTTCAGAAAGCCCGAGCGCCTCCATGTACTCGGCTGCCTCAGCTGGATCCATCTCGGCAAGCTCGGCGATATCCGCCTCGACTTTCGCGCAGATAGGAACAGGGACGCACCCGTCAATCTCGGGAAGATCGGCATCAACCGCATCCTCATCGACATTGGCGATGTAGAGCATCGGCTTCATGGTGAGCAAGTGCAGATCATAGATGGCCGCACGCTCATCAGCATCGAGGTCGAGCGTACGAGCGCGATGGCCCTCGTTAAGCCCCTCAAGAACCTTCTTAGCCGTCTCAAGCTTCTTAACGCCCGCCTTATCGCGCTTGGCATCTTTCTCAAGACGCGGAAGAGCTTTTTCAAGCGTACCGATATCGGCAAGGATAAGCTCCGTTTTAATAGTTTCGACATCGCTTAACGGATCAACGCGACCCGAAACATGGGTGACGTCCGGATCACCGAAAAAGCGAACCACCTCGGCGATGGCGTCAGTTTCGCGAATGTTGGCCAGGAACTGATTGCCAAGCCCTTCGCCCTGCGAGGCGCCAGCCACCAGGCCAGCAATATCAACGAATTCGACCGTCGCAGGAACGATGCGAGCAGGGTTATCGATCTTAGCCAGCTCATCAAGGCGCGTATCAGGCACGGGAACAATGCCCACGTTAGGCTCGATTGTTGCAAACGGGTAGTTTGCAGCAAGGCCCCCCTTGTTGGTCATCGCAGTGAACAAGGTGGACTTACCAACGTTAGGGAGTCCAACAATACCGATTGAAAGCGCCATGATGCTCCTTATATGGCCGTGTAATGCAAAACGTGAAAATATTAGCACATAAAGAAAAAGCCGGCTTTCAGCCGGCTTGCCTTCGGAAGCACACCCCATGAGCGGAACGCCCTATCCTCCCACGGACTCCACCGCAGTACTTTCGGCGAAGAGGGGCTTAACTGCCGAGTTCGGAATGGGATCG
>JAFSHA010000056.1 GCA_017440565.1 Eggerthellaceae bacterium | reverse complement strand
TACGATGATTATAGCACCGATTTTCAGATACGGCTCTCGTACTCTCAAAGGCCATTCTTTGGTTATTCAGCGGAATCTGCCAAAACCGCCGAACCGATTGCCCTCCAAAGACAGGACCAAAATCACCGTAAGGCAGCATCCTCGGCGGCTTCCAGAAGCGAGCAAAAAGGAGATCTCGAGTCGTGCAAATAGCTATAGTGCCAGCGCAGACCTGCGCTCACAGCAAAAGAGAGCGAGCCTGCAAATCGACTGAAGGCTCGCTCTCTGGCCCCGCTTAGTTGAGGGAGGATTTCCGAGGAAACGAAAAGGGAGAAAATGCACGGGACCTTTGAAGGGGGAATATGGATCTCGGGAGAAACAGCTCTCCCGAAAACGGCGAAGGAAAGCCCTTATGCGCTCGACAATCCTGCTCTCTTGTCCCTGTAGGCGCGGAAGAGACGCAACACGATGTAGACGCCGAAGAGCACTGTGTAGATAACCACGCTGAGCAGTGCCTGCTCGCCGCCCCTGGAGGCCGCCGGCGCCAGCATGAACATGAGGTGCGCCCAGGCGAGGCCGAAGAAGGGATACGCCAGGCGCTGGACGTTCTTCCACGTGCGGCCGCCCATGCGCTGCTTCACGAAGTTGAACGACGTGACGCCCAGCACGAGAACCAAGACGAACAGAACGACCGCGACGACGAACGACGCGAGCATCGGAGCGCCCATCGTTCCCGCAACGGCGCGCGCGGCGTAGGGCGCGAGATACATGCAAATGTGGCCGAGGCAGAGGATGCAGGCCACGATGGAGAGCTCCGCGCGCACGGGGCGCAGCCAGGCGTCCAGCCTGCCGCCCTTGGGCAGCGCGCCGATGAGCATGACCACTGAGAACAGAGAGAGCGCCACCATGCAGCGCTGGACGAGCACGATGGCAGGCTTCCACCATCCGCCTGAGAGCAACCCGTTGGCGCCGGCGAGGAACACGAAGACTACCGCGCAGGCGAGGGCGTAGAAGGCGACCGGGCAGCGCTTCAGCGGCTCGCGCAAAGCGAGCGCCGCGGCAACGGTTACAACGAAAACGAGCAGAAACTCCATGGCAGATTAACCTCTCCTCGAGTCAACATCGTCACGAACCACATCGAGAATCAGCGAACCGATCTCGGCGAGATAACCGTATTCAGCTCCATAAGGATGCTTCGGAGCCTCTTCCACGGTCTTAACCATGAAGGCAGGCAGCCACTTGGAGGCATGCTCGTCCCAGAAGCGCACGATGCGCCCCGACCACTCAACAGCGTCATCCTCGCGGCCCTCATGCAGAGCCTTCGCAACCTGGCCGTACAGGTACGACATGAAGCTGAACTCGTTCCACGCGCTGTCGGCAGGCTCGGTGCGCGCGTCCCTCGGCAGCACACCCGCCTCGCGCATGTGGCGCTCGACGTCGATCTGGCGCGGGGAGCGGAACAGCGAGGGCTCGCCCTCGCGGCCATCGGCGACGAAGCAGAACGGGGACTCGTAGGGCCATACGGGCACGTCCCCGCCGGGCGCCAGATACAGGAGGGAGTAGCCCCTCCTCATGGAGCCGAGCAGGTCACCGGGGTTGCGGGGGGCGAACCCGGTGACGACGGCCTCGAGCAACTCGCCCCCATCATGCACGTCGGCATCATCGAAGCAACCCATAAGGTCCTCCGAAATGATTCCCTCCGACAGGGCGGCCGCAAGCTCGGGCGTCGGGAACGCGAGCATGACCGAGGCGATCTCGCACATGTCGGCGAGGCCGACGGCTGCAAGCAGTCTGTCTTCCATGTAAATTCTCCTCCCTGTCCGCAGCTCCGTTGCGGCACCCGTCGATGTCGGAACGGAGCTGCGGACGCCGACCCTCGAGGGAGCCGGCGTCTCGCAAGCTATCGGCGGTTAGCCGATGTAGTAGATCTTCGGCGCGGTGCCGTCCTCCTCCTGGAGGAGATGGGCGTCGGCGTGGGCCGCGACGTACTTGGACACCTCGGACTCGGGGTCGTCGAGGTCGCCCCAGAAGCGGGCGCGGCCGGGGCACAGCTGCATGCAGGCCGGGACCTCGCCGCGGTCGATCAGGTTGTAGCAGAAGGTGCACTTCTCCATGGTGCCCGCAAGGTGCGCGGGGGCGTCGAACTCGCCGACCACGACATCGAGGTAGTACTCGGGCTCGCCGGCGTTCAGGCTGCGCACGCCCTCGTAGGGGCAGGCCTTGACGCATGCCTCGCAGCCGATGCACAGCTGGCTGTCGACCCAGACGATGCCGTCCTCGCGCTTCTGCGTGGCGCCGGTCGGGCAAGCATCCAGGCAGGCGGGGTTCTCGCAGTGCTGGCACTGCATGGGCAGGAAGCCCAGCTCGCAGTTCGGGAAGGTTCCGCTTGCGCAGTCAGCGAAATCGCCGCCGACGGTGTGCACCACGTTGTACACGATGTCCTTGGGCAGGTTGTTTGCGACCTTGCAAGCCGCTGCGCAGGTCTGGCAGCCGAAGCAGCGGTTCAGGTCGATGGCCATTCCGTAACGTGTCATGATTCAGTCACTCTCCCCTACATCTTCTCGATACCCACGGCGCAGTCGTTGCAAATGGCATTTGCCACGTACTGGTTGTAGTCGCGCATAGACAGGCTGCCGAAGTGTCCCTCGATGAACTCGTCCCTCTGGAAGCTGCGCGGCGCGCCGACCACCTTGCGCGGGTAGCCCGCGTTGATGACGGCCTTGATGGCAACCTCGCCTCGGTCGTTGTAGAGCTTCACGACGTCTCCCTCTACGATGCCCAGCTCGGCAGCGTCCTCGGGATTGATCTTCACAACCGGCTCCGGCTCGTATTCCTTCACGTAGTCGCACTCCCACCACTGGGTGTGAGTGCGGGTCCTCATATGCTCGGAGATGACGTGGTAGGGGTACTTGGCGCGAATCTCGCTGTTGACGTCGGCCTCGAACGCGGGCTCCCAGTAGACGGTCCTCTCCTTCGAGGGATCCATCTGCCCATCGTTGTAGTACGTCGGAACGGGGTTCTCCTGGTAGAGAACGCCACGGCCGGTTGCGGTGGGGAAAACGCCTCCCTCGGCATGCACGTAAACCTCGCCAGGTATGACCCTGACGACCTTCGACTCCTTGAACTGATCGAAGGTGAAGCCGAACGGAGCGGCCATGTCCTCGTCAATCCAAATCCTGAAGAACTCCTCGGGATCCTTGCAGGTGAACTCGCCGTAGCCAAGGCCCTCGGCGATCATGTTGAGGATCTCGAAGTCGGACTTGGACTCGTACAGCGGCTCCGCCGCCTTGTCGTTCCAGTACATGTACGGTGCCTGTCCGTAGGAATTGAAGACTTCCACCTGCTCGAACCAGTGGCACACCGGAAGCAGAATGTCAGCGTACTTGGCGGTCTCGCTCATGTTGAGGTCAGCCACCGCGATGAAGTCGACCTTCTGGATCCACGTCTCCATGTAGTTACGATCGACGTTGACCGCCATCGGGTTGGTGTACTGGATGAAGAGGCCCTTAATCTGCTGCGGCGCGCCGGCGTACATGCCGGTCTCCATGATCTCGGCGACTACGTTGGAGGGAATGGACGGTCCCTCGCCCTGGCAGAAGTTTCCAGCAGAGTCGACGGGCATCATGGCTCCGACGTAATTGCAGATATGGAAAGGCCACAGGGATGCGTACATGCCGCCGGCACCGGACCTACCCATGTTTCCAGAAACAAAGAGCAGAGCGTACATATCCCAATAGTTGTAGGTACCGTTCGAGTAGTGGTCGGCGCCGAAGAAGGATGCGGTGTAGACGGGGCCCTCCTCGTGGTACACGCGGGCGAGCTCCTCGATGTCCTTAACGGGAACGCCGGTGATCTCGCTGGTGCGCTCGAGGGAGTAGCCGGAAACGGCCTCGCGCATGAGATCGAGAACGGTGGACACCTGGATGCCGTTCACCTCGGTGACACCATCCAGCTTCGGAGAAGATGCCTCGCCGAAGGCAACTGCCGCACCTGCGCCCTCGTCCCAAACAGCCACGGGGTCGTTGCCCTCAACGGGCTCCACGCCCAGCTCGCTCATCCTGAGGAACGTGCCGTCGGACTTCTTGACCAGGAACGGGGCCTCCGTGGAGGCGGCGAGGAAGGCCTCGTCATGCCAGCCCTTGTCGAAGAAGACCTTCATGAGTCCCATGGCGAGAGCGCCGTCGGTTGCGGGGTTGATCGGAATGAACCAGTCGGCCTTCGCGGCGTTGGCGTTGTAGACGGGGTCGATGACGATGTACTTCGCACCCGCATCTCGCGCATCGTAGACGAAATGGACGAACTGCGGCAGCGAGACCGTGGGGTTGGAGCCCCAGCAGACGACGGTCTTCGAGTTGACGAGGTCCGTCGGCTCATTGCCGGTGCAGTAGAAGTTGTTGCCGCAGGCGCGCATGAATGCCGTGATGTGCGCGCAGTCGAAGTTCATGGAGATGTAGGAGGCGCCGAAGACGTTCCTCATGCGTCCATGGTAGGAGTTCATGCCGACGCCGGTCATGCCCTGGTTGCCGGACTGGGTCCACATGGCCATGGCGGTCGGACCGTACTCGTCCGTGATCGCCTTCCAGTTCTCGACGATGGTGTCGATGGCCTCGTCCCACGTGATTCTCTCGAACTTGCCCTCGCCGCGCTCGCCGACGCGCTTCATGGGGTACTGAAGGCGCTGGGAGCTGTAGATGCGGCCGACATGGGTCACGCCGCGCGAGCAGATGCGGTTGTAGCGGGTATCCGGCAGATCCCTCGCCGAAGTGCGCACGATTCGTCCGTCTCGGGCGTGCACGTTCAGGAAGCATCCACCAGAGCAGTTACCGCGGCATGCGCCGGCGAAGATCTCGTCCGGGCACTCGGCCGGCGCGGGATCAACCTGCTGCTTGTCGTCGTCCTTGGGGGTGCAGCCCGCCAGCGCGCCGGCTGCCGTGAAGGCGGCGACGCCCTTGATGAAGCTCCTGCGCGAGAATCCGCGCGGATTCGTTGCTTCGGTCATGCGATTCTCCTCTCCAATTCCCTCTTGTCTGAAAGGCTTCGCCCCAGCGGGCCAAGGAAGACCGGGTTTTCGAGTCGAACGCCGGGCGAAGGCGGGCGGAAGGGAGTCCGCCGCACGAAAGCAACACTAGGCGCACGGGGCGCCGATAGCCATATACAGGACATAACCTTTTTATGAACTTTTTCATAACCTGCTCTTAACATTCGATTAACGACGCAGGTCTCTGGTGTTTTTGCAGCCCGCTAGCGCCCGTTCCAGAACTTGTAGCCCACGCCCTGAACAGTGAGCAGGTACCTCGGCTCGGATGGGTTCTCCTCGATCTTCTTGCGAATCTTGCGAACCATCACGGTGATGCTGTTGCTCTTGGAATCCGTCTCGCCCGCTCCCCAGAGACCCTCCTGAATCTGGGCCACGGTGAAGACCTTTCCGGGACTTCCGGCCAGCAGGGCGACTATCTCGAACTCCTTGGCAGTGAGGTGAACCTGGGTTCCGTTTGCGTAGACGCAATAGTCGTCGAGGCAGATCTCGAGATCGCCAACCTGCACGGTCCCCGTCTGCCTCCCAGCCTGAGCGGCCTCGAAATCGCGCAGGGCGCGGCGCATGCAGGCCTCGATGCGCAGCACGAGCTCGGCGGGATCGAAGGGCTTGGTGATGTAGTCGTCTCCACCGGCGCGAAAGCCGATGGTCTTGTCGACGATGTCGGTCTTGCCCGAAAGGAAGATAACCGGAATGAGGCTCCCCTCCGCGCGCAGACGCGCGCACAGGTCGAAGCCGTTGGCGTCGGGAAGCATCACGTCAAGAATGAGCAGGTCGGGATCCTCTTTGGCCATCATGGCCATTCCAGACTCGCCGTCCATCGCTCCGCAGAACGAGTAGCCGCCACGCTCAAGAACCCTGGCGATCACCGCATGCAGCGCAGCGTCGTCATCTATCAGCATGACCTTATTCATGATATGGCCCCCTCGTAGTCGTCTTCCACAACAAGATCCCTTGGTATCCTCACCGTGAACGTCGATCCCCTTCCCAACTCGCTCTCCAAAGCGACGTCGAATCCCTGCGCCTCCGCGTAGTCCTTCACGAGCGCGAGGCCCAGGCCGTTTCCTCCGTATCTGCGCCTGGATGAGATGTCCACCTGCACGAACTTTTCGAAAATGCGATGCTGGTCCTCGGGGGCGATGCCGATGCCGTTATCCGCCACGCTCATGAGCACGTCGCCGGTCCCCTCCTCCAGCGTAATGCCAAGCCTCACCGCACCGCCTTCGGGCGTGAACTTCACCGCGTTGCCAGCTAGATTCTCCAGCAAACGACCCGTCTTCTCGAAGTCGCCGAGCACGAGCGGCACGTCTGCGGCGACGTGCGTGCGGAAGTCGACGCCCGAGCGCTTCGCGATGGGCTTCACGGTGTTGCTCACGGCAAGAGCCACGTCCCCCAGGTCCATGAGCTCGCTAGCCACGGTGGTCATGCCCGCATCGGAGCGAGCCACGTCGAGCATGTTGTTGATCATGCCCAACAGGTTGCGGGAGCTGGAGAGGACCTCCGACCAGGCGGCCCGGCTTTCCTCCTCTTCGGGGGTCGGAGAGACCTCCAGACGCTTGTCGCAGTCCTCAATGGCCATATGCGCAAGCGCGATCACCGTCGTAAGCGGGGTGCGCATCTCGTGGTTCACCATCGAGAGCAGGTCGGATTTGAGCTCGGACTCCTTCGCGAGCTCAGCGGAAAGCCTCTCGAGGCTGTCGCGCTGCCGCTCGAGCTCGGCGTTGGCGGCCTTGAGGTCGCGCGTGCGGTCAGCCACCTGATCCTCCAGGTTCTCGTACACGCCGCGCAGCTCCTCCGCCATGTCGTTGAATCCCGCGATGAGGTCGGCGACCTCCCTAGATGCGCCGCCTTCGTGCACGAACACCTCCAGGCTTCTCTCGCCCATCTTGCCGAACGCATCGCTCATGCGCTCCAGAGGCCTTAGCACGAAGCTGCGCGTCACCCAGTAGACCACCGTGCCGATGACGAGCGTAAGCGCGAGAAAGAAGCCCGCATCAAGCATGAGGTTGCCGATTACGGCCTCCCTCTGCTGGTCGAGCGGGATGACGATGCTGATGGCGCCGCCGACCGAGTCGAGCGTCCAGCCCTCCTTGGGATGCCCCGTGATGTCGATCTCGCCCACGGGCCCGCCATGACACTCGAGACAGCTTCGATCGACCTCGAGCGCCTGCAGATAGCGGAAGCGCTCCTCGCCCGCAAACTCGGCGACGCCGTAGTACTCAGTCACGCTTGAGTCCTCGTTAAACGCGGTGAGCGCCTCGGCCTCAAAGGCGTCGGGCCGATCCTGGTAGCTTCGCGGCTCGAAGTTTGTGTAGCGGATGGTGTAGTCGTTGTTGTACGAGAAGATGGCGCCCACAGACTTGCCCACGATGGAGCAGTGCAGGCCCTTGAAGTCGTAGTCGCCGTCGGAGGAGGTGTTGATCACCTTCTGCTGGTTGTCCATGAACTGCCAAACGGCGTCCATCTCACGCGCGAAGGTGCGCGCCTCCTCGAGCAGGGCCTCCTCGGCCTGGTTCTGCTGCGAAACGTAGTCGAAGGCGACGAACAGCGCGAAGGTAACAAGGAACACAGCCGTAAGCGTAGCCAGGTAAATTCGCTTTAAGCTGACCCTCTTCATGCGCTTCCGGTTCCTTCTTTGTCGCTCGGCATTGCTGGAGCGTGACTTTAACGCTAAAAGCGTCCTTTTGTCAAAACGCCCAAAGCCTCGAGAGGCGGGTACATGAAGCTTTCGATGCAACTACGGTCGTCGTTTCCCGACTTGCCACATGGACTAAAGGCCATATGCAGCAAGGCAGGAAAATTCAGGATACTTCAGAGCCAAATAAGTCGTCATTTCTTGATACGGGCGGCATAGGGCGCGAGGTACATGCACATGTGGCCGAGGCACAGGATGCACGCCACGATGGAGAGCCCGTGCGTCACGCGCTCGGCCACGACGTTCGACCCGTGCACGCCTTCCTCGAGCGCACGCAGAAGCGCCCCGGTGCCATGCTCGGCGGCCCCAGTTGGGAGTACGACCCCGACGACCTAGCGCGAATGGAGGCGGTTCCGCCCCAGATCGTCTGGCTTTGCGTGGGTCCTGTTGGCATGGCACCTGAGCTTAACCATCGGATCGAACGGTGCCGGGAGGAATCTGGGCGTCTCGTACGCGATGGCCGCTTCGAACCGTTCCCTCGCTTGCCGGGAGCCCGCGTGCCAGCTCAGGACGCGCTCCTGCTCGCCGGAGCCGATGGTCTCGGGGAAGTCGGCCGCACCAGGCCCGGCGTTGTCCATCCGCCACGCCTGCCTTGCCCGAGTAGGCCACCATCGCCTTCACCTCGAACGAAGCGGGCATCTTCTTCTCCGAAGCCGACCGCCCCCTCATCTGCAGCGGGACCCACACCCCGTCCGCTTCCATGAGCACCTCCCGCTCGGCTACCTCGGCGGCGGGGATTACCCCTTCGTCGAACAGGTTCTTCGCCTTCTTCTCGGTCTCGGACTTGAGCAGGGCGGCGCTCGTTCTGAGCGCGTTCATCGCCGACTGTGCGGTGATACCGCCCTCGATGTGGCGGTTGAAGAGCTTGGCGGTCGCGTGGTAGGACGTCTGGACGCCGAAGCAGGTCAGCTTGTCGAAGGCACCCGGCGTGATATGCGCGCCCTTTGGCAGGTCGAGGACCTCGTCGAGCATATACCTCCGATCCCCCACGTCGTCGATATACACGCGCCTTCTGAACGACAGTTGGCCGACCTCGCTCATCGGCTCGCGCCAGGCCTTCTCCCTGACCCTCCAACCGGGCGGCTTCGCGTCGTGCAGCTCGTCGTCGAACCTCTCGAGGGCGCGCGACATCGCCATGGCGATCACCTCGAAGCCGAGCCGGCACGAGTCGCACTCGAACTCGAAGAAGTCCTCCTTCTCGCGCAGAAAGGCCAGGTAGCTCTCGGATAGCTGCTCTGCCAGAACCGTGACGTCTTGCATATCGGGCTCCTCGTTACGTATTCGCTGTCGGACAAACATCCTACGAGGCATCGAAGGGCGCGGACGCATTCTTCTCATGGGCAGTCAAGCGCCAGACCCGCATTTAATTTACACGCTCTGCTCTCCCGTGCAATTCTCTTTCGTAGCGAACCCGACGCTGCACGACAGTAAGGACACGCTTCCCCGTCGCATTCCGCGAGGGCCTTTACAGTTGTGTGCAAAATGGGCCTCGCGTGCGAGAATTTCGGGTCGCGATCTCGTGCGGGATGCCCCATATCGCGGTTGGAACGTGCTGCGAGCCCGAAAAAACCGGCCCGCGTGTCTGTTTCGACGGCGCTCCGGAGCGAACGCGCTGAAGCGAAACCCGCACGCGAGGGCGTTTTTGCACACAACTCGCAACTCGCAACGACCAAGCGGTTCTGTTCCAAGCCCGCCTTCGTTCATAACAACGCCACAACTGGACAACGGTTGGGCGCGTAGCGTGGGGCTTTGGTAGAATTGGCCTAATCTCTACGTTGAAAGAAGGGCCATGATCATCGATCAACTCGAGCAGCGCTATCCTTCGGCCACTACGCTCATTGAGGCGCGTGCCGCAAGCCGCCTGTTTGCGCAAGATGCCACGCTCTACGATTTCTCCCCCGCAGCGCAGGAATGCGCCCGCGATTATATGGGCTGGACGAACCTAGCCAGCAACCCGCCGTTTCCGCTTGAAGATATCAAGCGCTTTGCCGACCATGTCGTGGCAAGCGGCATCGATACGGTGGTGCTCATTGGACAGGGTGGTTCCACTCAGGCGCCCATGACCATAACCAAGTACAACAAGATCGACTGCAACCGCGTGTCGTTTAAGACGCTCGATTCTGATTCTCCCGTGCGCGTGCGCGAGATTCTGGCGACCGCGCGCCCGGAAAGCACGCTCGTCATCTGCGCTTCGAAAAGCGGGGGCACGCTCGAGCCGCGCCTTCTTCTGAAGGCAATGCGACAGGCCTTCGCCGAAGCGCTTCCCGAAGAAGAGCTGGTCAAGCACCTCGTCGCCATCACCGATCCCGGTTCGGCGCTTGACCGTCAGGCGCGTGAGGAGGGCTGGCTTGCGGTCTTTCCCGGCGAGGCGCGCGTAGGCGGGCGCTATTCGGCGCTTTCGGTTTTCGGCCTCGTGCCGGCCGCGCTCGTCGGCATCGACATCTTCGCTATGGTCGAGCACGCTGCGGCGGCTGAGCGCCGTTGCGCCGTTGACGGCCCCGAGAACCCCGCCATCAACTTGGCGGCGTTCCTCTATGACAACTACCTGGCCGGTCGTCGCAAGTTCTCCCTGCTCACGCCCAAGCGCGGGCGCGTGCTGGGCTTGTGGATCGAACAGCTGGTGGCAGAGAGCCTGGGCAAGGACGGCCAGGGCATCCTGCCCAACATCGAGATAGACCCGCTGCTTCTGACGGAAGACCCGCTCGATCGCGCGGCTATCGTCTACGAAACGCAGACCGACCTGTGGGATGAGCTGCGCAGCTTCCAAATCGGCCTCGAATGCGTCGATCCCGCCATCCCGCGCCTCGACAGCCGCATCGAGTCGGTCGAGCGTTTGGCCGAGCACTTCGTGGTGTGGGAATACGCCATCGCGCTGTGCGGTTTCCTCATGCGCGTCAACCCCTTCGACCAGCCCGATGTGGCAAGTGCGAAGGCTGCGGTGCTGGGCATTTTGGAAAACGGCCAGCCCGCCCCCGCATGCACGCACCCCTTCGCGCCCGGCCTGCCCCTGGGCAACGTCGAGGTTTCGGTTTCGGAATGCTTCGCGGGGCGCTGCGCCGACATGCATGGCGCTCTCTACCAGCTGCTGGCCAGCATCAACCCTGGCGATTACTTCGCCATGAACGCCTTCCTGCCGTTTACGGGGGAGGGGCGCCGCGAGGCTCTCGAGATTATTCGCCACGGCGTTGCGCAGAACTTCGGCGTGGCGTCGTGTCTGGAGGTTGGCCCGCGCTATCTGCACTCCACCGGCCAGCTGCACAAGGGCGGCCCGAACGACGGCGTGTTCCTGGTGATCTCGGCCGACGAGATGAAGGACATCGAGCTGCCACGCGGCTGCGAGGCGCAAAGCCTCGGTGCGCTTGCGAAGGCGCAGGCTGCAGGTGATGCGGCAACGCTTTCCGCACGTGGGCGCCGTTGCATCCATCTGCATCTGCCCGACAACTCGGGTGCCACCTTGCGCTGCCTGGCCCAGCTTGTCACCGAGGTCATCGACGAGGTTTTGGTCGATCGCGTGATTAACCGCATGGCCGCGCCTGTCGAGTAGTTCGCGTTCTTCGGGGGCTGGAAAGCCCCCTTCCCATTCCGTTAGAAAGAGGTTTTCGTGATAGAGGCGTTGCGCATACACGTCAAAGGCATCGTGCAGGGAGTTGGCTTCCGCCCCTTCGTGTACCGCATGGCGAAGAAGTACCTGATCAGCGGTTGGGTGCTGAACGCGGCTGACGGCGTGAGCATTCACGCAGAGGGCGAGGGGAAGCTGCTTGACGAATTCGTCATCGAACTTTCGGAAAACGCGCCTTCGGCTGCGCAGGTGGCCGAGATCGACCTCAAGGAAGTGCCGCTCGAGTTTTTCGACAGCTTCGAGATCCGCTTTTCCGACGAAGCGGCCGTCGAGCGCACTACGCTTGTCTCGCCCGATTTGGCCACATGCGATGACTGCCTGCGCGAGATGCGCAACCCCAACGACCGCCGCTACCATTACCCGTTCATCAACTGCACGAACTGTGGCCCGCGCTTCACCATCATCGAGCGGCTGCCCTACGACCGCGCCCATACGTCCATGGCTGCTTTCGAGATGTGCCCGCGTTGCGCCGCGGAATATGCCGACCCGGCTGACCGTCGCTTCCACGCCCAGCCCGATGCCTGCTTCGAATGCGGCCCGCGTATCAGCTGGCGACTCGACGGCGCTTGCAATGCGGAGGTGACGTGGGGAAATACGCTTGAGGAAAGCGATGCCATCATCGAGGCGGCAGCCGAGCTGCTGGCTTGCGGCGGCATCGTGGCGGTGAAGGGCTTGGGCGGCTATCACCTGGCATGCGATGCCAACAATGCCGAGGCGGTGGCGCGGCTGCGCGTGCGCAAGCGTCGCGAGGGCAAGGCGTTTGCGGTCATGGTGTCCGATGCCGATGATGCGGCGCGTTTGTGCGAGCTGGATGCGGTCGAGCGCAAGGTACTCGAGTCGCCGCAGCGTCCCATCGTGCTGCTTAAGAAGGGTGCGGGCGCCCACCTGGTGCCCGATTTGACCAATGGCCTTTCTGAGCTGGGCGTCATGCTGCCCTGCACGCCTGTCCAGCATCTACTCATCGAGGCGTTTGCGAAGCGGGCTGCTGGATCGAAATTGGACGGCACGGCACTTGCCTCCAATCCGCCCATGCTGGTCATGACCTCGGGAAATCTGCATGACGAGCCCATCTGCACGTCGGATGAAGAAGCGAGTGCAAGCTTGGGAAACGTGGCCGACGCCTTTTTGGGCAATGATCGCCCTATCCTCACGCGCTTTGACGATTCGGTGGTACGCGTGGTCGATGCCGGCGAAGGCGCTCGTGCGGTGCAGTTCATCCGTCGCGCGCGCGGATACGCCCCGGCGCCGCTTGAGCTGGCTGGCGTTCCCGAGGACGGCATGCCCGTTGTTTTCGCCACCGGCCCCGAGCAGAAAAACACGTTTGCGCTCTTGCGCGGCAATGAGACGTTCGTCTCGCAGCATATCGGCGACATGGAAAACGCCGAAACGTATGAGGCTTGGCTTGCGGCGAAGGCCCGTTACGAGAAGCTTTTCGAGGCTGAGCCCGTCTTGGTGGCTTGCGATATGCATCCCGAGTACCTGACGTCGAAATGGGCTCACGACCAGGCCCTTCCCGTTGTCGAGGTTCAGCATCACCATGCGCATGTGGTGTCGGTTATGGCCGAGCATGGCTTGACCGATGCGGTGTGCGGCATCGCCTTCGACGGTACCGGCTACGGCGTCGACGGCTGCATTTGGGGAGGTGAGGCGCTGCTTGCCAATCGCTGCGCCTTCGAGCGTTTCGCCAATTTCGCTTACGTGCCCATGCCCGGCGGCGCGGCGGCCATAAAGAACCCGCTGCGCATGGCTTATGGCGTGCTGTGGGCTTTTGATCTGCTGGAACACCCTGCCGCTGCAAGCGTGATCGAGCGTCTGGGCAACCAGGCGCAGCTGTGCGACGCTATGATCGAGCAGGGCATCAACACGCCTCAAACCAGTTCGGTGGGGCGCCTGTTCGATGCCGCCAGCGCCATCCTGGGCGTATGCGAGCAGCCGAAGTACGAAGGCGAAGGCGCCATGCTCTTGGAGGCGGCGATGTGCGCGAGCTTCGATGAGCCCCTCGGTTCGCCGAGGTGCTCACAAAGCGAGTTCCGCAGCGACGAGAACAGCCCAGTGGGCTGTTCTCCAAAGCGAGGACTGTCTGAGCGACTGAGCTCCTCGGCGAACCGAGGGGCGGACGCGCAGGTTGATTTCGACGAAGACCCCGCCGCCCGTGAGCGCTACGCCGTGGCTGTGACGAAGAACGTGGCTGCCGAAACCAGCACGGCGCAGGACACTTCCGTCGTGCTGCTTGACGCTGCGACCACGTTCGAAGCCCTGCTCGATGACATGGCGGCCGGCGTGCCCGTGCCCGTAATTGCGCGACGCTTCCACGATGCGTTCGTCGACGCCATCCTGATGGTCGCCGAGCTTGTGCGCGGTTTGTACGGCATCGACGTGGTGGTGCTGGCGGGTGGCGTGTTCATGAACCGCTATCTCACGGAGCACGCGATCGAGGCGCTTTCCGCCGCTGGTTTCACGGCTGCCGTCAACCGCGACCTGCCGCCTAACGACGGCTCCATCTCCCTCGGGCAGGCTGTGGTAGCATGGGCGAAACTCGAGACGGGGGAGTGACTCCCCTTGCGAATGTGATAGGAGGCGGCTATGTGCCTGGCTATTCCTGCGAAGATAACGCAGCTTGACGAGGGCAATCTTGCCACGGTTGACATCATGGGAGTGACGCGCAGCATCTCGGTCGACCTGACCCCGCAGGCGGGTGTGGGCGACTACGTGCTCGTGCACGCGGGCTTCGCCATCGAGGTGGTGGACGAGGCCTACGCCAACGAAACCATCGAGCTCATCAAGCAGTTCCCCGAATTAGCGGATCTGTAGGCTCCTATGGACCTCAAGGCATTCAAAGACCCCAAGCTGGCCAAGGGGCTTATCGACTCCATTAACGCGTGGGCGCCCGAAAGCGCCGTGCTCATGGAAGTGTGCGGAACGCATACGGTGGCCATTGCGCGCAACGGCATCCGCGCGCTCATGCCCGAGGGCACCCGTCTGGCTTCCGGCCCGGGTTGCCCGGTATGCGTGACGTCGAACCACGACATCGACAAGGTTATCGCGCTTGCGCGCGTTCCCGGCGTGACCGTTGCTACGTTCGGCGACATGACACGCGTTCCCGGCTCCACCTCAAGCCTGCTTGCCGAGCAAGCAGCTGGCCGCGACGTGCGCATCGTGTACTCGCCGCTTGACGCGCTGCGCCTTGCTCAGGAAAACCCCGACCGCCAGGTGGTGTTCGTGGGAGTTGGCTTCGAAACCACCACGCCGCTTGTTGCCATGGCCGTCAAGCGCGCGAAGGAGGCGGGCCTTGCCAACTTCAGCGTGTACGGTGCGCACAAGAACATGCCCGGCGCCCTCGAGGCCATCGTGGCTGATCCTGAGCTCAAGGTCGACGCGCTTATCCTTCCCGGCCACGTGAGCACCATCATCGGCATGGAGCCTTACCGTTTCCTCGCGGAAAAGTACGGCATCCCCGGCGTCATCACGGGTTTCGAACCCAACGACGTGCTCCAGGGCATCGCCATGATCATGCGCCAGCTGCACGAGGGCCGCGCCGAGATCGAGATCGCCTACGCGCGCGGCGTGCAGGAGCAGGGTAATCCCGTGGCCATGGCCGCCATCGACGAGGTTTTCGAGACCTGCACGGCCACATGGCGCGGCTTGGGCGATATTCCCGGTTCGGGTTATCGCATCCGCGAAGAATATGCCGACTTCGACGCCATGCGCCGCTTCGCGCCCGAGGTCGAAAAGACCGTCGAGCACAAGGGCTGCCGCTGCGGCGATGTTCTACGCGGCATCATGGCCCCCAGCGAGTGCCCGCTGTTCCGTCGCGTGTGCACGCCGGAAAACCCCGTAGGCCCCTGCATGGTCTCCGGCGAAGGCAGCTGCGCCGCCTATTTCCGCTATTACTAACGCTTCAAGCCCGCTTGCGCCAATATTGCAAGCGGGCTTTCTGCTTGCTTCCGCGACCTGTTCTTTTGGTATTCGTCACGTTGGCGAAACGTCTAATTGGTATCCTGTTAATTAGACAAAAAGCCCACCCATGACGCGAAAGGAACCATCATGGACGAGCAGAACAACACCTTCCAATCTCCCGTGCAGCCCCAGCAGCCGCGCCCGGATTCGGTGGTGCAGCCCCAGCAGCCCTTTGCGCAGCAGCCGGTTCAGCCCCAGCAGCCCTTCGGATTCGCGCCCGAACCCAAGCAGCCTGCGGCCGACCCCTACGCGCAGCAGCCTTTCGCCGCTCAGCCTCAGCAACCTATGCCTGATGCGGGCTACCAACCTCAGCAGCCCTACGGCAATCCCGTCTACCAGCAGCCCGTCGGCGGAGCGCCCACTGCGCCCCCGCCAGGTTACGTCCCCGGTTCCCAGCCTGCGTACGGCTACTCCGGTTCCTACCAGCCGCCGGCAAACACCGGCAAGGCAACCGGCGCCCTCATCTGCGGCATCGCGGCCATTGCCATCTGCCTTCTCGTGCCGTTCATCGGCGCGCCCATCGGCATCATCCTAGGCATCGTGGCCATCGTGCTGGGCGGTTCGTTCATCAAGCAGAACGGCCCCTTCGGTCGCGCGAAGGCTGGCCGCATCTGCGGCATCGTGGGCCTGGTGCTGTCCATTCTCTCGCTTGTTCTCGTCATCATTGCCGGCGCCTTCGCGGCCATCGTCGGCGTGAACCTCTACGACGATCTCTCTAGCAGCGGCGTCATCGAGATCATCGAGGACTACGACTATACCGATAACTTCATCGAGGAAGAGCCCTACGTTCCCTTCGCCGAGCGCCTTCTCACCTCCGAAGAGCAGGCGGCCGTCGACAGGGTCTCCGCCGAGTTCGACGCGCTTATCGCCGACGATGCGGCCATCATCGCCAATATTGGCG
>JAFSHA010000055.1 GCA_017440565.1 Eggerthellaceae bacterium | reverse complement strand
CCCAAGCGATGACCAGCGGGAACACCGTGCGCAGGTACAAGTTCTGCACATGCTCGATATCCTCGGCCAAAAGCCCCAGCATCTCGCCGGCACGTCGCGTGGCACGCGCGCCCACGCTTGCGGACTCGACGTCGCGGTACAGTCGGCGACGCAGCTCGCTGGTCATGCGCAGCGCCCAGTCATGGCTGGTCAGGCGCTCAAGATAGCCCAAGGCCGGCTTGCCCACGCCGAAAATGCGTACGTACAGCGACGGCACGTGCACAGCCAGCACTGTGAAGGGCAGCGTAGCCGCCAACGAGATCATGTATCCCGACGTGAACATGAGCGCACCGGCGAAGGCGGCCGCCACCAGGCCCAGCAGCAGAGCCAACGCCAGAACGCGCCAATAGCGCCTGAAGAAGGGCTTGACCCACGTGTCCTTCGCCCACGCGTCAAGCGCGCGTCCAATCGGGTTGCGAGCCGCAGGCGCCGCCGCATCCTCGTGAGTCCCTTCGCCACCCGTCTGCGCCGCATCCTCCGTCGCGGCAAACGCGCACGCCACGCAGGCACCGCGCGCAGCATCGTCAGAGGAAAGCTCGCAGAGCTCAGGCGAAACCTCGGCGAGGAAGCCCTCCGCCTCGCCAGGCAGATGCGCCTCACCCACGCAGGGCAGCCCCTCCGCGGCCTCTTGCGCACGACGCGCACGCCACGCATCGGCGCTTCCCTGCCACGCAACGCGCCCGCCTTCAAGCTCGACCACGTAGTCCATCTGCTCCATCCAGTGCAAACGGTGCGTCGCGAAAAACACGAGCTTGCCCTCCATCAGGGGCAGCATGCGCTCCTTGAGCTCAAGCTCGGTCTCGATATCCAAGTGCGCCGTAGGTTCGTCAAGCAGCAAAACCGTGCGCTCGGCGTCCAAAAACGCACGTGCCAAGGCCACGCGATGCGCCTGCCCACCTGAAAGGGAGCGGGCTCCCTGCCCGATCACGGTGTCAAGGCCATGCGGCAGCTGCGTCGCCACCTCAACAAGACCGGCCAGCTTAACCGCACGGTCGATTTTCGCATCCGTTGCATCGGGACGGTAGAACGCCACGTTCTCACGCAAAGTGGCGTGGAAGATATACGGGTCCTGCGGAATGAAGCTGGCGCGCCGCTGCCAATTCGACCCGCGCAGCGTAGGCAGCGCGCGGCCGTCAAGCACCACGCGCCCCGAAGCGGGGTCCTCGAAGCCACCCAGCACATCCATGAGCGTCGACTTTCCCGAACCGCTGGCGCCGATGATGCCCACCTTGCACGGACCGCTTACGCTTATGTTCACATCGCGCAGCGCATCGGGGAAATCGGGATAGGAAAAACCCACGCCCTCAAGTGCAAGCGACGGGACGGACTGCCCCGAAAGGCTCGACGACCCCAACGACCCCGACAGCACCTCCGCGCCTTCAACGCCCAAATTCGCGGCGCACCCGCCAGCCGGCGTCGGCAAGGTCGAAGCCGTTTCCGCACCTTCGACTTCCCCCTGCCCAGGCCTTTCCGCCGCTTCGCCCCGCTCCTTCTCTCCCGACACGTCCAGCAGCGAACGAATGGCGGAAAACGCGCTGCGCCCGTCAAGCGAGGCGTGGTAGTCAGATGCGAACTCGCGGATGGGGCGGAAGTACTCAGGCACCATGATGAGCACGGCAAGCGCCGGCAGAAACGCGATAGAGCCCTCGACCAAGCGAAAGCCCAGCATAACGGCCACGCCCGCAAGGGCAAGCGTGGCGAACATGTCGAGCACCGTGCTCGACAGCGTGGCAACGCGCAGCGTCTTCATAGTCAGGGCGCGGAATCGCTCGGAGGCGGCGAAGATGCGCTCCTCGTAGGCACGGCTTCGCCCAAACGCCTTCAGCTCGCTAATGCCGGCAAGCGAGTCCATGAAGTGGTTTGCCATGCGCTGGAATTCGCCGTGACGGCGGGCGGCATCGTCGCGCGCGGTATGGCCGATCATGACCATATACAGAATGATGAAGGGGTAGCACACCAAAGCGATGACGCCCGATACCCAGTCGAGCGCGAACACGACGGCAAGCAAGACCGCCGGCACCGCAACCACCGATACGATTTTCGGAACGATGAGCCCAATGTAGACGCGCACGTCCTCGATGCCGTCGATGACCGTCTGGGTTACGGAAGCCGAGCCCTCGCGCTGCACAAGCGCCGGGCCCGCGGAAAACGTGCGGGAAAGAAGCTGCTCGCGCAGGTCATTCGCGCGTTCGCGCGCGTAGCGGTCAAGCAGGCCGCCCTGCACGCTGGCCAGAATCTGCCGCAGAACGAAGCTGCCGGCGAACAGGGCAATCCAGCCCACCTGATCGGCCAGCGCCGCCCCGCCCCACAGGTTCACGATCGCATAAGCCAAACCCAGCGCCTGAGCCACCACGCACGCCGCACGCGCAACGGCAAACGCCAGCATGGCAAGCAACATCCCGTGAATGCCCGACAGCTTGAAAATGGCCTTGTCGATCATGCAATCCCCCGTCCTCGTAATATGCTACCAATCGTATAACATTTTACGAGGCGCGTCAAAGTCTTCTTCGACGCAATGCAAGGATGGCCTTTTTGAACAGAAGTCCACGCCGCACGTCTACAAGGGCGGCCTTTCTGAAGGGAACCACCCTGCGCATTTCGATATAATCGACGGAAAGAGTGGGGTGGGCTCTGCGCTTCGTTGGCGCGTCGGCAGAGCCTTTTCGCATGACGTAATCAAGCGAAACGGGGCAACCCCTCTCTCGATGATGGCAGGCAAAACCACGCCCTCCTTGGCAGCCTTACGCTTCAAAGTACCTTCACCGTACGCTCCTGTCACCACACTATTGGTGTGGGTTCGCGGCATTTTCCGCCGAAAGGAGCGAGAACGTAGACAGAATGGCAGCCCCCCAGGGACGCCGAAGGAGAAACATATGACCACCAGTAAAGCAGCGTATGCTCTCGCGCTTCTTGCGCCGCTGTGCCTAACGGGATGCACCGCCATCGGAGACAAAACAGCCAGCCTCTCGATCATCTACGCCGCCACCGCCGTGCTCTCCCTCGTGATGCTTGTCTGCTATCTGAAGCTCGCTCGCAGCAAAGACCGGTGGTTCGTCCTGCTTTTCTCCTCCGTGCTCGTGGTGAACCTCGGCTACTGGCTGCTCTCCATTTCAACGTCGCTCGACCAGGCGCTCATGGCGAACCGTCTGGCCTACCTCGGGTCGGTGATACTTCCCCCCGCCATGCTCATGATCATCATGAACGTCACCAACACGCCGCGACGCCCCTGGGTTCCCGGCGTTCTGCTTGGAATCGCAGCCGTCACGTTCGCCGTTGCCGCAAGCCCCGGCATTCTCGAGATTTACTATAAGGAAGTGTCGTTCACCGTGGTCAACGGATGCGGCACGCTGGTCAAAACATACGGGCCGCTTCACCCCCTCTACCTGCTTTACCTCATCGGATACTTTGGCGCCATGGTCATCGTCATCCTGCGCGCCTCCGCGACCAATCGCACGGCTTCGACCAGCCACGCCTTCGTCCTTGCCATCGCGGTGCTCGTCAACATCGGCGTCTGGCTTATCGAGCAGATTGTCGCAATCGAGTTCGAGTTCCTCTCGGTCTCCTACATCGCAAGCGAGCTGTTCCTCCTCGGCGCCCACCTCATGGCAAGCGAAAACAACGAGCCCCAAAGCACCTTGCTCAACCAAAACAAGATCTGCCAACCCGAGCTCGAAAGCATCCCCGAGCCTTCCGAAATGTCGAAGAAGCTCATCGGCACCCCCGCCGTCAACAACGAGGTCCTTGAGATGTTCGTCTCCGGGATAGGCAACCTCACAAAAACGGAGCGCGTGATCTTCGACGCCTACCTCGACCGCGCCACCACGAAGGAAATCATGGCGTCGCTTGGCATCACCGAGAACACGCTTAAGTTCCACAACAAAAACCTCTACCGCAAGCTGGGCGTCCGCTCGCGCAAGGAGCTCATGGAGCTGAGCAAGCACGTCAGCGTGCCGGGCAGGGACGCCTGAGCGCTAAAACCCCGTCTTCCCACCCCTACCCACACCAACCCCACACTTTCGGCGTCCGCTCGCCCAAACCCCACACTTTTGCTTCATCGAAGTGTGGAGACTCACGCTTTTCAAGATGCTATGAATGAATCGCGGCCGCTTTGCCGAGCGCAAGCACGGCACCTGACCTCACGCAACGCGTAACGCGGCCGCTGGGAAAGGCGCGAACGGCACCGAACGCGTTCGCGAAGAAGAGGCGAGGAGGCTAGCCATGGGACTTTTCGGAAAGCTGTTCGAAAAGAAGGAATGCGCGTTTTGCGGCAATGAGATCGGCCTGCTCGGAAACAGGAAGTTCTAAGGAGCCGCCATGAGAAAGCTACTCACACTTGCATTCGCACTTGCGCTTGCGCTTTGCACCTGCGTCTTCGCAGGCTGCTCGGACGAGCCGAAAGAGCCCACCAACGACGATCCGCCACCCGAGGAAATAGCCGCCGTCACCTACTGGGTGGTGGAAACGTTCACCCTCGAGGGCACCGAGTTCACCACCGAGGAGATCGAGAGCATCTTCGGCCCGCTCGAAAGCGTGATCTCGCTGGCCGTGAACGCCGACAAGACCCTGGAGTGGGTCCTGTTCGGGGACTTCGTCCAATGCCCGTACGAGGGAGACGCCACCAGCTTCACCTTCGATTTGGGCAACGACCAAGGAACGGGCCAGCTCACCGAGGACGGGCACCTGCAGCTGACGATGGCGGACGGCTCGATCTACCTTCTCGCCCAGCAGGACGAGAAGCCCGCCGCCCTTGCCGCCAACCCCTGGTCCACCTACGACGTGAGCTTCAGCGCCGAGGAAACCACCGCCATGAGCAACTTCATGTCCGGCGGCGACTACCTCATCGACGGCAACACGCTCTACGGCCTCACGCACGCCGTGACCCTGGACGGCTCGCTTGGCGCCACCCCGTTTGAGATGGTGGGCGACTTCCCCGAATTCGGCGACGTCAACGTCATCGACGAGAACGGCATGGCCCACTACCTCACCAAGGACGGCGAGTGGCTCTACTACATCCTCGACTACTTCGAGATCTACCGCATCCACCCGGACGGCTCGGGCCGCGAGATGCTCTACGAGGGCACGTGCGACTACCTGCAGATCCACGAGGGCAAGCTGTACTTCACCGATGAGGACTTCCACTTCGTGTCCTGCAACCTCGACGGCAGCGGGCTTGAGACCGTCATCGACCGCGCGGTGTTCTACCCGTACTTCATCGCCTCTGATTGGCTGATCTTCCAGGACGACGCCGACGACGAGTCGCTGCACCTGCTCAACACCACGCACGGCACCGACGTCAACATCACGTGGATTCCCTCGTACCATCCCATCATCGACGGCTCGTACCTCTACTACACCGAAATTGCCGACGACGGCGTCTACCTGTCGCGCATCGACATGAGCGACCCCGAGCGCTTCCCCTACGAGGGCGGCGAGGGCGTGCTGCTCGAGGCGCTCTACGCGATCGACGAGGCATCCATCTACACCACCAACGGCGTGTGCATCCCGAAGGAGGACTGGATGTACCTCAGCGACGTATCCGAGGGCATCGAGGAATGGACGTGCTACGTGTCGCCCGAGTACACCGTTTACCACTACTTCGACGAAGAGGGCTACATTTCCGGCAAGTACCTCATGAGCAAGGAGCGCCACGGCAGCACCTCCTTCATGTAAGCGAATGTGACGCGAACGGAGAGCGGGCGCGCTTAGCGCGTGAGGAAACGGCGGGGGCTTTGCGGCCCCCGCCGCGTAGAAAGGGGACGACATGAGCCTCATCAAGACTGCGATGAACTACGCCGACGGGGTTTCGGCGGATTGGAGGAAAGGCCTTTTCCGCTGCAGCGCTATGGCCCAAAGCCAAACGCGCGGCAAAGCCTTTCAGACGTTCGCGATTACCCTCGTGAGCTTGGCGCTCGCCGCGACAATGGCCGCCTGCAGCCCTGCGAACGTCGAGGCGCCGGAGACGGGCAACGATACGCCCGGCACGAGCGCCGAAGCGCCCGATAAGGGGAATTCGACAAGCGCCCCCGAGGTCACCCCGGCCACCCCGGTTCCCGAAGCCGCGATTTTCTCTCCCGAGCAGGTGGAGGCGGCGGAAATCGAGCTGACGATGATTCGCCAGGGCCTCATCGGGTCCGACTACATGTGCGCGGTGGCCATGATGGGCTATGCGGAGGAAGACCTTGAGGACTTCCTCCTCGAGGCGATACGCTACTTCCCAGCCGTTGCGGCCATTCCCTCGAGTCAGTGGATCGAGGCGGAAGGAGACGAGGTCTACCTGGTGGTTCCCCGCAGCACAGAGGCCTCGGTTGCGGTGAACGAATGGGTTGTGTCGCCCTCGTCGAGCACCGGCCCCTATGAGGGCGAGGCGGGAGAGGTCCTGTATCGCAGCGACCGCGGCGATCCCATCATCGTGCGCGGCAACATTTCGGACATCAGGCCCAACCTCATGATCAACATCGTCGACGAATTCGGCGACTCGCTTCGCTACATCCCCTTCTGCAACACCATGGACGGAACGCTTGACACCCCGCCGGGCGAGCCGGGCGTCCTTGACTACACATCGCACTTCAGCTTCCCCGTGTACCCCGATGAAGTCGCTGGGGATTGGACCTGCTTCTACGCCTGCAACGAGGATGGCGAGCAGATTACTTGCTCGCTCACCATCGGCGTCGATGGCTACCTTGCGTACGCATGGGGCCCCGCAAACGGGATGTTCGAGAACTACTACGAGGGCAGTTGGAAGTACTCCCCTCTCGCCGGCGCGGAAGGGGTTCCCGACGAGGCCGTTTCCTTCATGCTCATGCAAGTCGATGGAGCCTACGAGGCCTCGAGCGTGATTGCGGGCACGTACGCCTTGGCAATTTACCCCGAGTCGCCCGAATACCTCTACGTCAAACACGTCGATGGGGATGCGCTGGCGCACACCCAGAAAGTTGACGGCGTGCTTGAATTCGGCATTGCGCTTGGCTAGCATCGCGCTTGGTTAACGGGCGCAACCCGCCCGTCGACTCTGCGCCTAGCTGCTGGAGTCGGCGGATTGGTCGAAAGGCTTTCCCGCAAGCCAGTCCTTAATAGCGACGGGGACCCCTCAAGGTCCCCGTCGTTTTTTCATTCTCTGTTCGCCCCTACACCTCGACGCCGGTCTTCGATCGGCTCACCTCGGTGCGGCGGCCATCGCGCAGGTCACGCAGCTTCTTCACCTCGTAGGCAACGAAGCCGGCCGTAAACGCAACCGAGAGGATGTCAGCCGCGGGCACGCAGGTCACCACGCCCAGAAGTTCGCTATAGCCGAACCACGAGGCGAAGATGGGCGGCGCAAACATGTACAGCGGGATGAGGAACAGCACCTGGCGCGTCAGACCCAGCACAGCCGCCTTGATGGGCTGGCCGGAAGCCTGGAAGTAGTTGGAGCCCACGATCTGGAAGCCAACGAGCGGCAGGAACGCAGACATGATGACGACGCAGTTCGCGGCGTAGTCGGCCAATTTGCCGTTGAGACCGAACAGCGACACGATAACCTCGGGCGCCAGATGGCAGAAGGCGAAGAAGAACGCGCCCAGTCCGATGCCCAGCCACGTGGCCATCTTGAAGATGTCAAGCACACGCTGCCAGTTGCGGGCGCCGTAGTTGTAGCCGATGATGGGCTGCGCGCCCATGGTGATGCCGATAAGCGGGCAGAACGTGACCATCATGGAGCGGAACGCCACGCCCACGGCCGCCAGCGCGCCGGTTTCGCCGATGGCGTCCATGGCGCCGTACTTGGTGACCACCTCGTTGAAGATGAGGCTCGTGACGACCTGAGCGCACTGCATGGCAAACGATGCCAGGCCCAGCATGCAGATCTGACCCATGAGACGAAGCTCCGGGCGGCAGCAGGAAAGGCGCAGGTGGAAGGGAGCCGCCTTGGCGGCCACGAAGTACCAGATGACGGGCACCATGCCGCAGCACATGCCCAGAAGCGTGGCGATGGCCGAGCCGGCAACGCCCCATCCAAGCAAGATGACCAGCAGGTAGTTGAACACGATGCACATCACCGTGCCCAGCACCGAGGTGGCAAGCGAGAGGTTAGGCTTGCCCGCCACGCGCAGAAAGTTGTTGAGGCCCATGCCCAGACACTGGAAGACGCTGCCGACGCAGATGATCTGCACGAAGATGCGCGTCTGATCCCAGATGTCGGCGGGAGTGGCCAGCAACGTGAGCAGAGGATCGATGAAGATAAACGCGATGACCGCCACCACAGCCGCCATGGTGATCAGCAGAAACGTGGTGTTGCCCAGCGTGCGCTCGACGATGGGCTTGTCGCCGCGGCCCAGCTGAATGGCGCCAAGCGCGCTTCCGCCCTGGCCGGCCAGCATGGGAAACGCCATGAGGATGGTCATCACCGGCTGGGCAAGCGTAACCACCGCAACGCCCGACCCGTCAGGCAGCGCCCAACCCAGAAACGCGGTGTCCACCACGCTGTAGAGCATGTTGAACACCATCATGATGATGGCGGGAATGGAGAACTCAAGCAGGAGTTTCCATAAGGGGTCGGTGCCCATGCGATCAGGGCTTGAGGAATCCGAAAATTTCATGACAAGCTGCTCCAAACAAACACGCTGAAAAATGTGAAACATTTGAATTATAGTGCCAAGCTAATCGCATGCAAGGAAAACCCTCTTGACGGGCGCCCTGCAGCCGCCGAATGAGCTGATGAGCCGCCGTGAGCCAGTATTCCGAGTACGTCGACGGGCCAGGCTCGTCGATCCATTCAAGCCGCCCACCTTGGCCAGCCCGCGTGATCTCGCCGTGTTCAAAAAACGCGTTATGGCGGATATTCTGGCAATAGATCGCCCGAGTTTCATCCGCCGCAACGCGTTTTTTGCTCAGAAACGGGCACAGCAGCCCCCGAATGGGGCGTTCCGGCGTGAAAGCCATCCGCCAAAACGCGTTTTTTGAACATCGCGGCCGAGTGACGGGCAACGAGTGACGAGCGGCGGGCGACGGACCACAAGGCGGCCCATTGAATCGCGGAAGCGCTCGAAGGGTCCCGGAAACTTTGCCCTACACGACCACCATGTCATGGGTGGACCGGGTGAAGCGGTCGAAGCCGGTTTCGGTGATGATGCCGAAATCCTCCAGGCGCATGCCGAAGTCGCCGGGAAGGTAGATGCCGGGCTCGACGGTGACCACGTTGCCGACCTCGAGCGCGCGCTCGTTACGCGGGGCGAGCACCGGCTCCTCGTGGATGTCGAGACCCACGCCGTGCCCGAGGCCATGACCCATGCGGCCCCCGAAACCCCCCTCGTCAAGAATGCGCTCGGCCAGCTCATGGGCTTCCTTGCCCGTCACGCCGGGACGCAGCATGGCCTGAACTTCCTCGTTGGCGCGGCGCAGCACCGCATACGCCTCGCGCAAACGCGTGTCCGGCTCACCCAGAAACACCATGCGTGTCATATCCGAGCAGTAGCCACGGGCACGGGCGCCGAAGTCCATCACCACGCACTGCCCAGCCTCAAGGCGCGTCTCACCCGGAATGGCGTGCGGGTTCGCCCCGTTGGCGCCCGTCGCCACGATGGAGGAAAACGCCAAGCCCTCTGCGCCGCTACGCAGCATGAAGCTCTCAAGCTCAAGCTGAACTTCGCGCTCGGTCATGCCGGGACGCATGAAGCCCGCAATGTACGCGAACGCCGCATCGGTAATGGCCTGCGCAGCCCTCATGCGCGCAACCTCGTCGGCATCTTTCACCTCACGAAGACCGAGCACCAGCCCGCTTGTCTCGCGCAGGCGCAGGGGGTACAGCGTCGCATCGGGAGCGTCGAGAGCGTCAGACGCCAGAGGTGCGGAAGGCGCTTCGCCGGCTTCAGCCCCCACCAGCTGCCGAAGCTTCTCCCCGAAAGCATTGGTCAGCTTGCGATACTCGGCAAGCGAGATGCCGTCTTCGATGCCGAAGCGATCACGCTCTCCCCTCTCCGAGCACGTTCCGTACCACAGTTCGGCGGCGAAATCCATGTGCGTCGTCTTCCGCGCATCAACCTGCACGGTGCCGCCAAGCGCCGCAGCCGCCGTCTCGCACGCCGTCGCATAACGCGAATCGGTGTGCAGGACCACACGATTCGCATCCACGTACAGCGCATGCGCCGCCTCGCCGTCGAACACGCCGTCGAAACCCGTGAGCCAGCGAATGTTCGACACGTCGCGCACGTAGAACGCGGCCATCTCCTGCGCGGCCATTGCCTCGCGAAGCCACGCGATGCGGCCGCAAGCTGCGGAAGTCGGCGTAGATGCGCCCATGGGAATCTCCTTTCAGCAAGGTGGCAGGTTAGCGCAGCGCGTGAGGCCCCTCAGGCGTGCCTACGATGATCTTGCCCTTCGCACGCGCCTCGAACCCTTCGCCCAAACGCGTCGACCAACTGGAAAGCAAGCCGTCAAGCGCCATCTTGTAGCCCTCAATGCCAAAGCCCTTCACCTGTGCCACGCAAGCGGGCGCCACCACGGAAACGGCGCGGAACGGCTCGCGGGCATCCACGTCGGAAATGTGAATCTCGACCACCGGCACGTCGATGGAGCCGATGGCATCGCGAATGGCATACGAATAATGCGTGTGCGCGCCCGGGTTGTACACGATGCCGTCGCACACGCCGTGCGCCGCATGCAGCCTGTCAATGAGCGCGCCCTCATGATTCGACTGGAAGCACTCCACCTCGCAGCCCAGCGAGGCGCCGTACTCAACCATCATCTCCTCGATGCCCGCAAGCGTGGTGGTGCCGTACACCCCCGGCTCACGAATGCCCAACATGTTGAGGTTGGGCCCGTTCATCAGCAGAATCTTCTTCATGAGAACCCTTTCGTCCCACACGCAACCGCCGTGCTCGGCGGGTGCGTGATCGGAACACTCTGAACACCATTCCTGACAGCGCCCGAAGGGCGCTCCGTAAAAGCATGAGGCAGCGCAGCGCACGAGCCGAAGGCGAGCAGCAAAGCGGGTGCTCCGAACACGCAACCGCCGAGCGCGGCGCACCGTAGGTCGAACTACTTCGACCCCTGCCAAGCGCTCAGGTGCTCGAGCAGCACGTCGTCAGAAACGTCCACAAGCGTCCAATCCCCCACGTCACGCGGCAGCACGAAACGCACCACGCCGGCGCGCGCCTTCTTGTCGCCCTTCATGCAGGCGAGCATGGCCTCAGGCTCAGCCGACCACGAAAGCGCGGGCAGCCCCAGCGTATCCAGAAGCTCGTCCTGCGCCCTCACAAGCTCGATGGGAGTGCCCACCAGCGCAGCACCCAGGCGCGCCGCGAAGCGCATGCCCTCGGCAACCGCCGCACCGTGCGAGAACGTCCCGTACCCGGAAAGCGCCTCGACGGCATGGCCGAGCGTATGCCCGTAGTTCAGGCACTCGCGTACGCCGCGGCTTTCCGTCTTATCCTCGGCAACCACGCCGGCCTTGAACACCACGCACCGCGCGATAGCCTGCGCCGCCACATCCTCGTTGCGCGCGGCCAGGGCCTCGGCGTTTTCCACCAGCCAGAAGAAGAAGTCGTCGGAATCGATAACCGCCGACTTCGCCACCTCGGCGCATCCGCAGGCCCACTCGCGCGCGGGCAGCGTAGCCAAAGCGGCCGTGCTCGCGCACACGTAAGCGGGCTGCTTGAACGTTCCCACGAGATTCTTGCCCGCAGAGAGGTTCACACCCGTCTTTCCGCCCACGGAAGAATCGACCATGGCCAGAAGCGTAGTGGGCACCTGCACTACCGGCAGGCCGCGCATGTAGGTGGACGCCACGAAACCGGCCAAGTCACCCACAACGCCGCCACCAAGCGCCACCACCGCGCAGTCTCGCGTGAGCCCAAGGGCCGCCATGGCCTCCCAAATCTCGCCCGCAACCGCAAGGCTCTTCGAGTCCTCGCCCGCCGGCACCACGATATCGCTCACGCGGAAGCCCGCCGCCTTAAGCGACTCCTTCGCCGCCGCCAGGTACAGCGGCGCCACGTTCGAGTCGCTGATCACAAGCAGGCGCGGGGCATGCGCCACCTTCTCGATGCGCGTCAGGTACTTTCCCAACCCGGCCAGCACGTCGGCGCCGATGCGCACGTCATACGTTTCCTCACCGGGGATGCTCACCACT
>JAFSHA010000054.1 GCA_017440565.1 Eggerthellaceae bacterium | reverse complement strand
GAGCTTCGCGCAGTGGGCGAAAGCCTCGCTTCCGATCTCGGTGACGCTGGCGGGGATGTTTAGGCTGGCCAGGCGCTTGCAGTGCTTGAAGCATTGGCTGCCGATTTCCTCCAGGCCTTCGGGCAGCTCGATTTCCGTGAGGTCCATGCAGCGGCGAAACGTTTCAGGCTCAAGTTTGGTAAGGCCGGCGGGAAGGCTCACGCTTTTCAAATGCCAGCAGCCCTTGAACGCCGCGCGCCCGATTTCGGCCACGGTGCCGGGAATGGTGATGCTGGTCAGGTTTGCGCAGTCGCGGAAGGCTTCGGGGCCGATAACGCGCACACCATGCGGGATGACCACTGAGCGCAGGTTCATCTTGCCGGCGAACGCGCCCGCACCGATGACCTCGATGCCAGCTTCGGTGGGAATGACCACGTCGCGGTCGGTTCCACGGTAGCTGCTCAGGGATATTTCGAAGTCGCTCACGGCGGCCCTCCTCGTTGAATGCGTCCTTGCCTACGAGAAGATACCACGTTTCGTTTGCTCGAAGCGATTCGGAAGCCAGAACAGGGGTCGATGAGGGATGTCTTGTCGGTGCGCACACATACGCACATACGCGAGGCTTGTTTTTTGTCATTTTTTTCGATTGGGACCTCGTCTGCGCTTGCGGGTGCTTGTCCGTCGAAATGGCGCGAGCCTGTCAACTGGGGTGATACGGACTAAAGTTGACGTAATACCGATTCGAAGGTGCCAAATCGTCGATTTCGTCCACGGAAGGGATCCCAATCGAAATTTTTGGCAGAAAACGGGCTCTTCTCGTGTGTACGCATGGTTCATGGCAGCTATCTCACAAGGGGTCCGGGGAAGTCAAAGCGTTCTACGCGCCGCAGGGTGCAGAGTCGCGTCTCGCCTCCTGCGTTCCGCACCCGCTTTTATTCGCTTTTACTATTCTTTGTTGTCTTTTATTCTTCGAGCAGCCACTCCCGTGCGGGAACTTGCTGAACGAGATCGGCAGAGCAACCTTGCCGTTTTGCGAGAGGAAGCCGCGGCTCGATGCGGCGCATGAGCTGTGCGCTATTCCACGGCTTCGAAGTAGGCCATGCGCTTCACTTCGGTACGCTCGACCAAGCCGTCGGTTACCAGTTGGCGCACCAAAGCCGAAACGCGCTGGTTGCTGAGATCGGCCGCCTCATCGCAGTATTCCATGATCTCGGTGATGCACATGGGTGCGCCGTGCTCCCTCAAGGTGTTCCAGATGGCTTCCTTCACGCCTGCGTTTGCGATCTGAACTGCCGTTGCGCCTGCGGGAGCGTCGAAGGGACCGCTCGCGTTGGGGTCGCGCGGCTTGCGGGGCAGGGGATTTTTCTTCTCCACCTGCTCCTCGGCTTGCTTGATGGCGCGTTCGAGTCGGGTGGGGAAGCGCCTCATCTCCTCGGCGCTGTCCAGCTGGTCTTGCAGCTCGTCCATTGCCTCGTTGAGCATTTCGTCGGCTTGACTGTTGAAGGGGTGGCTCATGGCGCTCCTTTGCTGCTTTTCGTCGAAGAATTTCGTTGCTGCCGGGGTGATTGTTTCCGTGTGGACGCTTGCGGAAACGGCATGGGAGGTGGAACGTTGCGCGCGAGCGCTCTCGCCGGCTCTCGCATCGTGCGTGAACGTGGGGCTTGGGAAGGCGTCTTCATAGGGCGAGGTGTCGATGGCGCTTCGAGCTGTCCGCCCCCGCTCTTTGCCCCAAACCCAAACCCTCGGCTGCTCTCTTACGTGCGATGAACGCTCATTTCGCCGTCGTTGTTTCCGAAATGCCGCGGGAGCGTTAAACTGTTGACCATCTGCACATATGCCCCATTGGCGCGCCGCCTGCCGGCTGCGTGGCCGACGGCCAAACCCCAAGGAGCCTTTTCATGGCACGAGTATCTGACATCTACGGGTCGATGGTGTTCAACGAGCACACCATGCAGGAGCGCTTGCCCTCTGCAACGTACAAGCAGCTCATGAAGACCATCAACGACGGCGAGCCCATGGACCTCGAGGTGGCCAACATCGTCGCGCACGCCATGAAGGAATGGGCCATTGAAAAGGGCGCCACGCACTTCACGCATTGGTTCCAGCCGCTGACAGGCATCACCTCCGAAAAGCATGACAGCTTCCTTGACCCGTGTCCTGACGGCCGCGCCATCATGAGCTTCTCGGGCAAGGAGCTCATCAAGGGCGAATCGGACGCCTCGAGCTTCCCGTCGGGCGGCCTGCGCGCCACCTTCGAGGCGCGCGGCTACACCGCGTGGGATCCCACCAGCTACGCCTTCATCAAGGACGAGGTGCTGTGCATCCCCACCGCCTTCTGCTCTTACACTGGCGAGGCGCTTGACAAGAAAACCCCGCTTCTGCGCTCGATGAAGGCGCTCGAAGAGCAGGCCAACCGCGTGCTGGCGCTCTTCGGCGAGCCGCATCGTCACGTGGTGGCTACCGTCGGCGCCGAGCAGGAGTACTTCCTCATTTCCGAGAAGGACTACGAGCGCCGCCTTGACCTGGTGCTCACCGGCCGCACGCTGTTCGGCTACGCGCCGTGCAAGGGCCAGGAGATGGAAGACCATTACTTCGGCGCCATTCGCCCCACCGTCAACGAGTTCATGAAGGAGCTCGACGACGAGCTGTGGAAGCTGGGCGTTTCCGCGCGTACGAAGCACAACGAGGTTGCCCCGGCTCAGCATGAACTGGCGCCCATCTTCGCTGTGGCCAATCGAGCTATTGACGAAAACCTGCTCACCATGGAGAAAATGCGCCTGCTGGCCTCGCACTATGGGCTCGTGTGTCTGCAGCACGAGAAGCCCTTCGCCGGCATCAACGGCAGCGGCAAGCACAACAACTGGTCGGTTTCGGCTGACGGGAGGAACCTGCTTGACCCGGGTGCGAACCCGGCTGAGAACCTGCGCTTCCTGGTGATGCTCACGTGCGTTATCCAGGCGGTCGATGATTACCAGGAGCTGCTGCGCGTGACGGTTGCCTCGGCGGGCAACGACCATCGCCTTGGCGCGCACGAGGCGCCGCCGGCCATCGTGTCCATGTTCCTGGGCGATGAGCTGGGCGGAATCGTGGATGCGCTCATTGCCGACTGCGAATACGGCGGATGCGCGCACGAGTCCATGGACCTGGGCGTCGACGTGATTCCCAGCTTCATGAAGGACACCTCCGACCGCAACCGCACGAGCCCCTTCGCGTTCACGGGCAACAAGTTCGAGTTCCGCATGCCGGGTTCTGCTATGAACCTTTCCGATGCCAACACCGTCATTAACACGGCCGTGGCGAAGAGCCTTTCCGAGTTCGCCGATGCGCTTGAGGGCGTGCCGGCCGAGGACTTTGAGCGCGAGGCTCGCCGCTACATCAAGGGCGTGTTGTGCGCGCACCAGCGCATCATCTTCAACGGCGACGGCTATTCCGAGGAGTGGCCCGTCGAGGCCGCGCGTCGTGGATTGGCGAACCATCGCACCACGGCTGACGCGCTGCCGAGCCTGGTTCAGCCCAAGAGCATCGAGCTATTCGAGCAGTTCGGCGTGCTTTCGGAGACCGAGGTGCGCAGTCGCTATGAGGTTGAGCTGGAGAAATACAACAAGGTGATGAACGTCGAGTGCCGCGTGATGAAGCGCTTGGTGCGTCGTGACTACCTGCCGGCCATCAACAAGTTCGCCGCCGAGATTGCGCGCCACATTGCCGAGGTGCGTGCCGTTCTGCCCGATGCCGACCAAAGCTATCAGGAGGCGCGTCTGAGGAGGCTTCTCGAGGGCGCGCATGTCATCAACGAGCAGCTGGACAAGCTGACCGAGCTGCATCGGGCTGCGAACGAGCTGGAAGACCAGCAGGAGCGCGCCAACATGAACGCGTACGAGATCGTTCCCGTGATGGACGCGCTGCGCCAGGCGGTCGATCAGATGGAGGTCACCGTCGGACGCGAATGTTGGCCCGTGCCCACGTACAACGACATCCTGTTCTACTGCTAGTCGCGATTCGCTTTTGGCGGCTTCGCTACGCGGTGGTGCTATGCTGCGGCTTTATGCAAGCGGGAGAGTGACGGTGAAGGTGGTGCCTTCTGCGGGAGAGCTGGCAACCGTGATGTCGCCGCCGTGCTCGCGTGCGATCTCGCGTGCGATGGCAAGGCCCAGCCCGAAGCCGCCCGTCTCGCGCGAGCGCGACTTGTCGGCTCGGTAGAAGCGGTCGAACACATGCGGAAGGTCGGCGGCGTCGATAACGGCGCCGCTGTTCGTTACGGCCAGGCGTGCCGTTTGCGCCTCGCGGGTCAGCGTCACGTGAACGTTCCCGCCCTCTTCGGCGTACTTGCATGCGTTGTCGACAAGCGTGCGCACGAGCCGTTGCAGACGCGTGGCGTCGCCCGCCACCCACACGCCGGGTTCGATGGACGCTTCCACGCTCACGCCGCGCTCGAACGCAACCGACTCGAACTGCAGCGTCTCGCTTTCCGCAAGATCGCTTACATCGACGCGCGTGAAGTTGGCTTGCACGTGCTTTCCCTCGTCAAGGCGCGCGAGGTCGAGCATGTCATTTACCAGCTCCTGCATGCGTTTGGCCTCGGTTTGCGTGCTTTCGACCCACTGGCTCTGGCTGCCCACGCTTTGCTCGGGGTGAGCCTGCAAAATGGCGGCATTGGCAAGGATGACCGTGAGCGGTGTCTTCAACTCGTGCGACGCGTCCGCGACGAACTGGCGCTGCTGGCCCCATGCCTCTTCGACGGGTTTGAGCGCCCAACGCGAGAAGAACAGGCTGATTACGAAGAAGGCGGCAAGCGTGATAGCGCCGACGGCAAGCAGCCTTGCCGCGAGCGCCTGCCATCCTTGCGCCTCGCTTTCATCGACGAAGGCGAGGTAGGCTATGTTGCCTTCGACGACCTTTCCGTAAAGAAGCCCAAGGTCATCTATGCTGCCGAAGCCATCTTGCGCGGAAAGGGCACCGGCGATTGCCGAATCGAGATGCTCGTCGGGAATGAATGCGGTCGAGAATTCCGACAGCGAGACAATAATACCCTGCGCATCAACGACGTAGGTCGCAATGGGCATAAGCCTCTCGCGCGCGACCTCGCCGCCGATTTGCGGTGGATGCAGGCCGTCTTCGTCAGGCGTGAGGACGCTTCCCTCCGAGCCGCCAGGCGAAAGGGGGGAAGCGGGCGGCGCAGCGTTTTCGGAATGCGCATCACCCGCGCCGAAGAAGTTCACGTCGTCGTAGGTAAGGATGGGCGCGGTGACAACGCGGTTGAGCGTTGCGCGCATAGCGCCTTCGACCTCGGCTTTGTCCTGTGCGTACGTGAGGTAGCAGATGGTTCCGAATGCTACCGCCAGGACCAGCGTGGCTATGGCCATATTCAGGGCGATGAACTTTCCGCGCAACTTCTTCAGCATGACGTCAGGCCTCTCCGTCGGGCGTGTCCTCGGTGCCCGCGGTCAGACGATACCCCGCCTTGCGTACCGTTTCGATGCGCGCGCTCGAGCCGAGATGCGCGAGTTTCTTTCGCAGAAACGAGATGTAGGCCTCCACGTTGTTGTCGCTGGCGCTTGACTCGATGCCCCACGCCTTGGCGATGAGCGTTTCCTTCGAGATGACCTGCTCGGTGTTGGCCATGAGTATCTTGCAGACGGAAAACTCCTTGAAGCTGAGCGTGATGGACTTGTTGCCGCAGGTCAGCTCGTAGCTTTCCAGGTTAAGCGTAAGGTCGCCGGCGGTGATGCGCTCGAAGTGCACCTCTCCTTGGCGGCGCGTAAGCGCGCGCAGGTGCGCCATAAGCTCAGCGGGGGAGAAGGGCTTGGTCATGTAGTCGTCGGCGCCTGAGTCCAGGCCGGCGATCTTGTCGGATACGGCATCGCGCGCCGTAAGCAGCAGGATAGGCGTACTCACGCGGGCGCGGCGCAGCTCGGCGGTTACGGTGAAGCCGTCTTTCTTCGGCAGCATGACGTCGAGGATGATGACGTCGTAGAGGCTGCTGGCGCCGTAGTCCACACCCGCCTGGCCGTCGTGCACGACGTCGACCGAATGCGCGTTGTCTTCGAGGATCTTCTTGAGCGCCGATGCAAGGCGCACGTCGTCTTCGACTATGAGGATGTTCATGGCGCCTCCCTTCGCTTGTCGCCCTCATTGTAGCGGCAAGGCAGGTTGGGGCAAGCGAGCGCCGGCGGGTTTCAGGAAGATTTAAGGTGCGGGGGATAGGATGCATCGCGGCGTGCCTAGCGCTGAGGTTCCGTGCAAAAACGGCCTCGAGATGAGGGTAACGGCTCGTTAGCAAGGTTGCGAAGGGAGCCTTGAGGGGCGAAAGCAGGCTGATAATTGGCATTCGAACGCCAATGAGCCTTTGCGGCCTCATCTCGAGGCCGTTTTTGCACAGAAGTGCGATGCAGGGAAGGATGTGCATGATGAAGAAACCTTACGGGCGGGATGCTTGGGAACCGAGGGAAGCTGGTGCTGCGCGGCTTTCGGGACCGACGAAGACGTTGGGCACTCTGTTGGGGCGTCGCGCGGCGGCGACGTTGTGCGCGGGTGCGCTGGCGTTGAGCCTTACCGGATGCGCGAGTGGAGTTGGCGAAGGCGGCGGGACGTCGGGCGAAGGTGTGTCTGACGCGCCGGGCCAGCCGGCGACGCAGGTTTCCGACGGCTTTGCCGATGTTGAGAACATGGATTTCTCGTATTCCGATCGCGATAAGGATGCCAGTTGGGACAAGGCAACTGCCACGGCCATCGAGCTGGGCGCGGAGGAGACTGTGAACATTACGCAGGCGGGCAGCTACGTTTTGACGGGCGAGCTTGCGGATGGCCAGGTGGTGGTCGATGCGCCCGATGCTGAAGTGCAGCTGGTCCTGGCGGGCGCGACCATTCACAACGAAGACGGGCCGGCCGTTGAGGTGAAAGATGCCGGCAAGGTGTACGTGACCTTGGCCGATGGCAGCGTCAACGTGCTTTCCGACGGCAAGGATTACGCGCTTGCCGAGGGCGAGGACGAGCCGAACGCGACGCTCTACAGCAAGGCCGACCTGTGCATCAACGGCTCGGGCGCGCTTTCCGTCGAGGGCGCGCATGAGCACGCAATCAACTCCAAGGATGCGCTTGTCATCACGGGCGGTCAGCTTGACGTGGTGGCGGCCGATGACGCGCTGCGCGGCAAGGACTGCGTGAAGATTGCTGACGGCACCTTCCACATCGAGGCGGGCGGCGACGGCATCAAGTCGAACAATGACGAGGATTATGCGAAGGGCTTTGTGAGCATCGACGGCGGAACGTTTGCCATCGATGCGGCCGATGATGCCGTCAAGGCCTTCACGTACTACGTGGTGCGCGGTGGGGAAATGAGCATTGCCGCAGGTGACGATGCGTTTAACTCCGATTCTGACGGCGTGATTGAGGGTGGCGTGCTTTCGATTGATGCGGGCGGTGATGCCTTCCATACCGAGTTCTACCTGAGCGTCGATTCGGGTACCGTCGATGTGATCTCGTGCGAAGAGGGCTTCGAGGGCCAGAAGGTGTACGTGAACGGCGGCACCACGCACATCACCTCGCTTGATGATGCCATCAACGCGGCGACAGGTGAGATGCCCGAAAGCGATGATGCGACGGCTGAGCAGGCGGCTGCGGAAGGTGTTGCGGCCGCGAGCGTTGACGCGACGGCGCCCGACGGTTTGGCTGCCGGCGACGAGGCTGCCGCGGCCGAGGAGGCGCTGGCGCAAGATGGCGCCGCGGGTGCTCCTGGCGCGCTGGATG
>JAFSHA010000053.1 GCA_017440565.1 Eggerthellaceae bacterium | reverse complement strand
GATTGCCCAGTACAGACCGGTGAGCGTGCTGTCGAAGGCTTCGGGCTGGGCGGCGTGCTCAACCTCGTACATGAGCACGCTGGCCACCACGGCCAGAAGGCCGAGCACCATAAACGAAGCGACTATCTCATGTCGGCGCCGCTTCATCACGCGCATGATGGTGTGCATGCCGCGCATGTAGCGCGTGATCTTTATAAGGCGAACGAGGCGCAAGATAGTGACGATGCCCAGAAGGCCCGAAGGCAGTGGGACGAACCAGGCCACTGCAGCGGGAAGAAACGCTAGCAAGTCGACAATCCCCATAGGCGAGACAACGTAGCGAAGTCGAGCTCGCAGACGGGGCAGATGGGGGCGAGCCATATCGGCCACCCAGATGCGCGCGCAGTATTCCGCAAAGAACACGATTGCGGAGGCATTGGCTAGCCAGCGGACGGCCTCGCTTGTCCAAGTTTCGATCATCAGGCTTTGAGGAATGAAGATCAGAAGCGCATTTACGCAGATGAGGACGATGAGGGCGATGCCAACCACGCGGGCTGCGCCGCTGCTTTCCTGCGGTTTTTCAAGGGCGTGGAAAAGCTGATGCTTGAAGGACGTCGCACGTTTGGAAGATGGGGTCATGGCGGGCCTTTCGGGCTATTGCGCGATATCGTTGGAGCCGGCGGCTTCGGGCGTAGGCTCGACTTTGCCAGAGGGCGTGGCCATCTCTTCTTTGGGCCGCCATGCCTTCGGCAGGGGAATGAGGCACGCAAGGCCGGCCGCCACCAGCATAACCGGCGAAGCCGAGATGGGGAAGCAGAGGAACAGAAGCAGCGTGGCAAGGATGGGCTTGCGCATGACGCCGCCCACTACTGCTCCGGCTCCCGCTGCTGCCGCGAGCACCGGGTCAACGCCGCCTAAAATGGCGAAGCCGTAGCCGATGGCCACGCCCGCGAAGATGACGGGGAAGAAGTGCCCGCCGCGCCAACCGAAGCTTACGCAGAGTGGGGTGAGCAGCACCTTGATAAACCCGGTGGCAAGAAGCGCACCGGCACTCAAAGTCGTCCACGTTTCCATGAGCTCGTGCATCTGATGCTCGCCTGCGAACATGGTAAAGGGCAGGAAGCATCCGCACAGGCCCAACACAGCGCCGGCTATGACGGCCTTGAGCACGGGTTTTGCGCCTATTGCGTGCGAAAGGCCGTGCGTGAGGTGCTCGCCCGCATGGAAGAGCCAACCTGCCGCAGCACCTGCGATGGCTGCGGGGATGGCGGCCATGATCTCGCCATTCCCGAAGGAGATGGACTCGAAGCGCGGAAGGCCCGCGCCTCCGCCCGTGATGCCGTTGAGAAGCGCCATGACGCCAATAGCACCCGCAGCGGCAATGGCGTAGGCGCATACGCGCACCCATTTGGGGAACCGTTCGGTCGAAGCGGGTTTGCCGCTGCCTTCGGCGTTGGCGTCTGGCCCCTTCTCGCCTTTCGCCGCCTTGTCATCAAGGCCCTCAAGCGGCGCGGCGATGGCAAACAGTGGCGCGCCGAACACAGCTGACAGCGAGGCGGCGGTTCCTGCGGCTGCCAGTTCGCGGAAATCTTCCCCCAGGTTGCGCAGCTTTGCGCCAGCGCCCGTGCACAGACCCGCGATGACGCCCACCAGGCCCGCTTCCGGACCGATGCTTCCGCCGAAAATGAGGGGCAGTATGGCGCAAAGCGCCGAAGGCTTCACCTTTTTGGTGTCGTAACCGCCATTGCGCTTTACCTGGGCCAATACCGTCATCATATCCTCGGGCAGGCCATCGTTTCGCTTCTGGGCAAGGCCGATAGCCAATCCGCCTGCGGTGCACACGACCAGCGGGAAGAAGCGGAAATCGAGCGCGTTGGGCAGCCTGTGCCACAAAAGGTCGATGCATGTGTTCATGGCGAAGAGAAACGCCCATACGAACGCTCCCGCTACGGCGCCGATGGCAAGGACGGCCAGAAGGAAGATGAGATGGTTGAGAAGGGGCGCCCTCGAGGCGTTTCGCGTTGCGGTTTGAGTCACGGGGATCCTTTCGAGCGGGCCTGCCAGGCTGCGTTTTTCGGCGTCTTAGCTATCTTAGCACGCGGGGTTTCACGTGGGTGTTTCCATGCGCCGCATGCGCTTGTTTTACGAATCTGGATCGAGTGCAGACGGTCGCGCGTGTCGGCGTAGTAAGATGATGCTGAAAAGAGAGATGCGCGGCCGTGCGGCTGCGCCAGCACGTTGGGAGTATGTCGCATGAAATCGAATCGTACGAGCAAGGGCGAAGGCGGGCAGGATGTCCGTCCCGGTCAGCCCTCCGCACCAACGGCCTACCAGAAAACCTATCAGCGATCCGAGCCGCAGGGTAGGACGTGGCTGCATCGAGGTGGCGTGGCTCAGCCCGAGCCGCAGGGCAGGGTTTGGTCGCAGCGCGTCGGAGCTGCGCAGCCCGATGTTGCGAAGGGTCGGTTTCGCTCGACCTCGGGGCTTATGGTCTCAGGCGTCGTTATGGTGGCGCTCGGGTCCATCGGCGTCCTTGCCGCTGTCGTCTTTGAGCTTGTCGGGCTGCTTGCGGGCATGTTCTTCGACGTGCCCGGCGTTATGGTTGCCGTGCTGTTCGGCGTCTGCTTGGTTGCTTTCGCCGCGTTGCTCGGCTTCGGCATTCGCAACTTGGTGCAGGGGTCGCGCGTGCGCACGTTCCAGCGCGTCTTCGGAACAAGCGAGGTCCTGACGTTTCACGATATCGCCGTGCGTGCGCATATCGGGGAAGCTCAGGCGCGCAAGCGCGCACGTAAGCTCATCAAGCGCGGCTACATTCCGCAGGGGCATATCGATGACGAGGGCACTTCGCTTATGGTGACCGAGGAAGCCTATCGCCACTACCTTCAGCTTAAGCAGTCGCAGCGTCAGCTGCTGGAACAGCAGCAAGCGGCGGCGCGCGCGAACGAGCAGCGGGCTGCCGAGCAGGCCGCACGTGACCGAGCCTTGGCTGACCGCATGACGCCCACCCAGCGCGAGTTCCTTGCTTGCGGGCGCGATTTCCAAGCTCAATTGCGCGAACTGGATAAGCGCATCGACGATGCGGCGGTAAGCGAGCGCATCGTGGCTATTGTCGAGCTGGTCGATCGCATTCTCGCGCGCGTCGAGGAGGAGCCTGCGCTTATCGCTGGCCTCGATCGTCTGACGGCCTACTATCTGCCTACCACCGTGAAGCTGCTCGAGGCCTATGAAAGTCTGGAGGACCAGCCCGTCAAAGGCGAGAACATCTCCAATTCTCGTCGCGAGATCGAGAAGACGCTCGAGGTGCTACGCGCTGCCTTCGAGAAGCTACTTGACGACACTTATCACGAGATGTCACTTGACGTGTCCACCGACATCTCGGTTCTTCATTCCGTTCTCGCGCGAGAGGGTTTGGCGGAAAGCCCCTTCGATATGAAGCCCTAGGGCGCTGGTTGTAGCCGGGGGTTGGGGCTCCGTGCGACAGGGAGCGGGACACCGAGCCGGGCTCTCTGTCCCAATCGGGACACCGAGCCCGGCTCCCTGTCTCGCTCCGTCCCACTTGCGTAGCCCGTCTCTCCTCTATAATAGTTGTGCTGCCGAACTTTTTGGAAAGGACCGTTCATGAACAACGAGCTTGCCAACCTCTCCAACATCCCCGCGCCGACGCTCACGCTCGAGCCCGTTGCCGACGATGCGCTTGCGCTCGAGGCCACCATCGTCGAGGCGCCCGCGCCCGTCGTGCCCTCGCTTGCCGACTCGCTCTCGCCCGAGGAGCTGGCTCAGGTGAAGGCCTTCGCCCAGCAGATCGACATCACGAACACCCAGCAGGTGATCGCCTTCGGCTCCGGTGCGCAGCAGAAGATGGCCTCTTTCTCTGGAACGGCGCTTGCCAAGGTGCGCACGCAGGACCTCGACGAGGCGGGTGACCTCATTACCGATGTCATGGCCGAGCTGCGCAGCTTCGACGCAGACGAAGAGGAGAAAGGGTTCTTCTCCCTGTTTAAGCGTCAGGCGAACAAGCTCGTATCGCTTAAGGAGCGCTACGACGACGTCGAGGCCAACGTTGACAAGATTGCCAAGACGCTCGAGGAGCACCAGCTTTCCCTCATGAAGGACGCGGCCACCCTCGACAAGCTCTACGAGCTTAACCTGACCTACTTCAAGGAACTGACCATGTACCTTTTGGCCGGGCGCGAGCGCCTGACCGAGGTGCGCGAGGGCGAATTGGCCGAACTGGCTGCCAAGGCGCAGGCGAGCGGCACCACCGAGGACGCCGAGGCGGTGCAAAGCCTTTCGGCCGCATGCAACCGCTTCGAGAAGAAGCTTTCCGACCTGGACCTTTCCCGCACGGTTGCCATGCAGATGGCTCCGCAGATCCGCCTCGTTCAGAACAACGAGCTGCTTGTGATCGAGAAGATCCAGACGACGCTCGTGAACACCATTCCGCTGTGGAAGAGCCAGATGCTTCTGGCGCTGGGCCTTGCCAACAACGAGGCCGCCCTGCGCGCGCAAACCGCTGTCACCGATATGACCAACGAGCTTCTGCGCAAGAATGCCGAGAAGCTGCGCCAGTCCACCGTGGAGGTGGCGCGCGAATCTGAGCGCGGCATCGTTGACATCGAGACGCTGAAGGCCACCAACGAAAGCCTCATCCAGACCTTCGACGAGGTGATGAAGATCCAGGCTGAAGGCCGCGCCAAGCGTGCCGAGGCCGAAGTCGAGATGCGCCGCATGGAGGCCGAGCTTCGCCAGAAGCTCCTCGAGGTGCGCTAGCGATGGTTGAGCGGGGCACCGGGTCTG
>JAFSHA010000052.1 GCA_017440565.1 Eggerthellaceae bacterium | reverse complement strand
GTGGTCGGCCGGGTTGAGGCCAGCTTTGACGAGGGCATCTTTCACGAACGCCTCATTGGTCAGCGTCTCGAGCGTGGTGCCGGATTTCGAGACAAGGATGAAGAGCGAATGAGCCACATCAATGGTGCTCAGCACGTTCACCGCATCGTCGGGGTCGACGTTGCTGATGAAGCGAGCCTCCATTTTCAGGGAGCCTTCGGCGCGGGCCCAATTCTCCAATGCCAAATATACAGCTCTGGGACCCAGGTCGCTTCCGCCGATGCCGATCTGCACGACGGTTGTGAAGGCCTCGCCAGCTGCGTTGGCTATCTCGCCGTCATGCACTTTCCGAGTGAAGTTGGCAATTCGTTCCTGCTGCTCCACGTAGAACTCGCGCTTGTTGACTCCATCTGCAACAACGGAATCGCCTAACTGCCCGCGGGTTAGGTGGTGCAGAACCAAGCGTTTTTCTCCGGTGTTGATCATGGCTCCGTTGTACAGCTCGGCGAATTTATCAGCCAGTTGTGCTTCCTTTGCCAGATTCGCCAGCTTTTCCAAAAGGGCATCGTTCACCTGTTTGGCGCCGTAGTTGTACGAAAGCCCGCACGCCATGGGAAGGGAATAGTTCCGCACCCGTTGCGCGCCCTCTTCGCCTGCTAGCGCCGCGCGCAGGTCAACTCGTGTGGAATCGGCCGCGAGTTCCTGATATGAATCCAACTGATCGAGGTTTTTCCAGTTTGCCATTTTTACTCCCTTTTAAACGTGCCCGTTGAAGCGTGGTGAGGCAACGGGGTGAAGGCTGTCGTCTCACCATTCAAAGTGGGACAACGGTTTTACTCCCGGTCGTCCCAGAGCGCTACTTTTTCAATTCCTCAATCAAGAGATTGCGGAGGACTTGCGTGTCGCATTTGCCCTTGAGCTGCTTCATGCAGGCGCCGAACAGCGGGTTCAGGGCCTTTTCGCGACCGTCTCGATACGCCTGTGCCGTTTCTGGATCGGCGGCGATGACGGCAGCCACCACGGCCTCCAAGGCGCCGGTATCCGACGAGTTCAAAAGCCCTTCAGCCTCGGCGAAGGCAGCCATATCCTCGGGGATGCTCTCGCCTTGCGCATCCATATCGAACAGGGTTTCAAGCAAGCGCTTGCCATTTGCGTTACTCACTTTGCCGTCGCCCACCAAGCCGATAAGTTGTCCCAGCGCGCTGCCAGGCACAGGCAGTTCATCCGAAGTCATGCCTCGCTTGTTGAGAACACCTGCGCAGTTGGTGATGATCCAATTGGCGGCTTCCTTGGGGGCGGCGCCAGCGGCCATGGCCCCTTCGAAGCAATCGCAGAATGCGCGACTCTGGGTGAGCATGTCGGCGTCGTAGTCGGAAAGGCCCACGCTCTCCACGTAGTGCTCCCGCTTCACCTCGGGGAACTCCGGCAAGCTTGCGTGAATGCTGTCATACCACTCGTCATCGATGACGATGGGCATGATGTTGGGATCTGGGAAGTACCGGTAGTCACCAGCAGTTTCCTTGTTTCGCATGGCGAAAGACTTCCCAGCGTCATCGTTCCAGCCACGAGTTTCCTGCACCAGCTCCTCGGTGCCGTTTTCGATGGCGTCGATGTGGCGCGCTGTCTCGTACTCGATAGCACGCCGAATGGCGGCGATCGAGGCCATGTTCTTCATCTCCGTGCGCACGCCCAGCTCGTTGCTGCCCGCTGGTCGCACCGACAGGTTCACCTTCTCCATGCGGGCGCCCGACACCTTCGCGAAACGCAGCAAGCTGCGCAGGCGCTCGAGGTATGCCACGACTTCGTCAGCGCTGCGCAGGTCCGGCTGGCTCACGATTTCGATCAGGGGCACGCTGGTGCGGTTGAAGTCCACCAGCGAGGTGTATGACCAGTTGTCATGGACCAG
>JAFSHA010000051.1 GCA_017440565.1 Eggerthellaceae bacterium | reverse complement strand
GGTTGACCTCGATGCCTGCACCGGCTGCTATGGCTGCGAGGCTGCTTGCCGCGAGACGCACCGCTACGGTTATGACGAGGACTGGATGCGCGTGATTCGCCGCGACCCGTTCTACGTGGACGGCAAGCTGCGTCAGTACCACATGGTGGCGCCTGTGCTCGATAAGTGCGCAGCCTGCTATGCTGCTGATCCGAATCCGCTTTGCGCTACTGGCTGCCCTGCGGCCGCGCTTGTGGTCGGCCCGATCGAGGAAGTGCTCAAGCAGGTTCCCGGCCGTCACGTGGCGCTGTTCACCGCGTAAGCTGGGTAAGGCAAGCAGAAAGCTGGGCGCAGGTTCGGCGCGCATGTCCCGGGCCTGCGCCCTTTTTCAGCCAAGACCGGCGTCGTCATCGTCATCGTCGTTATCATCATACGAAGCTCTGTGCAAAAACGGCCTCCAGTTGAGGCGGGATGTGCAATTAGGGCATAATGGCTGGTCACAGACCCTCCTACTTGCGGTATGAAATCGAATGTTTCGGCATTTTTGGTATCGCGAGATCACGTGGCGCTCGCTATTCTTTGCCTATAGTGTCCTAAGATAAAAGGAGGTTCTATGGCACTTAACACATCGAATATCAGCAAGCTGGGATTCGGTTGTATGCGGTTCGAGGGGAGAGCAACCGACTCAATCGACGTTAATCGCACTGCGCAACTCGTTGATCGCTATCTTGAGGCAGGCGGCAACTACTTTGATACGGCTTGGGCCTATCCCGGAAGCGAGGCGGTGCTAGGCGAGGCGCTCGTCAGTCGTTATCCGCGCGATTCGTTCTATCTTGCAACGAAATGTGTTGCGTGGACCCACTGCGAAGGCCCCGATGATCTTGAGAAGCAGCTTCAGGAGTCGCTCGCTGCGCTTCAGACCGATTACATTGACGTCTACCTCATGCACAATCTTGGCGGCCCGCGTACGGCGGCTTTTCGTGCTCATGGGGCCTGGGAATTCATGAAGAGCGCGAAAGAGCGCGGCCTTGTGCGGCATATCGGATTTTCTGCTCATTGTACGCCCGAAGAGCTCGAGGAGTTTCTCAGCGAATTCCCCGAGACCGAGGTTGTTCAGTTGCAGATCAACTACATCGACTGGGAGAACCCTACCTTCCGCGAACGTGAATGCGTTGAGGTGGCCAACCGTCACGGTGTCCCCATTATCGCCATGGAGCCTGTCAAGGGGGGTATGTTAGCCAATCCTCCGAAGAAGGCGGCGGAAATCCTTGATGAGGTTATGCTTGATTATTCCTACGCCGCTTCCGCTTTGCGCTTTACTGCGAGCGTTGATGGAGTGTTCTGCACACTTTCGGGCATGAATACCATCGAGATGGTGGAGGAGAACTGCAACACGTTTTCCGATTTCAAGCCGCTTGACGAACGCGAGCTTGAGGCTATCGATCGCGCGCAGAAGGCCATGCGTGGCAGCGAGATTGTTGCTTGCACGGCATGTGACTACTGTGCGAAGGTCTGCCCTGTTGGCGTAGGAATTTCCGGTTCGATCAATGCGTTTAACCACTACATCAACTATGGCGATCCGACTCAGGCGAATGAGCAGCTTGGATTTATCGTGATGTTTGGTGCGGGAAAGCTGCCGCCGGTTGCCTGCATACGCTGCGGAGCGTGCGAGGAGGCCTGTCCTCAGAATCTTGAAATCCTCAAGTGTTTCGATCGCATCATCGCAGAGATCATGCCGCACACTCCGCCGCCGCCCGACCTTATGAAGATGTAGCAAGCGGTTTTGGCATGGACAAACGCTTTTGCGACAAGCTGGTCTTGAAGTAGCAGAACGCCCCGCGTTGCGTTGAACGTGGAGCGTTCTGCTTAGAAACGTGGGGCGGCTGGCTTACGCCATGCGATTGTCCGACGCAGGTTTACCGGAACCTCGTGAGGTTTTGAGGAGATTAGTGGCTTTGGGATTGGCGGGCCTGTTCGCGAGCCTGACTTTCCGTCGCGCTTGAATCCTAAGCTCTGTGCAAAAACGACCTCCAGTTGAGGCGGAAGGCCCTGTTTCGTCACTCTGGACGCACCTTCGGGATGGTTTTCCCGAATCATGATCCGAAAAAGGCCTGGTCAGAAGGATGATGCGCCAAACGGGGATCCGAGGGTCGGGCGCTTCGGCCTAAAGTCGACCCTGTTTTTGCACAGAGCTCGCATGCTCATCGAGATGAGCATATTGCCTAGCCCATCGTAAGCATAGACGGTGGGAGCTCAATCGGTTCAGTAAACGGGCACGAGCTCCGGACTGCGCTCTTTTTTCATGGGATGAGACTTGGGGTTTGCAGCTCGTTTTATTGTCAACTCCGGTTTTGTATGATATATAAATCATATTTCTGCTTGCTCGGTGGGCGGTGGCCTGTGAGGCGGGCATCATAGCCGAGAGGGGTGAGGCATGTGATTAAGCGGCTCAATATAGTTGACGGGCGCAGCAGGAAATCGAAGCCGTGCGCTCAGCTCTCGTATGACACCGAGACTGGCGAATACCTCATTCGCATTGCCGATGGCGCCACCGCTGACGATGTCCCGATGATGATGGAGCCTTTCGTTGAGCGAAATCAACTCGACATGGGTCCTGAATGGTCTCGTCGTTGGGTCGAAGAGCGCCTTGTGCCTTCGAGCAGGCAAAACATCGGAGAGATTCTGCGCGCCCATAACCTCGACGAATATGACGATTTTGCCCTCTTGGAGGCAGGCAGAGGCGTGAGTTCGCAGGATTACTTCGTCGTGCGTTTGCCCGACGCGGGCCTGTCGGAGTCTCGTGAGGCCTTGAGGAGGTCGGTGGCTTCGGGGTTGGCGGACCTCCGAAAGCAGTCGGGGCTTCTCCAGCATGAGCTTGCTGAGCTGGCAGGTGTGAACCAGGCCGTGGTGTCGCGATCGGAGACGGGAAAGAGCAATCTAACGCTCGGGCTTTTGCATGATCTGGCATACGCCATGGGATACGAGGTGGAGGTCTCCTTCCGTCGGCGGTAGGCTTTTAAGGCGAGTTGGTTCGGAGCTTCATACACCCTAAGAAGCGCGATGAAGAGGAGTCGGCTGAGGGTGAGAGGGGCTTCTCGCTGTCTGACTGCGCCAACCTGCTGCGCAGTGTCGTGACATCTTCGCCCTCCGCCGGGGTAAGATGGGCGCGGTGGCTCTGCTCTTCCGAAAACTCTTGCGGTTTCGTGCAGGCCCCTTATCGTGCTTCATGTGCTAATTGCAATGGCCTAAGAAATCCTTGCAATTCGGGCGCGTAAATCATCGAGCATTTTATCGCGAACTATCTCTGCAGCTCCTATGCCCGCGCTCACCAACTCCTCGCATACGGCATCGAGCGCAGCTTCGGCGGATGAGGCGATGCGAGCCACCTGGTCAAGGGCCCAGCTGCGTGGAAGCATGAGGCGTTTTGCCTCTTCTGCAAACGCGTCTAGGTTTACCTTGTCGATGTTTCGCACCCCTCCTATGCTCACCGCAAGCTCTCGAGAAAGACCCTTGTAAGACGTCGTCGACACCAGGTCGTACAAGGGCGCTACACCGTCGCCGCGCATGACGAGATGAAGTGGATCCCCATCCTTCCGAACACCGACGCTGCGTTCGACTTCGCCATGATGTACGTGTGGATCACCGAGGGTCTTTACGACAAGGAGTACGTCGAGACCTACTCCGTGGGCTTCGACAAGGTGGAGGACTACGTCCTCGGCCGCGAGGACGGCGTTCCCAAGACCCCGGCGTGGGCGTCTGAGATCTGCGGCGTCCCCGAGTGGACCATTAAGGCCCTCGCTCGCGAGTGGGGCAAGAAGCCCACTTCCATGCTGCACTTCAGCTCTGGCCACATTCGCGGCCCCTACAGCCATGAGGCGGGCCGCACCGAAGCCTACAAGTTGGCCATGCAGGGTCTTGGCAAGCCCGGCGTCCAGCAGGTGCATCTCGCCTCTAACCACCCGACGAAGTACAAGATCGAGGTCGGCAGCGGCCCGACCACGCCCGGCATCTTCCTGACTCGCATTCGTCAGTACGTGCCCACCGTTCAGGACATCCCGCGCACCATGGTGCACCACGCCATTCTCGACGGTTAGATCACCTGGTGGGGCTCCCCGCAGATCGTCTACGTCAACGCCGCCGACCAGTTCGTCGAGCACCACTATCCCGCCCCTGCCGACCAGGGTGGCACCGAGATCCGCATGGTCTGGTCCGAGAAGCCCTGCAACCAGTGCTGCTGGAACGGCGGCTTCAAGTTCCAGGACGCCATGCGCGCCGAGCACATTGAGTTCGTCGTGACAAACCACCAGTGGATCGAGAACGACTCCCTCTTCGGTGACTTGATCCTGCCGATCACCACCTGCGTCGAGGAGAACGACGTTGTCGGCTCCAACCAGAACTCCGGCGCCAAGTTCCAGGGTAAGTGCGCTCCGGCGTGCGACCGTGTCGGCGAGTCCATGTCCGACTACGAGATCGGCGTCGCGCTGGGCGAGCGCTTCGGCGTTGCCGAGAAGCTCTCCCTTGGCATGACCGACGAGGAGTGGTTCAAGTACGCCTACGATACCAACGTGCTGCAGACCGAGTGCAGCTGGGAGCAGCTGTGCGAGAAGGGCTACTACCTGTACGACCTCGCTGACGGCTGGGATCAGGAGGAGCTGCCCGGCATGCGCGGCTTCTACCTCGACCCCGAGAAGCACGCCCTCGACACCCCGTCCGGAAAGCTCGAGTTCTACTCCGCTGCCCTCGAGGAGCACTTCCCGGGCGACAAGGAGCGCGGCGGCATCGCGCGCTGGGTTTCCGGTGGATCCCCCGAGGAGGGCTGGACGCATGACGAGTGCATCGGCGGCCCGCGTTCCGAGAAGTACCCGCTGCTGCTCCTTGCCAACCCGTCCCGTTGGCGCCTGCACGTGCAGGGCGACGACGTGCCGTGGGTCCGCGAGTTCGAGACCATGAAGGTCAAGGGCAAGGACGGCTACCTGTACGAGCCCTGCTGGATCCATCCCAATGACGCTGCAGCCCGCGGCATCGTCGACGGCGATATCGTCAAGGTCCTCAACGACCGAGGCATCATTCTGACGGGCGCGCGTGTGTCCGAGCGCGTCATCCCCGGCTGCGTCATGGTCAACAAGGGTTCGCGCGTCGACCCCATCGCCACGCACATCGACCGCGGTGGTTCGGCCAACCTCCTCTCCCCGGCCGAGGGCATCTCCAAGCATTGCTGGGGCTTCGCGGTCAGCGGTTACCTGGTCGAGGCCGAGAAGCTCGAAGACGCCGAGATGGAGGCTTGGAAGCAGGAGTACCCGGATGCGTTTGCACGCGAGTATGACCCCGCGACGGGCGTCAACTTCAGCTCCTGGGTTATCGAGGAATAAGAGAGAAGGCGAGAAGCACGATGAAGGCATTTCTCATTGACTTGAAAAAATGCGTCGGCTGCCATGACTGCCAGATCGGCTGCAAGGACGAGCATTGCGGCAACAGCTGGCTCCCCTACGCTGACGCCCAGCCGGAGACCGGCCAGTTCTGGATGAAGGTCAACCAGACCGAGCGCGGCCGCATCCCGCACGTGAAGGTGTCCTACATCCCCACCATGTGCAACCACTGCGAGAACGCCCCCTGCATGAAGGCCGCCAAGAACGGCGCCGTGTACCGCCGCGAGGACGACCTGGTGCTCATCGACCCCGTCAAGGCCAAGGGCCAGAAGAAGATCGTCGAGGCATGCCCCTACCACGCCGTGTTCTGGAACGAGAAGCTCAACATCCCACAGAAGTGCACCGGATGCGCCCACCTTCTCGACGGCGACCATCCCGTTAAGGTCCCGCGTTGCATGGACAACTGCCATGTCGACGCCATCATCTTCGGTGAGGAGTCCGAGCTTGACCTCGAGGGAACCGAGGTCCTGCACCCCGAGTACGGCACCAAGCCGCGCGTGTTCTACCGCAACATGCCGAAGCGCTTCGTGGCGGGCACCGTTTACGACCCCGAGATCAAAGAGGTCGTCATCGGCGCGAAGATCACCGCGATGGCCGAGGGCGTTGAGTTCGAGACCACGACCGACGCCTACGGCGACTTCTGGCTCTGGAACCTGCCGGAGGCCGAAGGAAAGCTGACCATCTCCGCCGACGGCAAGGTGAAGGAGATTGAGTTCAGCACCGTGTCCGAGGACGTAGGCCTCGGCGACATTCCGCTCGCCTAGCGGCGACGCGACGATGGGACCCGGACCCCTCCGGGTCCCGCTCCTTAGCGCGAGAGGCGCGAGTATTGAAAGTACGTGAAGCGAAGCCCTGGGACGCCACGGAGGCAAGGGTTAGAAAAGCGAGGTAAACATGTGTTTTAGACCTGCGGAAATCTCGATGAACAAGTGCCCGGCATGCGGCGCGGTGTGTAAGCCGAACGCCACGGAGTGTCCGGCGTGCGGCGCGGAGATGAGCATCGTGATGATCGACAACGAGGCTCAGCAGGCAAGGTTCGCCGCCGAGGCCAACGCCCCGAAGGCCCCTGCGGCCCCCGCGGCCCCGAGCCCCAAATAGCCTTTCCGTACGCCACGGGCCCGCGTCCGGTCCCTATACGGACAAGGCGGGCCCGAGCGGGCGTCGCAGAGGTCGAGCGACGCTTGGCGGCGGCTTCGATTCCGGATAGAAGACAGGAGGAACCCCATGGGTTTGAAGGATTTTGATCTGAACGGCCGTGTTGCCCTTATCACCGGCGCCAGCTCCAAGGGAATCGGACGAGCGACGGCTTTCGCGCTGTCGGAGGCGGGCGCGAAGGTATTCCTCATCGCAAGGCGCGAGGAGGCCCTTCGCGAGCTTTGCGACGAGATCGCCGCAACCGGCGGCGAGGCAGGCTACTTCGCCTGCGACGTGTCCGCCGAGGAGAACTGCAAGGCCGCGGTCGAGGCCTGCGTGGATAAGTTCGGCCGCCTGGACATCATGATGCTGTCCGCGGGCATCTCCATCGCCGACTTCACCGAGGACGAGTTCGGCACGAACAACTGGAGGAGCGTGCAGGCCATCAACCTCGACGGCTCCTTCTGGATGATGAAGTACGGCCACGAGGAGTGCGGCAAGAACGGAGTCGGCTCGATCATCCTGCTCTCGTCGATGGCCGCCATCATGGCCGAGGGCCCCGCGGCTTACGCGGCCACCAAGGGAGCGCTCAGGAGCCTCGCCATCCACTTCGGCCTGCACTGGGCGCGCAAGGGAGTTCGCATCAACGCCATCTACCCCGACCTCATCGAGACCGACATGACCACGCCCGGCATCGCCTTCCTCGGCGAGAGCATGCTGGCCAAGATCCCGATGGGCCGCTACGGCAGGCCCGAGGAGATCGCCAACATGGCGCTCTTCCTCGCATCGGACGCCTCGTCCTTCGTCACCGGCCAGCACTTCGTCGTCGACGGCGGCCAGTCCAGCGGCTGGGAGGTGTAGCCATGGGCGCGGTTAAGGGAGGCGGCTTCTTCTACGGATGGGTCATCGTCGGCGCCCTGTTCCTGATCAACATGGTCCCCATGGTGCTCGTCTCGAATTACGCCTCGTTCTTCCAGGTGCCCATCTGCGAGGAGCTCGGCGTATCCTACGCCGGCTTCATGCTGGGAACCATGACTGGCCCCACCTTCGCCGTCACTATCCGCACGGTGACCGGCTCCTACGAGATGGCATGGGCGGCGCTTCTGGCGGTGGCCGTCCTGCTTGGCGTATGCGCAATTGCCGCCATCTTCTTGGGAAAGAAGCTTCCCGAGCGCTGGCACGCGTAATCGCAATGTAACCCCCCCTGTATCTTGGGCCGCCCTTTGGACGGCCCAAGATACTGTTCAAGCTCGATCCGAAAGGAGTGATTGCGTCATGGAAAAGAAGATCACCGTCATCACCGGAGGCGCGACGGGCATGGGCTACGCCGTCGCCGAGGAACTCGGCAAGGAGGGCCCGGTCATCATAGGCGGCCGCCGCGAGGGCAAGCTCGTGGAGGCCGTCGAGAAGCTCGAGGCGCAGGGCATCGAGGCCTACTGGCACCTCCTCGACATCTCCGACGTAGAATCGGTTCGCGAGTTCGCCGAGGCGGCGAACGCCATCTACCCGATAGGCAACGTGGTTACCGTCGCAGGCATCTACGTGGGCCAGGCCGACAACGCCGGGATCATCCGCGTGAACGCCCTGGCACCGTCAACGTCAACGAGGTCTTCCTCCCCTACATGAAGGAGGGGTCCGTCATGGTCAACTTCGCCTCCAACTCCGGCCATCTTTGCATGGAGACGCCGGAGCTGGCGGCTGTGTGGAAGGAGCCCAATGCGGCCGACTTCGTGGAGAGGTTCGCCGCCTTGGCAGGAGAGGACCAGTTCGGCGTCTACAGCCTGACCAAGCGATTCGTGATCAAGCACACGGCCGCCAACACCATGCGCTTCGGCCAGAAGGGTGTCCGCATCTTCTCCATCTCCCCCGGCGCCTTCGAAACGCAGATGCTCGCAAACGCCGACGTCAAGTCCATTGAGTCTACGACGCCCCTCGGACGCGTCGGCGATCCGAAGGAGATGGGCATCGCCACCCGGCTGCTCGTGGATCCTCGGAACACCTTCATGTCCGGATGCGACGTCCTGATCGACGACGGCCTCGCCGGCTTCGTCAGCAGCTTGGGATAGGGGGGTGTCGCATGGTCGCCGTTGGAGAAAAGGTTCAAGTCCATTATTCCGTAAGCCTCGAAGACGGCTCCCTGGTGGACAGCAGCTACGGGCGGGGCGTGCCCCTCGAGTTCACCGTCGGAGCCGGAGAGGTGGTTCCCGGGTTCGATTCGGCCGTCGCGGGGATGGAGGTTGGCGAGAGGCGCGCCGTCGTCCTCGAGCCGCTCGAGGCCTACGGCGCCTACCGAGAGGATCTCATCGAGCAGGTTCCCTGCGAGTTGATGTCCAACTGGCAGAAGATGCCCATCGGGGAAAGGATCGTCCTCTCCAGCCAGACGGGTCAGGTGGTGGAGGCGGTGTGCCTCAAGATCGAGGACGGCATCATGCACTTCGACAGGAACCACCTCCTGGCCGGGAAAACCCTGAGCTTCGAGATAGAGCTGCTGAACGTGGTTCGCGATGAACCCGAGGAAGATGACGAATGCCATTGCAGCGATGACGGCTGCTGAGCTCTTGATGGACGATCGGCGTGCGTTTCGACGGGACTGGCATGGTCGCTGCCTGCAGATCGTGCAGGTGGCGGAAACCTCCCGGGCAGCTGTCGGCTCCCTCGCCTTCTTCCGCGAGTTCTACGACAGGGTGGCCAACGCCCTCGAATGCGATCAAATCGGCGTGTTTGTCCTCGACAGCGCCGGAAACTACCTCGTTGAGTGCTCGTCCCTTGCGACTGCGAGCGTGGGAGAGTTCAGTCGTCTTCCGCGCGCCCTTGCGCGCATAGAGCGAGTGCGCGAGCGAAAAGAGACCGTCGTTACTGACTGTGAAACGCCCGATAGGGAAGACTACGTGCCCCAGGCGAACAAAGAGGACGGAATCCTCACCGTTCTATCGGCGCCGATGCTCTCGGGCGGCACGGTCATAGGCCTTCTTGCGGCGCTCTACAAAAGGAAGGTATTCTTGGCTTCGGAAGACGTCGAGTACATAGCCTTGATGGGTCGGGCGTGCGGGACGATCGTCGGAACGATAAGCTGGCCTTCGTGTTGCGGGCTGGCCGGGCTTCCCGAAGAGCCGTCGATGGTAGTTTCGGGGCCGAGGGGTGATTTCGGCAAGGGCACCGACGAGTCCCTGAGGGCGTTGCTCCGGCTCTCCGCGAGGGAGAGGCAGGTCATGGCCATGGTCGCACAGGGGCTGCCAAACGAGCAGATTGCCAAGGAGCTGCATCTGAGCACGAGCTCGGTTAAGAAGATCGTATCCAGCCTGATGCAGAAGCTGGGCGTGGACAATCGCGTGCAGGTCGCGATACTTGCCATGAGGCTGGAGCCGACGTGCAGGTCGCGTGCTGAGGCCGAGCTCTGACCTGCGATGCCCGGCTGAAAACGCGGAGCAGGGGCTTGCCGCCACGGGGTCGTTCGAGGGGCTTTCTCCGACGATACGCCAACTGTCATCACCCGCCCGTCACGGGCGGGGGGGAGTGCGGAAGCGGGACGAAGAGCCC
>JAFSHA010000050.1 GCA_017440565.1 Eggerthellaceae bacterium | reverse complement strand
GTCAAGGCGGCCGGCGGCCTGTGCGTCATCGGCACCGAGCGCCACGAGTCCCGCCGAATCGACAACCAGCTGCGCGGCCGCGCCGGCCGCCAGGGCGACCCGGGCTCGAGCCAGTTCTACCTCTCGCTCGAGGACGACCTCATGAGGCTGTTCGGCGGCTCGAAGATGGAGTCGGTGGCGCGCATGATGGAAAAGACCGAGGTCCCCGACGACATGCCCATCCAGGCGGGCATGGTCTCCAAGTCCATCGAGAGCGCCCAGCGCCAGGTCGAGGGCATGCACTTCGGCATCCGCAAGAACGTGCTCGAGTACGACGACGTCATGAACCTGCAGCGCAAGGCCATCTACGAGGAACGCAACGCCATCCTCGACGGCAAGAACATGCTCGAGCGGCTGCCGAAGGTGATCGAGGACGCGGTGGAGGCAGTCGTGGCCGAGAGCTGCCAGGGGGCGCCCGACGACTGGAACAAGAGGGCCGTCGAGATCTGGATGGCCGACATGACCGGCGAGGAGTTCCGCGTCGACGCCGTCGACTACGACGGCGAGCCGGAGGAGCTCGCCGAGGAGATGGTCGAGGCCATCGAGGAGATGCTCGAGGAGAAGGCCGAGCGCCTCGGCCCCGAGGCCATGCGCCAGCTGGCGGCCCAGGTGATGCTGCGCGTCATCGACACACGCTGGATGGCCCACCTCCAGGACATGGACTACCTCAAGGCCGGCATCGGCCTTCGCGCCGTCGGCCAGCGCGACCCGCTCGTGGAGTACAAGAACGAGGCCTACATCGCCTTCGAGCGCCTGACCGCGCGCATGTACGACGACTACCTGCGTACGCTTCTGCGTCTGCAGCTTGCCGAGCGCAAGGACGTGCCTGCCGAGTCTGCCGACGATCCTCATGAGCGCAAGATGAGCTATTCCTCGCCCGAGGCGGCTCTCGAGTCCACGGGCGTGGGTGCTGCCCGTCGCGCCGCCGCCGTTCCCGCCGCCGCGCAATCGGCTCCGCCGAAGGAAGCGCCCGCCAAGCCTCAGACCTACCAGAAGGACAAGGACGACCCCTTCGCCAACGTGGGCCGCAACGACATGTGCCCCTGCGGCAGCGGCAAGAAGTACAAGAAATGCTGTGGTAAATAGATGAAGGATTTGAAAGAGATCGAGAGGCGCGTGGCTGATGCGCGGGCTTTTCTGCATATTGACGAGAAGGCGGCCGAGCTCGCCAAGCTTGACGAGGAGATTTCCGCGCCTGGGTTCTGGGATGACGTCAACCATGCTCAGCAGGTGTCCAAGCAGGCCTCGAACCTGCGCGACACCATAGCCGAGTACCAGCAGGCCGAAGGCATGCTCGAGGATGCGCGCACGGCGTTTGAGCTGGCGGAAGAGGACGAGGCGTTTGCCGAGGAGGGAGCGGCGGCGCTTGCCGCACTTGCCCCCATGCTCGACCAGCTCGAGATTGCCTCGTGGTTCACGGGGCGCTTTGATGCGGGCGATGTCATCCTGACGGTCAACCCCGGCCAAGGCGGCCTCGAGGCCCAGGACTGGACCGAGATGCTCTATCGCATGTACGTGCGCTACGCCGAATCCAAGAAGTGGAAGGTCACCGTGCTTGACCTGGTACCGGGCGAGGGCATCGGCCTTGACCGCGCTACCATCCAGATCGAGGGTCGCAACGCCTACGGCATGCTGCGCAGCGAGCTGGGCGTGCACCGCCTGGTGCGCATCAGCCCCACCGACGCGAAGGCGCGCCGTCAGACCACGTTTGCCAGCGTTGAGGTGCTGCCGGTTCTGCCCGACGACATTGAGGTCGACCTCAACCCGGCCGACGTGCGCGTGGACGTGTACCGTTCGAGTGGTCCGGGCGGCCAGTGCGTCAACACCACCGACTCCGCCGTGCGCCTCACGCACGAGCCAACCGGCATCGTGGTCACCTGCCAGAACGAGAAGTCGCAGCTGCAGAACAAGGAGGCTGCCTTCCGCGTGCTCAAGGCCAAGCTCTACGAGATCGAGCAGCGCAAGCGCCAGGCCGAGATAGACGCCTTGCGCGGCGAGCGCATGGAGAACTCCTTCGGCAGCCAGATCCGCAACTACGTGCTCTACCCCTATCAGCTGGTCAAGGACGTGCGCAGCGGCGTGGAGACCGGCAACGTCGACGCTGTCCTCGACGGCGACCTCGAACAGTTTGTCATCGGCTACCACAAATGGCACGCCGCCCTGTAGCGCGCTGGTCAGCGCTTTACCCATGATGTTCAAAAAACGCGTTGTGGCGGATGGATCTCGCGCTGAAACGCCCGATCCGAAGAAGATCACGCCCGTTTCTGAGCAAAAAACGCGTTGTGGCGGATGATTTGGCGTCGATTCATCCGCCACAACGCGTTTTTTGAACATGGCACTTGACGGGGCAGGCCCCAGTCTCAGCCCATCGCGACGAGAGCGGCGGGGTCGCGAAAAGGTGCGAGTACGCTGGAGGGCAAAAGCGCATCGCTCTCCGAGCCGGGGTGTTCTGAAAGTTTGCGAAATACCCCATCTTCAAATTTGTCGTACGAACAAACGCCGGCCTTCCATCGCAGGCACGCTCCCCCCGCCGCCGTGCATGCACGACCAAGTGCGTGCGAAAGGCGGTCTGGAGCGCCCCGAGGCCGACCTACTGCCCATGACAACCGCCGGCAAGACCATGAAGTCGGTGCTCATCTCGTGCTCCGCGCGTTTGCCCCCTTCGACATCCCGGAGGTCTCCGAGCTGCTGTCCGATGACGAGGTGGACATCTACAGCATCGGCACCGAGAAGACGGCCTTCTTCATGATCACGTCGGACAACACCTCCACCTACGACTTCCTGGGCGCGATGATTTTCTCCCTCATGTTCACGAAGATGTTCGAGCAGGCCTACAAGGACCACGGCGGGCGCCTGCCCATCCACGTGCGCTTCATCCTGGACGAGTTCGCCAACATGGGCGTCATCCCCGATGCGGACAAGAAGCTCTCCGTCATGCGAAGCCGCAACATGAGCGCCTCGATCGTGCTCCAGTCCATCAGCCAGCTCGAGAAGAACTACAAGGACACCAAGGAGACCCTCATCGACAACTGCGACAGCCTGCTGTTCCTCGGGTCGAAGTCCAACAAGACCAACAAGGAGATCGCCGAGCAGATCGGCAAGGCGACCGTGCACAACACGGCCGTCACTGAGTCGAAGTGCTCCTCGGACTCGTATTCCGAAGCCGACCAGATCATCGGCCGCTACCTCATCGACCCCGCCGAGATCGGCCGCCTCGAGCGCGACGAGTGCCTCGTGCTCATCACCGGCCTGCCGCCATTCCGCTCCAAGAAGTACGACGTTACGGCCCATAAGAGGTGGAGCGAGATTTCGGGATAGCAAATGTGACAGCAAGGACAGGTTTCTCTGTCACATTTCGCTGGTCGGAAAAGCCTGAGAACTGAGAGGCCCTCGGAGCCGTTCGGTTAGGAGCGGTTTCGAGGGCCTTCTTTCGCCTGGCCGGGTGTTCGAGGGGATTACCTGGTCGAGGGGAAGGGATAGGTAAGCACGAAGCCAAGCTGGATAAGATTGACCTCTTAAAGGAGATGGGTTGGTGCCCGCAGGCGAATCGCGTACTACATGAGAAATCGACAATTTGGATGACTTCGAGTGCGGCTATCGCCTGTTCCTCGCCACCGGCCTGCCGCCTTTCCGTTTCAAGAAGCACGACGCGCCGAAGCATCCGAATCGAGGAGCTTTCGAGCTAGGAAGACAACGGCGCTAGACTATCCAGAAGCCCCGTCGGATACGAGTCCACAACTATTGCGCTTGTTCCACTAAAGAGATCAGCTCTCTGCGAGAGTGAACACCCGTCTTGCCGTAAATACGATCCGTGTGTGTCTTGATCGTGCTGTAAGCTACCCCCAGTAGTTCAGCGGTGGCCTGCAAGCTTTGTCCCCTCGCAAGGAAAGAAAGCACCTCTGACTCCCTTTTGGAAAGGCCGTATTTCTCCGATACGATTCTGCATTTTTCGTTGAGGATGGCCTCAAAGCTCGCCGACAGATTCATCTGGGCCGCCTTTGCAGCCGTCATCTTTTGCTCCGAGGGCATCTCCGTGTCGTCTGCGGAAGACACCCTGATGGCGAGGGCGGCTCCGCTATCCTGCGCGGCAAAGCTTTCCAGCACTATGAAGAGGTATACGATCAGGACGGACACGCCGATCGCCAACATCGACGAGGCTCCCGCGAAGCGGATTCCCAGAAAGGTCCCTGCCATTAAGCCGATGTTCATGCCGACTTTTCCGATCCCGAATATGGCGGCCGAAGGTGCGCTCGACACGGAGGCCTGATCGGCCAGATAAGCCCAGACATACATCTCGAGGAAGACGTAACCTGACATGATGGCCGCACCTGCTAGCGGGCTGAGGGAAGCGTCGAGGAACGGGAGCAGGAGCAATCCTGCGGCCATGAGCGGGACGATGAACCGGTAGGCAATATCGATATCGCGCTCTTTCAGAAGAAGGATGCTCACCGCGCCGACGCACGCCAGGATGACGGCGGCTCCTGCGAAAATCCCGCCTCCGATATCCGACGAAGAAGCGAGCGGAAACATGATGGCGTTGCCTCGCAGAAACCCGAGCGGGAGGCAATACACGATCAGTTTCGCCGAGAAGGGGAGGGACACGACGTCTTTCAGGCCTCCAATACATGTGCCTGCGCATGTTCCTTGTTCAGCTTCTTGCGCATCGCAAGAAGCATGATCCGTATCGGCTTCCGAACTCGTCTTGCACCATGAGAGAAGGCAGGTCGAGGCGACGGGGAGCAGCAGCATTGCGGTCACCGCCGCCAGGCGAGGCAAGGCGTTGATGAAAAGGAATATACCCACTCCGGCCACCATAGACCCCGGAATGGTTCGTTTCTTGGCGAAGCCGGGTGCTATGCCCTCGTACGCCTCCGCCCACAAAAGCAGCAGGCCGGCTGACCCGACGCCCGAGAGCACGGCGCCGGCGATGGCCAGAGCCCCGTCGAGGGCGTCCGAGCAGGATAGGGAGAGCGTCCCGACGATCATGAGCCCAGCTATGGCTTTCGCGAACGCACCGCCGGCTCCCAAAGGGGGTCGCCGACATGCGAGGAGGCCGAGCGTCAGCATCGCCCCGCCGTTGGCGAGAACGTTCACCAGCCAAACGATCGAGACGAAGCTCTCCTCGCATCCGCTCCACAGGGCTCCGGAAAAGAAGGCCGAGTGAATCCAACCCCAACAAGCCCCGAAGCCAAGGCAATGGGCTAGCAGCCAGCGGCCCGACCGCTCTGCTGCGATTGGCGGAACTGGGTGGGGGTGCGATTCGCCCGCGCTATTCCCTCTGCCTCTACGAAATGCGAGCATTTTATCGTCCTCCCCCGTTTCAGTGGACAAATTCCGAGGTCAGATGGGGGGCAATCCCCCGTCTTTCCCGATTTCGAACCTCGACGAATCAGGGTAACCTGTACTCGTCTTTCAAAAAGTTAACCCATGAAAGACCGCTAATGCAAGCGTTATCGAGAGGGGAAAAGACATGAGGGGAATTTCCAGAAGAAGCTTTCTGCAGGGTGCCGGCATCGCCTTGGCGACGACCGCAACCATGGGCGCGTTGGCGGGATGCGCCCCGAAAACCGACGGGGAAGAGCCTTCTTCCGCCGATCAGGCCGTCTCGTATGACCCGGCAGAGGTCATCGACGTTGACATCGTCGTAGTTGGCTCGGGTTCCGCCGGCGTCGCGGCGACCGTCCAGGCCGCCGAGCTTGGCGCGAACACCCTGCTTCTGGAGAAGCGCGGCACGGTCGGCGGCAACGGCGCCCTTACCGAGGGCATGTTCGCCATCGGCTCCAAGATGCAGCATGAGGCCGGCATCGGCACCGACATCGCCTTCCGCGACATCATCGACGCGGAACAGAACTTCTTCAACTACCGCATCAACAACCTCCTTTGGAAGGACATGGTCGAGGCGTCTGGCGAAAACATCGACTGGATGGTCTCCCACGGCGTCAAGTTCTCCGGCGTCGTCGACAACTACCACGGCCTGGGCAAGTTCGACGCCTTCCACTGGTTCGTGGACGGCAAGGGCAGCAACTACATCGAGCCCATGGTGGAGAGCGCCCAGAAGCTCGGCGCCACCGTCATGACCAGCACTCCCGCCCTCGACCTCATCATCGAGGAGGGCGTCGTCAAGGGCCTCTACGCGCAGAAGGAGGACGGCAGCATTCTCCAGGTGAACGCCAAGGCGGTCATCCTGGCCTCCGGCGGCTACGCCAACAATGCCGAGATCATGGCGGAGCGCGGCTACGACCTCACCTACTCCAACGACCACGGCATCCCGGGCCACGACGGCGACGGCCTCCGCATGGCCATCTCGGCCGGCGCGCACGACGTCTCGCGCGAGCGCTGCTTCCTGCGCGAGCCCTTCTCGTTCGGCATCGACTTCTTCGCGACCATGAGCCAGACCATCCACCGCGGCGGCCCGGTCCTCTGGGTCAACCAGGACGGCGTGCGCTACGTCAGCGAGGACGCTGGCTCGTTTGCCCCGGGCTGCAACTCCAACGCCGTCCACTCCCAGAAGGCCTCCTACATGCTGATGAGCCAGGACATCATCGACGAGTTCGAGGCCCGCTCCCCCTACGGCCAGCTGCAGGCCGACATGGACGACGCCGTTGCGAAGTGCCCCGGCAAGAACATTTACAAGGCCGACACCATCGAGGAGCTCGCCCAGCTCCAGGGCCTCGACCCCGCCGCCCTCAAGGCCACGGTCGACCGCTACAACGAGCTTTGCGACAAGGGCGAGGACGACGACTACGCCAAGTCCTCGGCGAACATGGTTGCCCTGAAGACGGCGCCCTTCTACATCTTCCGCCAGGACCTCGCCTTCTGGACCTCCATCGGCGGAATCGACACCAACCGCAACATGGAGGTCATCACCGCCAAGGGAGAAGTCGTCCCCGGCCTGTTCGCGGCTGGCACCGACGGCTGCAACCTGTACCGCGAAACCTACACGATGACCGTGCCGGCTTCCTGCAACGCCAACAACTGCAACTCCGGACGTATCGCCGCGCGCAGCGCGTTCGCTCTTCTCGGATAGCAAGCGGGACGGCGGAAAGAATCCCCGCTGCTCGGTTGAGGGGCGGGGAATGAGTGCAGCCAGGCTCACGGGCTTGCCGAGAAGCGGAGAGCCCGAATTCAAGCAACTGGTCTCCGCTTAAGCGCCCCCTCGTATAGGCCTCGCGCCTTTCCTCGACCCCCTCACCCCGTATGGCGAGGCCGACTTAGCGTCCGGAGCTGCCTTCAGTGCAGTTCTGGACGCTTCTTTTTTGCAGAAGGCGCTTAATACAACGACATACCTTTCAGATCGAAAACGGCTCGAAGCTGATGAAACGGCTTCGGGCCGTTTTTGTTTTCCGGGAACTTCTGGCCGCCTTTCCCACGGGGCGTCAACGGCTCGATGACGGAACGGTGCGGGAGCGTTCCTAACCCCTCCTGCGGTCAATAAACCCTCGTGAAAAGGCGTTAAGGCCTCGTCTTCCGTACCGGCGACTTGCGAGGGGGTGGTTCCTATGCGCGTGCGATGGCCCTGCTAGACGGGGTCGCCTTGGGGAGCCGGCATCGCCATGGCGCCGGCTCCCCGCCAGCCAACTGGCTCGTGGCCTGCGGGAGCGTGACGTAGATGACGGGTTTGTCCGTCGCGCAACGGCGTAGCTTCGAGCTCGAACGCGATGTGACAAATGACCTGTCCCTTTGTCACCTTGGAGCATTCGAAGGCCTTCTCCTGGCCGAAGATGATATCTTGCAAATAGGACGGATGGGTTAGAAGGGAGCGGACATGGCCACGTCGAGCGGCACTTTGAGCATTCGCAACACCACCATGGACTACATACGCTTCGGCAGCGGCGAAAAGACACTCGTGATGCTTCCCGGTCTAGGCGATGGGCTGCGCACGGTCAAAGGTACGGCTCTACCCATGTCGCTCATATACCGAAAGCTTGCCACGAAGTTCACGGTCTACGCATTCAGCAGGATAAACGACCTCCCCGAAGGTTACTCCACCCTGGATATGGCGAAGGACCAAGGTGAAGTTATGCGTGCGCTCGGTATACAGAAGGCCAACGTGCTAGGCGTTTCCATGGGAGGCATGGTCGCGCAGCATCTGGCGGCTGAGGAGCCCGCGCTCATCGACAAGCTGGTCCTGGCCGTTACCTCGGCAGAGCCTCACCACGCCATCAATGAGTCCGTTAACGAGTGGATTTCGTTGGCTCGGCGGGGCGACCATGCCGCATTCATGGACAGCAACCTGAAGCGCATGTACACCGAGCAGTACTATCGTCGCAACAAATGGATCCTCCCATTGAGCGCTCTGCTCACCAAGCCGAAATCCTACGAACGCTTCTTTGCGCAGGCCAGCGCCTGCCTCGCTCACAACTCCATCCGCGACCTTTGTCGCATAGAATGCCCCACACTTGTCATCGGCGGAGAAAAAGATCGCGCGCTCGACCCCGAGCAATCGCGAAAAATGGCAGAGCTCATACCCCACTGCAGCTTGATCATGTATCCGGATTACGGCCATGCGCTGTACGAAGAGGCTTCAGGCTTCGAAAGCACGGTGCTGGATTTCCTAATCGGAGGAAGGGGATAGGCCGACCACGAGTGCGGCGCTCCATCACTCTACCGTGACAAACGACCTGTCCCTTTGTCACG
>JAFSHA010000049.1 GCA_017440565.1 Eggerthellaceae bacterium | reverse complement strand
GCACTGCCCGTCGGCAACCGCGATGGTCGATCCGGTGGTGATGATGTTCTCCATGCCCTTGGTGTTGCTCGAGCGGCCCGACTCGCGCTTGCGGCCCTTCACGACCAGGACGTCAGCGGGGATGGACTCGCAGTAGAAGTAATCTTTCCACTGATCTGCCAAAACTCCGCCAGCAGAACCCATTGCAGCTTTGATAAGTCCCATGTTCTTTCCTTTCCCGTTCAGGCGGACGGCCCTTTCGCCACCCGCCCGATCACGCTATCCTCACGACGCCTCGGCGTCGGCTCAGCCTAGAATTTCCCGCTCGTTCCCGAGAATCCCCCCGAATGACTGATCGAGGGCCCCGACTCCTGCTTGGGAATGGGCACCTGCGTCACCGTAACGTGGCTGAACACGTCCTGCTGGCCCGTCAAGTTCAAACCCCCGACCACGTACGCAGCCGCCTGAGACGCCGCGGCCACCGACTTCATCTTCCCATCCATCACCTTGATCACGACAAACGAGATGATAAGCGGGATGAGCAGCACGGCAAGCAGGTAAACCCCGATGGCGCCCGCCACGTCCCCGGTGCTCATCGGAATGTTGTCGTCAGAATACGGCGTGCCCGCGGCAGCCGCCTCAAGATACAGCGCGCTCCACTCGAGGTAGTCGGCGAAACCGTCGTACCAGCTGTTGTTGGCGAAATCATCGAGGAAGAAATCCGTCATACGGGTGCGGCCCTCGTCGTTGAACGCGTAGTTGCCCTGGTCTCCATAAGTTATAAGGCTGTAATCGCGATCATCGATGGAGAGGAGCAGCAGCAAGCCGTCCTTTCCCGGTCCAACGCCCAGCGAATACCCCTTGTAAATTGCCATGGCGGTCTCGAAAACGCCGCCATCCGAATACGCGCGGTAGTCATCCACGGTGATCATGTACACGCCGAAACCGTACTGATCTTCAATGGCTTGCGCCTGCTCCTCAAGCGCAAGCTCTTCCCCATCGCTTAAGATGTCGGCCTCATCGGTCACGTGCCACAGCTTGGCTTCTTCAAGCATCCAGCTTTCGGCGGCAAGCGCCGTCGCGGGCGCAAGCAGAAAACACGCCATGACCAGGGAGAGGAAGATGCCCTTCAACGTACGCTTCATCCTAACCCCCTAGCATTGCGAACAGGTCGAGCAGGCCCAAGCCCACCGCAAGCCCGAGGCAGGCGACGAAGGCCACACCATACACCTTCAGCCACATAGATCGACGAAGGCCCTTGTCGGTTGGCAGATGCCCCACGAACTTGCCCGTCTGGCCGTTCATGGTGAACACGTATCGCTGGCCGTTCCACGTCGTGTTGAGCAGCCACACGGGAAGCAGGGCGTACTTCACCTCGCCGCGTTTGAGGTTGACGAAATCGCCCCTCTCGAACACCACCTCATAGCCGCCCACCGTCGACCTCAGGCTCTCGACCAACGTCGTACGGGCGCGCGTGTCGGCTCGCTCGCTGCATTCCTCGACAGTGTCGTCGTACTTATCGGCGAAGAAGCCGGGCAGATACGCCGTCGAGAAAGGCTGCATCTCGCCGTAATCATACGGCTCGAGGGAATCCATGTAGTCGTTGTCCATCTTCTTGGACGCATCGACGGGAATGCGCGAGAACGCGACGCTTCCCTCGCGATGCACATTGAAATGACTGGTCTCGGTGACCATGAAGTCGCCCCGGCGGAAGGTAAACGACCTTAAGCCCTCATAGCTTGCCGAACCGTAGGCTTCCCCGTCGAACAGCCAGAAGGGAACGTAAACGCCCTTGATCTCATCGAGGTGGTTCTCGTCCTTGAACACCTTCGGAAGGAAGGGGCGCCCCTTGTAATGCTCCTTCAGCGCCGCGATGGCGTCTTCCTTCGTCAACTTGAAGGGAATGACGTAGTCAGGCTTGAGGACGCCGTGAAGCTGGCTGGGGATGATGGTCGGGTTGTCGCAGTACGGGCACGCAGTTGCCGCGGTCGATTCGTCGCAGATGAGGTCGGCACCGCACGACGGGCAGTTGTACGCGCGCATGCCCTCGGGGTTGGAGCCCCAATCCTCAAAGCTCGAAAGGTCCCAGCCTTCTTCGGCCGCCTGCTGCGCCGCCTCGGCTTCACGCTGCGCCGCCTCGGCGGCTTTCTCCTCGGCCACGCGCTCGGCTTCAACAGCCCGCTCGTTCTTCTCGGCGAAAAGCGCCTCGACCTCTTCTGTCGTAAACACCGAGGCGCAGTACGCGCACTCGAGCCTTCCCGTGCTCGTCTCGAAATGCAACGGGCCGGTACACGCGGGGCACTGATAGTTCGTCACTTGGGTTGACACCTACACTACCTCCGTTCAAATCATCCTTCAAACGAGGGTGCAACACACTCCGCTGTTAAGGATACGCGGTTTAACGGCCCAAAGCCTCGACTCCTTGGATCAATTATCCCGATTCGGGTGCCTGCGTCCCCACACTTTTACAAAAACAAAGTGTGGGGTGGGTTGTTTTGAACGGAACCCGAAGCCTAAGGCGCGGTGCTGTGCTTGGGAACGTAGAAGCCAGCGCAGTCGGCGCCCTCGTGCTCGAGCAGCTGCAGCTTGCGCGCAATGCCCCCGCCGAAGCCGGTCAGGTTGCCACCCGCGCCCATCACGCGATGGCAGGGAACGATAATGCTGATGGGGTTATGCCCGACCGCGCCCCCAACAGCCCGCGCACTGCCGCGCTCTTTGCCCATACGCCGGGCGGCTTCCGCGGCAATCTCGCCGTAGGTGCGCACCTGCCCAAACGGAATCTCGCGCAGCAACTGCCAGACAACCTGACGATACGCGCTGCCAATAGGCGCAAGCGAAAGGCGTGCCACATCGGGGTTTCCGCCGGCGAAGTATTCGTCCAGCCACGCACGAGCAGCTTGAAGATGAACGTTGTCACCCGGCTCCATGGGGGCGTCGAGCGTGCCACCGAAGTAACGCTGCTCGTCGAACCACAAGCCCTTCAAGCCGTCATCGCCTGCGGCGAGGGTGATCATCCCCATGGGGGAATCGTATTTGCAGCACAGATAAGCGCTGGTCGCGGTCTGCTTTCCGCGCGTCTTTTCTCCTGAGGCCATGTTCTACATCCCTAGCTCATCGCAATCGCTCACTGCGCCCAGCCGATTTGGCCCTCGAGCATGGAAAGCGCGTTGCGCTTCAGATACGCGCACACCTGCGCAAGCTCGCCTTCGTCAAACCCCTCCCACTCGGAAACGGAGCAGGTCGGAAGCCAGCCAAGGGCCCAGCGCACACGCTCGCCCTCCCGCACTTCGAAGCGAACGGGCACCCCGCCATCAGGCGAAGCGGGCTCGCCCACGGAAATGGTCGTCTCGAACTTCGCGTATACGTTCGCGCATTGCGGACCCCGAATACCGTCAGAGGCAGCCTCATCTTCCGCTGGCGCCTCTTCTCCGGGTTTACGGAAATGCCCCTTGCCGTCATAGCGATCCTGGTAGTCCTTGGCAACGGCGAGAAAATCCTCGTTGATTTCAGCCCAGTTGATCATGACTCGCCCCCTCGGCTCAGTCCAAAACAGGCCGCTTTCGAGCTTGCCTCCGCACGCGGCCATCTTATGTCTGCGCCGATTGTACCAGCAACGCCGCCTCTGTGCGAAAAGTCGACTTATGCAGGATTTTTCCTCCCCAAATCGACGAAGCAAGCAAAAGCGAATGGATTGCCAGTCTCATGACCTGCGGAAATGCAAATTCGTCTTCGCAGGAACACGTGCGCGACCGAGCGAGAAGGCCAAAAATGGCAGAAATTCCTGCACAAGTCGACTTTTCGCACAGGCAAAGCTCGGAAACGCCCCCGTTGGCGCATGGCGAACTGGAAACAGAGGTGCGACCCCTGCCCCAATCGTGCGGCTACTCGGTGTCGTCCTCGATCGTGCGGATAAGACGCGCGGGGGCGCCAGCCACTACCGAGTTGTCGGGGATGTCGTGGTTCACGACGGAATTGGCGCCGATGATGACGTTGTTGCCGATGGTCACGCCGGGAAACACCGTGCAGTTCGCGCCGATCCACACGTCACGGCCGATGGTGATGGGTGCCGCAAACGAGGTAAAGTTACGGCGGGCCTTGGGCGACTTGGGGTGATCGACCGTGGTGAGCACGCAACCAGGGGCGATCATGGCGTGGTCGCCGATGGTGATGGGAGCAACGTCGATGAAGGTGACGTTCGAATTGATGAATACGTTGTCGCCCAGATACAAGTTCCTGCCGGCAACGTAGCTGATGGGTTCGAGAATGAAGGGGTTCTCGCCCAGGGCGCCAAACACGGTGCGCATGTAGGCCACGCGATCCTCGGGATTCTCCCAGTCACCGTCATTGATGGCGTCGAGCGTCTTCTTGACGCCGATGCGCCGCGCCGCCACTTCGGGCGTACCCAGGCAAAACGTCTTTCCCGCTGCGAGGATTTCTTCCTCGGTCATTCCGTTGTACAACCGCGCCATGACAACCTCCAGCCATTCCTCCAGCACGCTGCCGCCATTATAGCGCCCACATTGCTTATTTCGGGAGGTCAAGCACGGCGTACTCGACGCGGTCCATGAAGTCGACGGCCACTTCATCCTCGTCCCGCACAGTCGAAGTGGGCATGATGACCAATGCTAGGACGAGCGAATGGGATGCAAGCGAATACCTGGAAACGAAGGAAGACATCGCCGCCTACCTTGCTGCCTCAACGAGCGCATGGTCGCGGTGTCACTCCCCAAGTGGCTCCTCGGCACAGAGCTTGTCGAGCACTGCCGCGACGGTTCACGCCGCCGCTTTCACTTATGCTCACGGACTGTGCCGGCTAGGTTTACGCCCTGAATCAACAGTCGGCTAGCTCAGTACGAGTCTGAACCCGTCGATGCTCCCCCTTATCGTCCACGTGATGTTCGTGACGGCGCGAACGAGCCTCGTGTCGTGAGACACGAGAAGCAGTGCCCCCGGGTAGCTTCTGAGCACGCGCTCCAAAGCCTCGATCGAGCCCAGATCGAGATGATTCGTCGGCTCGT